>DATMBA010000503.1:0-2461 GCA_035559635.1 Roseiflexaceae bacterium
CGATGCTGGCGTAGGCCACGCCGGCCTCGCCGGCCGGGCCGATGCAGAGTGCGACGTACTCCTCGCCCAACTCCTGGCGCAGCGCGTTGGCGGTAGCCGCCGTATCCAAGCCGAGCAGCCGCTGGGCCGGGCGCACCTGCACCCGCTCGCCGTCCACATGGATATAGCACCACTCCTGGGCCTGGCCCTCAAGCGCCAGCAGGTCGTGGCCAGCGCGCCGGAGCGCCGCGCCCCAACGCCCGATGGCCCAGGAGTGGGCGATCGTGCCGGTGAGCGGCGAGCGGGTGGTTGCCACGAAAGAGCCGCCGGCGAGCGGGATGGCGCCGGCGAGTGGCCCGGCGCTGAAGATCAGCAGGTTGGCGGGCGAGAGCGGCCCGGTGGTGGGCGGGACGCGCGTCGCCAGCAGCCAGGCGGCAGCGCCGCGCCCGCCGAGGAGGCTCTGTTCCACGGCAGCAGGCAGCTCTTCCTGCCGCGCCTGGCCGGTGGCGAGCGAGATCGTCAGCGCACGGAGTGTCATAGGAGGGAGCCCTCACGATCAGGAGCGGGTCTTGACTGGCTGTCCAAGATAGATCGGCGCGAGCGTCGCGACGCTATCCCCCTCGCCGGCCTGCAGGCGCCGCCAGGCCAGTTCTGCCAGGAACCCGGGCCGGCGCAGGTTGGCCGCCGGCGAAGGGAAGCGGGCGCGGTCGCCCAGGCGCTGGCGCAGGACATCCTGCACCTCGCTGTCGATGTCGCCGCAGAACAGGGCCGGGCCGGACACCTCAGCGCACAGCTCGGCGAGGGTAGTGTTGCGCGGCTGGATCCGGTGCTGCTCGGCGTCGCCCACGCCGTAGGCGGCGCTGGCATAGCGCTCGCGGCCGAGGCGGATGAGCGGGTAGGTGGTCACACCTGGCTGGGCGTGCTGGTAGGCCAGCGCGTCCAGCGTGCTCACGCCCACGAGCGGCAGCCCCCCGGCCAGCGCCAGCCCCTTGGCGGTGCTGATGCCCACGCGCAGCCCGCTCCAACTCCCCGGCCCCAGGGCCACCGCCAGCGCGCTGATCATCTCGCGCGCCCGGCCGATGTGGCGCAGCAGCAGCGTGAGCTGCGGCAGGAGCTGCGCGGTGTGGTCGCGGCCGGAAAACCAGGCGCACTCCCCTACCAGCCCGCGCGCCTCGTAGCAGGCCAGGCCGGCGATGGCGGTGGATGTGTCGATAGCCAAAAGCATGGCGGGCGATGGGCGATGGGCGATGGGCGATGGGCGATCCGAGGATCGCCCATCGCCCATCGCCATTGTTCAGGCGAACGCCGTTCTCTTGAACGCTGCCACCAGCTCTTCATAGCGGCGGCCGGTGGGCACGAAGCGCAGCACGCGCTTGGTATCGCTCAGGTGCTGCAGGTGGACGGCCAGGTGATCGTGGGGCAGCCAGCCTTGGGCGCGCTCGGCCCACTCGATCAGCGCGATCCCCTCGCCGCCGATGGCGTCCTCCAGGCCAATGCCGGCAAGCTCGCCGGGGCTCTCGATGCGGTAGAGATCGATATGGTAGATCGGCATGTGCCCATGGCGCGGGCCGGCGCGGTACTCGTTGATCAACACGAAGCTAGGGCTGTTGACCATGTCCTCCGAGCCGAGCCCCTGCGCAACCCCTTTGGCGAAGTGAGTCTTGCCGGCGCCGAAGTCGCCGAGCAGCAGCAGCACATCGCCCGGCTGCAGCAGCTCGCCGAGCCGCTGGCCGACGCGGATGGTCTGTGCGGCGCTGTGGCTGATGAAGTCCAGCACGTGCGGCGACTGGACGGTGTGCGCGCGTCGGTCGATCATACGCGGGTATTGTAGCACACGGGTATTTCGAATCGTGCGCAGCGCGCGGCGGCGCCCGCGTTGGGTTTGCCTGGAGGGGCTACGCCCCTCCAGGCAAACCCCTGTGGGGCGATGCCGACGGCGTCCGTCCGGTGATATCAGGGGAGCGGCTTGGCGGTGATGGGGACGGTACGCGGCTCGGGGGAACTGGCGCGGCTGGCGGGGGGGAGGGCGGTGCAGAGCCGCAGGCGGTGGTCGCCTAGCTCGGCGAGGGTGCGCTGGGCGGCGGGGCTGAACGCACCCTCGTAGGCCAGCAGGATGCCGTAGCGCGGTCCGCGCAACCGCACGACCTCGGCCAGGTCCTGCACGTCGGCGGCGCCGACGAGCGGGCGTGCCTGCACCAGCACGAGCATCGCCCCGTCGCCGTCCAGCAGGTGCAGCAGCCAGCGGTTGGGGCGCAGTTGCTCAGCCGAGACGACGTGATAACCGGCCTGCTGCGCCTGGCCGGCGAGCGCGTGCGTGGTGGGCCTGGTCATGGCGTCCTCTCCATGTGTTCTACTGGCGGTAGGGGCGATTATACCACCTTTTGACATACGTCCCGCGGTGGGGAGGCCTGGAGGAGCGCAGACACTCTAAGCGAACCCCGACCAACGCACAGCCGGCCCGCAGCGCGCCGGGGACTCCTCG
>DATMBA010000504.1:0-2112 GCA_035559635.1 Roseiflexaceae bacterium
CGGGCCCGAGATCCGCGCCGGGCTCGCCTTCCGCGCCGTCGCCGCGCGGCTGGGCGACCGGGCGCTCCACGCGCTCGTCGAGCTCGCGCGCGTCGACGGCCTGCTGCCGGTCGTCACCGAGCACGCCGACTTCAACTGGCACCGCCGCGCCGCGCTCGCGCTGCTGAAGCACCAGGCGTTCCGGAGGATCGTCAGGGGGGAGGTGGGAGCGGGGGAGATTTGGTGATTTGGTGATTGGGTGATTTGGTGATCTGGATTGGGTGATTTGGTGATGGGGTGATGGGGTGATGGGGTGATGAGGTGATGGCGTGACTGGGTGATTGGGCGATTGGGTGATTGGGTGATCTGGATTGGGTGATTTGGTGATGGGGTGATGGCGTGATGGCGTGACTGGATGACTGGGTGATTGGGTGATTGGGTGATTGGGTGATTGGGTGATTTGGTGATCTGGATTGGGTGATTTGGTGATCTATTGGGTGATTTGGTGAGGGGGTGATTGGGGGATTGGGCATCCTCTTGTGCTTGCGATACCGGCAGGCGGAGCAATCGGTGGGTATTATGCAGGTCGAGCGCCTGACACGCGGGTTACGGAGATTAGCGTTGTGCGCAATGGGAGTGCCATCCCGGGTCGTTGAAAGGGACGGCGCCACCTGACAATGCGCTGAACCCGCCGAGCCGCGCAAGGGTTCCTCGTCGATGGGGGCTTCCCGCGCGGCTTGCGGGTGAGCGCAGAGCCGTTAGGCCGCCGTATGACTGACGATTGAGGGAGTTCGTGTTGCATCGACGGCCGAATCTTTTTTGTCGATCAGCGCGAAGGCGGGAACAGTGAGTGGACGCTCCAGCTAGGTTAATCACGCAATTACCCAATCACCCAATCACCCATTACCAAATCACCCAATCACCCACTTACCAGATTCCCCCTCTGCCCCCTCGGATCGCTCGGAATCCCCCCCTCTCCCCCTCCCGCGCTGAACCAGTCCACCAGCCTTCGTAGCCTTCCGCGCCGCTCCGGCAGGATCGCCTGCAGCCGCTCGACGACGGCAATCGCCTCGGCCAGCGTCGAAACGACGCCGATGCCGCGGCTGGTCGCCTGATCGCGCAGCGGATCGGCGCCGCTCTCCCGCAGCATCAACAGCGCCTTCGTCGTCGACGCGCTGATCACGTCGGCGCAATTGGCGAGCTGGTCGTCGACGACGAGATCCAGCCGCAGCGCGTTCGCCAGCTCGCCCCGCGATCCCGGCACGGTGATCACCGACGGCAGGTAGAAGCCGTGCCGCTCGAGCCACCACTGCGTCTGCACCAGCACCGAGTCGCCGCCGCTCGCCGGCCGGCAGGTCAGGAAGAACACCTCCCAGCGGTGCTGCCGCGAGAGGGCGTAGAGGCGGCCGATCTCGGCCGGCTCGTACGCCTCGAGCGAGACCCACCAGTTCTCGATCCTCCCGACGATGTCCCAGAGGCGCTTGAGATCGCGCGTCGTCGCGGCGCCGAGCGGATCGCCGTCGACGGTGTCGAGGCCGTAGCGCCTGACGAGCGCTTCGAAAGCCGTGCGGAAGTCGGCGAGGACGCCGTCGACGTCGAAGCCCAGCCTAAGCGACACGGCGCGCGGGCGGCTCGCCGCTGGCGGGCGGGGCGACAGGGTCGTGGACGGCGATGGCAGCCAGGACGGCGGCCAGCAGGGCGTTGGCGGGCAGGCGGAGGCCGGTTTCCCAGCAGCTCTGGACGAGCGCGGCGGCGAGGCCGGCGAGCGCCCCCGCGCGCAGCCGGTAGACTCCCGAGCGGTCCGCCCGCAGGCGGCGCGCGGCCAGCCGCGCGAAGGCGACGGCGGCGACGGCGAGCGGCAGGAAGACGAGGAGCCCGCCCTCGGCCGCGGTCTGCAGGTACTCGTTGTGCGCCTGGTTGAAGGCGTACTCGCGGCCGGTGCGCTGGTAGAAGACCATCGCGGTTGCGTAAGTGCCGGTGCCGGCGCCGGCCAGCCACACGTCGCGGACGAGCGGCAGCGTCTCGCGCCAGATGACGCGGCGATCGTGCGGCCGCGCCAACCCCAGCTCGTCGACCCGCCCGAGCGCCGCCAGCGGGTCGCCCCAGCGCACGACGGCGGCGCAGGCGACCAGC
>DATMBA010000505.1:0-1409 GCA_035559635.1 Roseiflexaceae bacterium
CTGTTCGAGACCGATGAGGCGGCCTTCCCGCTCGCCGCGGAGGAAACGCGCCCGCGCCTGGTGTTGCTGCACAACCTCTTCCGCGACCAACTCGACCGCTATGGCGAGGTGGACAGCGTGGCCGCTGGCTGGCGCGGCGCGCTCGGGCGGCTGCCCGCATCCAGCACGGTGCTGCTCAACGCCGACGACCCGGCGGTGGCGGCGCTCGGCGAGGGACTGGCGGCGCAGGTGCGCTACTACGGGCTGGAGGACACGCGCCACGCCGCCGGCGCCACGACGCACGCCGCCGACTCGCAGTTCTGCCGGCGCTGCGGCACACCCTACGCCTACAGCGCCCTGTTCTACGCACACGTGGGCCACTACGCCTGCCCACGCTGCGGCCACACCCGCCCCACACGGCACTACCGGCTGGAGCAGGTGGAGCTGCTGGGCGCCGAGGCCAGCCTGCTGCAGATCACGGTGGACGCCGCGGGAGACGCGAGTGCCAAGGCGTCCCTGCGCATACGACTGCCGCTGCCCGGCCTCTACAACGCGGTCAACGCGCTGGCCGCCGTGGCTGCCGCCCTGGAGCTTGGCGTGCCCCCGGCAATTATACGCGACACCCTGGAGCGCTTCAGCGCCGCCTTCGGGCGCATCGAGCGCGTCGATGCAGGCGGGCGCCCACTGCTGCTGGCACTGATCAAGAACCCGGTGGGGGCGAGTGAGACGGTGCGCATGCTGGTTGAAGGTTCCACGTTGCACGTTGCACGTTCTGCACAGCACCACCACGTGGCCGGTGAGCCAACGTCCGACGTGCAACGTGCAAACGTTCGACTGGAAACGGGATTGCACCTCCTCATCCTCATCAACGACCGCCACGCGGATGGCACCGACGTGAGCTGGCTATGGGATGCGGACTTCGAGCGCTTAGCCGGGCGTGTGGCTCGCGCGACGGTGGGCGGCACGCGGGCGGCGGACATGGCGGTGCGCCTGAAGTACGCCGGTGTGGCGCCGGAGCACATCGCCGTGGCGGATGATCCGGCGCGGGCGCTAGATGCGGCGTTGGCAGCGCTACCGGCTGAAGAGACACTCTACGCGCTGCCGACCTACACAGCGATGCTGGAGCTGCGGGCCGAGTTGGTGCGGCGGGGGTGGGCCCGGCCCTTCTGGGAAGATTAGAACGCCGCCGAGAATCCACGAAGGGCACCAAGGACACCAGGTTACCATCGGAGACGCCGTACGCGGAACTCTTTCGCGCCTTGTGGCGTCATGGGGGCAGACGATAGCGGATGCCCCCTTCGTGACCCAGGAGGACGCGATGAGACCACAGATTCTCCGGACCCTGGCTGCGCTGACGCTGCTTACGCTCCTGCTAGCGGCCTGCGGCGGCGCCCCGGCATCGGCGCCGGTGAGCGCCGGCCTGCCCGCCA
>DATMBA010000506.1:0-1555 GCA_035559635.1 Roseiflexaceae bacterium
GGGCGCGCCGGCAGTGCGCGGCGGGCGCGGGCCGGAGCGGGCGGGCTGGCGACGGCGCTGGGCGCGGGAGTGAGGTGGCATCGTGAGTTCCTCCAGGACTTAGGGCTATCGCTCAACGTTTGCAGGCCATGGCTGGCGAAGAAGAAGGGGCTTTCCGGGGGCATGCGCTCCCTGCCCCATGTGGTGGCCGCGACGACTCATTATACCACGGGCACCGCGGCTTTCTCATCCCCGTCTCAGCCATGGCCGCCCGCGATATGGTAGACTATTGGCGTCAGACGGGCACTACACTTATCTTATGAGTGTGACCAGATCTCGTGGGGCGGCGGCCTCCCATCCCCGGTGAGGGGGGATGTGGGGGGACCTGGTTTCCCCACGCCGCTCCCATAATAGAGGTTGGTCGCACTTTTGTCTTCTCCCCCTCGTGGCCGGGAAGGAGTCGCCGGTGCGACAAACGCGGCAGGTGATGCTTCTCGCGTGGGCGCTGCTCCTCTGCTTCCTGCTCCTCCCAACGGGCGCGCTGGCACAGCAGCGGGACCGGGCAGCGTGGCGCGAGCAGCGCACCGACCACTTCGTGATCCTGTACGTGGCGGGCAGCGAGACCGCGGCGGGCGAGTACGCCGGCTTCGTGGACGCGGTCTACGACGAGGTGGCGGCGATCTTCGGCCACCGCCCCGCCACCCCGGTGACGCTCCGCCTCTACCCCACCCTGGAGCGCTACTACGAGTCCAACCCGCTGGCGCGCGGCATGAGCGGCATCGTGGCGCACGCCGACTTCCGCCGCAACGAGGTGGTGGTGGTCCTCGAGCAGACCCGCCGCCAGACGGCGGCGGAGGTGCAGAACAACGTCCGCCACGAACTGGCCCACATCGTCGCCTCCGAGATCTCCGGTAGCCGCCTCAACGTCGGCTTCCAGGAGGGAGTGGCGCAGTACGTCGAACACCCCTCGGGCGAGCTGGAGACGAAGATCCGCCTGCTGCGGCGCGCGGCGGAGGAAGGGCTGCTGCTGCCGTGGAGTGCCCTGGACGAGCGCGAGCAGGTGTACGGCAGCCCGGACGTAGCCTACCCCCAGACGCTCTCGGTGGTGGCCTTCCTGGTGGAGCGCTACTCGTTCGCGAAGCTGCGGGAGTTCCTGGAGGTCAGCGCGCGCAGCAGCGGCTACCGCTCGGCGCTGGAGCGGGCCTACGGCGTCTCGCCGGCGACGCTGGAGCAGGAGTGGCGCGACTGGCTGCCGGGCTACCTGGAGGGTGGCTACCGCCACAACGCGCTCACGGCCTATGACCTCTCGCACATCGAGGCGCTGCTCGGCGAGGGGCGCTACACCGAGGCGCAGCGCGAGCTGGAGACGGCGATCGAGTGGCTGCGCACCACCACGCAGGCGGACAGGCTGCAGGAGGCCGAGCGCATGCTGCGCCAGGCCGAGACCGGGCAGCGGGCCGACGCGCTGGCGCAGGAGGCGCGCGCCGCGCTGGAGGCTGCCGACTACGGGCGCGCGGCGGCACTGGTGAGCGAGGCGCGCGGGCTGTACGCGGAGCTAGGCGACACGCGCCAGGAG
>DATMBA010000507.1:0-4496 GCA_035559635.1 Roseiflexaceae bacterium
GATATGGAGGCCGCCCGCTGTGGTGTTGCGGTCCGGATTCCTCGGTGAGCGCTGCCGCAACCGCAGCCTCAGGAGGCGCGCATGCGCGCAGATGGCAGGACGGGATGGGGGATTCCGCGATAGTCGGAGTGCTACGCGGTAGCACCCCCGACCGGCTACGGGTTCGGCTCGGCGAAGACGATCAGCAGCTCGCCGCTCCAGCGCCAGCCGATCTCCGCTCGCGTGACGCGGGCGATCTCCGCCAGCTGGCGCTCGTCGTCGAGCGCTACCGCCGGCGCCTGGCCTGGAAAGGCCAACTCCTCCACGCCGCTGATGAGGATGACATCGTAGCCCGCCTCGGCCAACTCGGTACGGAACATGTCGGCGTTGGCCGCGATACCCCGCGCAGCGTCCGTGTAGTCGCAGCACACCTGCGCCAGCACGTCGCGGTGATCAAACGCGCTTATGGCGGCGTACACGGCGTTGCGCCGCACGATCGCGCGGCGCTCGGCGACGGTGTCGCGCAGCTCGGGGAGCAGGGCGTCCAGCAGCGCCGCGGCCTCCTCGAACGCGAGCGCGGCCAGCGTGAGGAACGCCGCGCCGCGGTCGATGGCGCGCAGCGCGGGGGCGGCCTGGGTGGTGGGGGTGGTCATCGTGCGGTGCTCCTAGACACAGGGGACGATGGTGTAGGGTTGCGTCCACTCGCCGACCGTCCACAACCGGTGGATCTGGAACGCCTCCCGCTCTGGGTCGTAGCGGCAGGCGGAGTCGGGCGTGTAGGCGTCGGGGATGCCAAGCTCGGCGCGGGTGAAGCCAGCCCGCAGCGCCATGGTGATGTCGCGGTCGGGGTGCCACTGCCGGCGCGTGGCGAGTGGCTGCTCGCGCTGCTCGGCCAGCACCTCCCAATCGCGGCTGAGGAAGCTCCGCAGGGCCACCAGCAGAACCGGGCGCAGGTCGAGCGGCAGGACCGTGACGCGCTGCGTGCGCTTGTTCTGCCAGCGCACGCCCCAGGGGCGCCACTCCAGGCCGTAGAGCTCGTACCACGCCTTGCGGTACACCACGCGGTACACCGGGTCCATGCCGGTCTTGACTAGCACCGGGCCACGCTGGCTCGCGCGCAGTACTTGCTCGATGGTCTTCAGCTCGCCGGTGGCAGTGGTGGCAGAGGTGGTTATCGTGGTTATCACGGGTGATGCTCCTTGGCGCCGCCCGGCCGGACGGCGCACTGCGAAACTAGTGCCCGTCCGTTGGGCGAGCGCGGGAAGCGCCCGCTAGGAGATCAGGCCCAAGTCGTACGCCGTCTGTACGTAGACCTCCCGCAGCGTGCGGATCTGTTCCGCATCGCGGATGTCGAGCGGGAGCGTCGGGGCGGTCGGCCAGCGCCAGATCCCGGCGTAGGCGCTGAGCTGCGCCCGCAGGTGACAGGCCGCCAACTCGGTGAGCGTGAAGAACGGTATGCGCAGCGGACTGGCGCGGTCGGCGTGCGCGCCAGTTAGCCGCTGGATGGTGATCAGGCCACCATCGAGGAACGCCCCGTAGTTCGCGCGTGCGTCGTGGAGCCAGGACGACCCATCGAGCCGCAGCGCCAGCAGCGTCTCGAGGACGCCAAGCCCGTTGATTGTCTGCCAGTTGGCGCAGCCAAGCAGCCAGATGTCCACGCCCGGCATCAGCGCGTGCAACGCCGAGCCGAAGATGTGCCGCGCCATGCGTGGCAGGCCGGCGAAGTGGAGCATGCCGCCGATCATGACGCGCCCGTACCGGGCTGCCATCGCACGGAAGTCCGGGTCCTCGGCCACCGCAAGAGCGTAGGCGAGCGCCTTACGCGCCGCTGCGTCGCGCGTCGCCTCGGTGATGGGCTGCTGTGTGCGGGTGAGTGGGATAAGCCCCGCGAGCACGTGGCGCCGCGCCCATGTGGCCGGGATGCGGTGCGGGCTGATCGCCGCCGGCTCCTCCAGCCAGCGGATCGAGAAGACCGGCCAGAGCCGCACGTCAGGCGGCAGGCAGCCGTCCATCTCGCGAAGCGACGCCAGCGACGCCGCACGGCTGCGTGGGTCGTCCCAGGCGGCGCACTCCTCGGGCTGGATGAGCCAGATCGCCTCCAGGTAGCGCGGCAGCGTCGCCCAGCGCGGTGCGGTGCCGGAGATGCAGCGCCGGTACCCGCTGCTGTCGATCGCCAGCGGCAGCGCCCGCAGGTTGCGGTGGAACAGCGTCTCGCGGCCCTTTTGCCAGGTGATATGTCCGTTCGCCCGATCGACCGTCACCAGGTAGCAGAAGTCCGAGAAGAGAAAGCCATACCTGGCGGCGACCTTCGCGGCCACGTCGCCCAGGCGCTCGCTGGCGATGGTGACGCGGGCCTGGCGCGCGTTGTGGGCGAGCGCGGCCGCGGCCATCTCCAGCGCGTCCTCCACGGCGGGCCGCAGCCGGGCCGTGAGGTTCCCGGCGATGCCGAGCGCCGCGCCGCTGGGGTTGTTCAGTCGGATGTCGCCGGCGATGCCAAGTCGTGTCATCGCGTTCCTCTCAGGCCGCGACGATGTGCGGCTCGAGCGCGGCCCGGAGCGCGCGGTAGCGCGTCATGCCGAGCGTGCGGGCCGCCCACGCGCGAGCGCGGGCGTTGTCAGAGGGCGGGTAGCCGCGGTCGAGCGGCGCGCCAGAGACGGCGATCCGCCGCCCAAGTGCGCCGCTCGTCTCGCGGAGCCGGCAGGTGATGAGGAGCGGGACGGCGCATGCGTCGAACGTGACCAGCCACGCGCCGTCGCCGTCCTCCCAGGCGGCGCGGTAGCCGTCCGGCCGGTCGGGTGTGATGGTGAGGCGGCCCGCGTCGAATGCGCTGCGCACCGATGGCAGCGGCAGACGCGGCCGCGCGGGGCGCGGTCGGGAAGATGCAAGCATTGGTGTGTGCTCAGATAGCGGGGGTGGAAGACCGGCTGGGGCGATTACCAGCAGTTGGCGCAGAGGCCATCCTTGCCACGGCCGTGCAGCTGGGCGCCGCAGTCAGCGCAGGTGTCGCCGGTGTCGTAGTCGGTGGCGCGCACGTCCGCGACGCGGAGCGTGGGCAGGCGCGCGGACAGCTCACCGGCGAGCGTCTGGATGACGTGCGGGCCGTCCTGCAGGCGCGCGAGCAGCGCTGTAGTGGCCTCCTGGTCCGCGCTGGCGGGGATCTCCAGCGTGATCGTGATCTGCAACCCCAGCCGGGTCGTCGTGTGCTGTGCCATCGGGATCTCCTCTCAGGCGGCGGTGAGCGCCGCGATCATCGTCGTCAGGTCCGGCGTGTCGGCGGCGATCACCATCGACTCGGCGGCGAGCTGCTCGGCGCGGGCGAAGCCACACGAGCAGGGCAGCGTGTGCGGCGGGCTCCCGGCCATGCAGCCGGGGGCGTGGCGGGCGATCTCGCTGGCGGCAGCCAGCGCTATGAGCGCCAGGCGCGTGCGGGCCTGCTCGGTCAGTACGCGCAGCTCGGCCTCGGCCAGCAGCGCCTCCAGCTTGGCCACCTGCTCCTCCAGGTCGCGGTAGGTCGGCTCCTCCACCGGCTCCGGCAGCGGCCTGCCGTCCAGACGGATCAGGGCGAACCCGAGGCGCACGAAGCGCTTGTTGAGGTCGCCGCCACCGCTGAACGAGTTGACTGCCCGGTTGGCGATCAGGGCCCACAGCACCTTCGGTGGGTAGCGCAGGCCTGCGTGCTCGATGGCCCATTTCTGGGACATCTTGACGTCCCACTCGGCGTACTCACCGGGCCGCAGCTCGGCGTCGAAGCGCGCCATCGCCGCGAGCACGTGTTCGCAGGTGACGATCAGCAGTGTCATTGGCGGTTTCCAATCTTCCGGCCATAGACCGGGATAGGGTATGGATCGAGCGGAGGCGGGGGGCGGAATCGGCGAGGCCGCAGGTGACGGTGATCGGCCCGCGCTGCTGCCAGGTGCGTCCGGTGTCGGCCTCGTAGTCTTTGACCACCTGCACCAGCGCCATGAGCTCGCGCCGCGTGTCCACGGCGCGCTGGATGTGGTGCTGGTGGGAGTAGATACACATGAGGCAGGAGAGCCGCGCCCGTCCCGTCTCGTCGCGGTCCGGGTTGGTCATCGCCTCGATGGTCTCGCCCTGGTCGAAGTAGCCGCGGTGCGGCGCGATGCCGGCGGCGGTCGCCGCCTGCGCGACCTGCCACAAGGCCAGGTCGATGCCGGGCCGCGCCCAGAGCAGCCGCCAGCCGTCCGGCCACGCCTTGTTGCCGGGCTTGAGCGTGACGTCCTCGCGCCACTCCCAGCGGGTGACGTTGGACCGCGCGTCGCTCTCGGCCCAGCGCTCGCCGCTCAGCAGCACGGCCCGGCGGCCGAGCTCCCTGCGGCGCTCCCGCGCCCACTTGTTGAAGGCTTGCAACTTGAAATGATGTCGCTGGCGAACCTCAAGCAGGAGCGCCTCAGAGTTGGCAGTAGTCGTGCAACAGGCGGTCGCGTGACGTATCATTCCGGCTGGAGCGCGGCAGTGGGCCGCCTCAGACCAGGACTGGAGGTGGGTTATGTCGCTCC
>DATMBA010000508.1:0-1406 GCA_035559635.1 Roseiflexaceae bacterium
CGCCCGCCGCACAACCGTGACCGGTCCGTGGAAGACGCGCTGCACGAGGTGCAGCAGGTAGATCGCGGAGAGGACCACGCCGCCCGCGGCCAGCGCCGCGGCCACCGGCGCGGCGCGGAAGGCGCCGAGGAGGATGAGGAACTCGCCGACGAAGCCGTTCGTCCCCGGCAGGGCCATCGAGGACAGGACGACGATCAGCGCCAGCGCGGCGAAGCGCGGCATGAGCGCCGCCACGCCGCCGTAGTCGTCGAGCGCCCGGCTGTGCGTGCGGTCGTAGAGCACCCCGACGAGCAGGAACAGCCCGCCGGTGCTGATGCCGTGGTTGACCATCTGCAGCAGGCTGCCCTGCAGCCCCTCCACGGTCAGGGCGAAGGCGCCGAGCGTGACCAGCCCGAGGTGGCTGACGCTGCTCATCGCCACGAGCCGCTTCAGGTCGCGCTGCGCCCAGCTCACCGCGCCGCCGTACAGCACGCCGGCCACAGCCAGGGCGCTGAGGTACGGCGCGAAGCGCACGGTGGCCTCGGGGAACAGCGGCAGGAGGAAGCGCAGGAAGCCGTAGGTGCCCATCTTCAGCAGCACGGCGGCGAGGACGACGCTGCCCGGCGTGGGCGCCTCGGTGTGGGCGTCCGGCAGCCAGGTGTGCAGGGGGACGACCGGGACCTTGATCGCGAAGGCCAGGGCGAACGCGCCGAACAGCCAGGCCTGCAGCGGCATCGCCACCGGCGCCTCGCGCAGCGCCAGCCAGTCGAAGGTCCGCGCCCCCGGCGCGAGGCTGTGCAGGTGGAGGACGATGATCGCCACCAGCATCAGGGCGCTGCCAGCGGCCGTGTAGAGGATGAACTTGAAGGCGGCGTAGGACCGCCGGGGCCCGCCCCACAGCGCGATGATGAAGTACATCGGGATGAGCACGGCGTCCCAGAAGACGTAGAAGAGGACGAGGTCGAGGCTGAGGAAGGTGCCGAGCAGCGCCGCCTCGAGGGCCAGCATGCTCACCGCGAACTCCTTCCCCCGGTCGGTCACGGCGCTCCACGAGCTCAGGAGGGCCAGCGGCATGATCACCGCGGTGAGCAGGACCAGGGGCAGGGAGATGCCGTCCACGCCGAGGTGGTAGCTGATCCCCACCTCCGGGATCCAGGTCGCGCGCTCCTCGAACTGCATGGCGGCGGTGTCCGGCCTGAAGCGGCCGGCCATGACGAGCGCCACCCCCAGGACGAGCAGCGAGACGAGCAGCGCCGTCCAGCGCACCGCTCCCTCGCGCCGCCGGTCGAGCAGCGCCACGGTCAGCGCGCCGGCCAGCGGCAGGACGATCAGCAGCGACAGCAGGGGCAGGGTTCTCATCGCAGCAGCCAGTACCCCACGAGCAGTACCACGCCGGCCAGCATCGTCGCGGCGTAGACGCGCACGTA
>DATMBA010000509.1:0-4060 GCA_035559635.1 Roseiflexaceae bacterium
CCCCGCCGCAAAAGCATTGCGGTGGGGGCCTACGGCCCCCACACCCCCGTGCGCGTTCACGTGGACGGTCACGTCCACGCGCACCTTGTCTTAGCGGAACACCGCGATCAGCACCGCCAGGAACAGGCCGCCCCCCAGCAGCGCGTACTCGGCGATCACCCGCGGGGTGAGCGCGCCCTCCAGGTGGCTCTGCAACAGCCCGGTGGTGATGTAGAACACCACCAGCAGCAGCGCCCCGCCGAGCAGGAAGGTGGCCGCCCAGTAGTTGAGCGCCCAGGTGGCCTCGGCCAGCGTCAGCCCCACCATGGCCGCCAGCAGCAGCCCGCCGCGCGGCCGCGCCCACTGCAGCAGCGCGAAGGCCAGCAGCGTGCCGCTCGCGCCCACCAGCACCGCCGAGTAGAGCGTGCGCATGCGAGCGTAGGAGATCGCACTGAAGACGCCGAAGGCCAGCAGCAGCGCCACCGCCTGCAGCCCCAGGCGCGCGGCGTGCCGCACCTCCGGCCGCCGATCCAGCGCGTAGTGCTGCCCCAGCAGCGTGGCCAGTAGCAGCGCGCCCGCCGCCACCAACGCCATGATGAAGGCCGCCATCCCCAGCGCGGCGCTGAACAGCCGGAAGAACGCGAACGACGCCACGATCGCGAACGACGGCAGCACCCAGAAGCCCGGCGCCAGCTCCAGCGCCAAAGGCCCGAGCCGCAGCGTCGGCAGGCCGCGCGCCTGCAACTGCGGGTGGGTACGGATGAACACATCCGCGCCGGTGCTGGTGATCACCACCAGCGAGGCGATCAGCAGCCAGGAGACCGTGATCGCCGGCAGGTCCCCGCCAAAGCGCGCCCGCAGGATGTGGGGGTTGATATCGATGAAGAACACCACCGCCAGCCCGATCAGCACCAGCAGCACCAGCGAGACGATCCGGTCGTAGCGGGGCGTCGGCGACGCGCCTACCATAGCTCCACCTCAGCGCGCCGCCTCCCTCACGCGGCGCGGCCCGGCATTGTAGCCCCCTTCGGGGGAGGTGTCAATCCCTGGCTGGGTCAACTGGAGGGGCGCGGCCCCTCCGGACCGCCCCCCACAGCGGGAGCCGCGGGCGGCAGGCCCCCACAATGATGTCCTCGAGGGTTCTTTTGGAGGAGCAGTGCCCCTCCCCGCGCCCCGCCGCCGTGCCGGTTGACCCCGGCCAGGCCGGGTGCTACAATATCCGCAGCCTCTTCTCGCCGGCGCGGCCCGGCGTCCACCGCGCCGGCGGTACGCTATGCTGGTAACAACGCACGCTGCAACCGCGCCGCCGCTGGCGGTCGACATCCGCCCGGCGCGCATGGACGATATCTATCCCATCCTGCGGCTCCACCGCGAGGCGTTCGCCGATAAGTTTGGCGCGGCCTTCGGCGCCAACGGCGGCACGCGCGGCATCGAGGCCATGGCCGAGGCCTGGCGCCGCCAGGGCAGCAGCGCGCTGCGCGGGATGCTGGTGGCCGTGGCCGACGGCCAGGTGATCGGCACGATCTCGCTCCGTACCTGGGAGATGGGGAGCGACGCCAGCGGCGCGGCCGAGATCGCCTTCCACCAGGTGCTCGGCGTCTGGGGCGCTATCCGCTCGATCTTCGCGCTCTCCCTGCTGGATCATCAGATCGACCGCGCTGAGGGCTATATCACGGACGTGGCCGTGCTCGGCCCCTACCGCCGCCGCGGGGTGGCCCATGCGCTGCTCGCCCGCGCCGAGGAGGACGCCCGGCTGCGCAACAAGCGCTTCCTCGGGCTGTACGTCAGCGCGGCCAACGAGCCGGCCCGGCGGCTCTATACCGGCGCCGGCTTCTCCGAGCGCCGCGTGCGCCGCTCCTGGCTCGCCGGCTGGGTGCTGCGCCAGCGCAAGTGGATCTATATGCGCAAGGATCTCGTCTGACACGGCGTATACCACCGGCGCCCCAAGCGGGCGTACGGGGGCCCTCGGCCCCCCGAAACGGACTTTTGAGCATTCTTTCTGGAGGGGCTGCGCCCCTCCAAACCTCCCCAAGGAGCAGACAACGATGTCTGACCGCGATAACCCCTTCCGCATCGCCCAGCAGCAGTTCGACCGCGCCGCCGAGATGCTCGGCCTGCCCCAGGAGATCCGCGCGGTGCTGCGCGTCCCCCGCCGCGAGCTCACCGTGCGCTTCCCGGTGCAGATGGACGACGGCAGCACCCGCGTGTTCACCGGCTACCGCGTCCAACACGACCTCGGCCGTGGCCCCACCAAGGGCGGCCTGCGCTACCATCCCAGCGTGGACCTGGACGAGGTGCGCGCGCTCGCCATGTGGATGACCTGGAAGTGCGCCCTGGTCAACATCCCCTATGGGGGCGCCAAGGGCGGCGTGGTGGTGGACCCGGCGGAGCTCTCGCACGCTGAGCTCGAGCGCCTCACCCGCCGCTTCGCCACCGAGGTCTCGATTATCGTCGGCCCGGAGCGCGACATCCCCGCGCCGGACGTCAACACCAACCCACAGGTCATGGCCTGGTTCATGGATACCCTCTCGATGCACCAGGGCCACACCATCAACGCCGTGGTCACTGGCAAGCCGGTGGAGGTGGGCGGGTCTCTCGGGCGCATGGAGGCCACCGGGCGCGGCGTGAGCCTCATGGTGCGCGAGTGGGCCAGGCGCACCGGCCGCCGACTGGAGGGCCTGACGGTGGTGGTGCAGGGCTTCGGCAACGTGGGCGGGGTGGCGGCGCGGCTGCTGGCCGAGATGGGCTGCACGGTGATCGGCATCGCCGACGCCAGCGGCGGCTACATCTGCCGCACCGGCCTGGATGTGGCCGCCATGCGCCGCTACGTGGAGCAGCACCCCCGCCACCTGCTCCAGGGGTACGAGGCGCCCGGCCTGGAGCGCGTGAGCGGCACGGAGATCCTCGAGACACCCTGCGATGTGCTGGTGCCTGCCGCGCTGGAGAACCAGATCACCGAGCGCAACGCTGGCCGCATTCGCGCGCAGGTGATCGTCGAGGGCGCAAACGGCCCCACCACCCCCGGCGCGGACGCCATCCTCGAGCAGCGCGGCATCCCGGTGGTGCCGGACATCCTCGCCAACGCCGGCGGCGTCACCGTCAGCTACTTCGAGTGGGTCCAGGGGCTGCAGTCCTTTTTCTGGGACGAGAGCGACGTCAACGCGCGCCTCGAGCGCATCATGGTGCACTCCTTCGACCAGGTGTACGACCTGGCCCACGAGCGCGGCCTGCCGCTGCGCCTCGCGGCCTACCTCCTGGCGGTGCGCCGCGTGGCGGACGCCAACCTCACCCGCGGGGTGTACCCGTAGCGCATTTCCACTAAGGGCGGGGTCTATCCGCAAAGCAGGAGGTTTGGAGGGGCAGAGCCCCTCCAAAGAACTCTTGATGAGGATTTTCTGGGGGCTGCGCCCCCAAGCCCCGCGAACGTAGGTTGGGGTGGCCTCAGCCCCCACCGGGGTGGCTGTGGAGGGCTTCGCCCTCCCGACCTCCCTGTAACCCCAACTACTACAGGGCCTCATCGACAGCGGCCCGTACCTTCCGCGCGTGCGGCGGCGTTACTTCTGCATAGGGTCTCTCCTCAGATATATTCTTGCCCAGGGTGCGCGGCCGCCGCTCACCCTCGTCCTACTTGTGCCGGGGAGGACCACTGGCAGTTGGCGACACACGAGGGACAGGCCAATGAGACCGATCATCCTGGTGATCGAGGAGGACCCGGATCTTGGGAGGCTGTTCGAGTCCATGCTCGAGCTCGAGGGCTATTCAGTGGTGCTGGCCCGCACGGTGCAGGAGGCGCAAGAGTTGATCGACCGCCGCGAGCCGGACCTGATCGTCTTCGACTGGCAGCTCTCCAACGCCAGCGGGTATATCTGGGTTGACCAGATGCGCAGCAGCGACGCGACGGCCCACATCCCGATCCTGCTCGTGTGTGGCGCCCTGCCGCCGCGCATCGTCTACGAGATGCTCGGCAACGCCGGTGTGCCGGTGGTGGAGAAGCCCTTCGACTTGCTGGTGTTCAGCCGGCACGTCGCCGCGCTCCTGCGCCCGCACGACCGCGCGGTGGGCGCGGTGTAGCGCCCGTCAG
>DATMBA010000510.1:0-4486 GCA_035559635.1 Roseiflexaceae bacterium
GGGCGTAGCCCCGCCGCGCCGCCCCACGGGGGCTTGGGGGCGCAGCCCCACGCACACGTGACCGATGCGCTAGAGATGTGCCCGGCCCGCCGGGTACGTATGAATAGACAAGACCTCTCAGCATCCCCTCTCCGCCACAGCTGCCCACTCCTGCCTCAAGCTGCGCGCCCGTCAGACGCGATCGAACGGCGCTGGTGATGCCCACCGGCCTTCGGTGGCATGCCGGCGATGATCCACGAAAGGGGGACACGATGATCAGTGCTCGTCTTCGCGGGCGGGTGGCCGCGCTGCTCGCGGCCATCGCGCTGCTCTCCGCCGCAGGCTCCGCCGGGCCCGCCGCAGCCCAGGCCCGCGGGCCGGTCATGTTGCATCCGCGCCTGGGGGTCAGGACGGTGGCCGATGGCCTGACCACCCCGGTCGGCCTGGCGTTCCTGGGCGCCGGCGACATGCTGGTGCTGGAGAAGAACACCGGCCAGGTGAAGCAGATCGTCGGCGGGACCGTCCAGAGCGAACCGGTGCTGGACCTGGCGGTCAATTTCGCCTCGGAGCGCGGGTTGCTCGGGATCACCCTGCACCCGGACTTCCCCGCCAACCCCGGCGTCTACCTGTACTGGTCGTGCCGCGCCCCGCACCCGTCCGACCCCTTTGTCCCCGCCGCCGAGACGTGTTCGGAGGTGCCGGAGCTGGGGCCGGACAGCGGCGACCTGCTCGAGGTGCCGCTGCTGGGCAACCGGGTGGACCGCTTCATCTGGGATGGCGCTGCGCTCACCTTCGAGCGCAACCTGATCACGCTGCGCTCCTTCCAGAACGACGGCGCCCCCGAGCCGCCCGGCCAGGACGACGCAGCGCAGCCGGCCCGCGGCAACCACGACGGCGGCGTGATCGCCTTCGGCCCGGACCGCAAGCTCTACGTGATCGTCGGCGACCTGGGGCGGCGCGGGCAGCTGCAGAATCTGCTGTGCGGGCCGACCGCCACCTGCCCGGGGCCGGTGGTGCCGGACGACCAGTTCGGTGGGCCGGAGCCGGACGACGCACACCTCAGCGGCGTGATCCTGCGGCTCAACGAGGACGGCAGCGCGCCGCAGGATAACCCGTTCTTCGCCGCCGGCGCGGCGATCGGCGGGGAGGTGGGCGCGAACGTCCAGAAGATCTACGCCTACGGCCTGCGCAACAGCTTCGGCATGGCCTTCGACCCGATCTCGGGCCACCTGTGGGAGCAGGAGAACGGCGACGACACCTTCTCCGAGCTGAACCGGGTGGAGCCGGGCTTCAACTCCGGCTGGGTGCAGATCATGGGGCCGGCCTCGCGCGTCGCGCAGTACAAGGCCGTCGAGACGAGCCCCGGCGTCGACCCGTGCGTCGGCTCGGCCTATTTCGGGCTGCAGCAGCTGCGCTGGCCGCCGACGAACATCGCCGACACGCCGGCGCAGGCGCGCCAGCGGCTGTTCATGCTGCCCGGCGCGCACTTCAGCGACCCGGAGTTCAGCTGGAAGTTCGAGGTGTCCCCAGGGGGCATCGGCTTCGTCAAGGGGCAGGGGCTTGGGCCGCAGTTCGAGGGCGACCTGTTCGTCGGCGCGGCCAGAGCCGCGCTGGCCGGCGGCCACCTGTTCCACTTCAACCTCACCGGCAACCGTATGAAGATCGCGGTGGACGACCCGCGGCTAGAGGACCGGGTGGCCGACAACATCTGCAAGTTCGACATCACCGAGAGCGAGAGTCTGCTGATCGGCAGGGACTTCGGCGTGACCACCGACATCGAGACCGGCCCGAACGGCAACCTGTTCCTCGTCTCGATCAGCAACGGGGCGATCTACGAGATCTTCCGGCGCTAAAGAGCTCCGCACATACGGTTCGGTTTGGTAGGAGGGCCAGGGAGGACGTAGCCCTCCCTGGCCCTCCCGTGGAGTATAATGTGCCTTCAGCGCACCTGCCGGGGAGGTTCGGAGGGGCATAGTCCCTCCGAAAAGATATATGGAACCAATCACAGGCGTTGTGGTGGCCGGGGGGCTAAGCCGCCGCCTCGGCGAGGACAAGCGGAAGCTGCGGCTGTGGGGCGCGGCGGGGCCGACGCTCCTGGAGCACACCCTCGAGGTGCTGCGCCCGCTGTGCGCCGAGCTGGTGGTGGTGCTGAACGACCCGCAGGCGTGGGACCACCTGCCGGCGCGTCTCACGCCGGACGTGTACGCCGACGCGGGCTCGCTGGGCGGGATCTATGCCGGGCTGCAGGCCGCTACCAGCCCCTATGCGCTGGTGGTGGCCGCCGACATGCCGCTGCTGAACGCTGCGCTGCTGCGGGCCATGGCCGAGCGTCCGCGCGACTATGATGCGCTGGTGCCGCGCGCGTTCGAGCCGGGCCGGGCGCGCAACGCGCTGGACCTGGAGCCGCTGCATGCCATCTACAGCCGCCGCTGCCTCGAGCCGCTGCGCGCCACGCTGGACGCCGGCAGGCGCCGGATCGTCGAGTTCCTGGCGCTGGTGCGGGTGGTCACGCTCGAGCCGGAGGAGATCCGCCGCTACGACCCGCACGGCCACGCCTTCCGCAACATTAACACGCCGGAGGACCTGGCCGCAGTGCGCATGTTACTGCGGCCATGAGGTGATAGGTGATAGGTCATAGGGGTTAACCCCCTATCACCTATCACCTATCGCCTATCGCTTATCACCTGCGCGGCATGCGCCCTACGGCTGCGGGAAGAAGTTCAGGTGGACGCCGCGCCACACCGGCTCGAACCTGATCACCGGCGGATCGGTCGGGTCGCCCGGCGTGTCGTCGTAGTAGCAGCGGGCGTTCACCGACACATCGTAGGTGATGCGCGGGCTGCCCTGCCCGTCCAGCGCCAGCGCCGGCGCCAACCCCTCCCAGGTGTCGGTATCGCAGTGGGGCGGGATGGCCTGCGGGAACTCCTGCTTCAGCATGGCCTCGGTCTCCACCACCTGCTGCTGCCACTGCGCCTGGTCGGTCTCGCAGGCCGTGTTACACCAGGCGTACCCCAGGTCACCCAGGCTGGTGATCCAGGCCGTGCGCGGCCGGCCGGCCCCATCCAGCTCCAGGTCTGCACTCTGGCCGCTGCCCCTGGCGAGGCCGACGAAGTTGAAGAACCAGCCGGCCTGGTCGAGACAGATCTCGTCGCACCACAGGTAGAGCAGGCGGTTCTCGATCTCATCCTGCTGCAGGCCGTCCCCGGTGAAGAGCGCGATGCGCGGGCGGCCGTCGGCGGTCAGCGCCAGGTCCCATGTGGGGTGCGGGAACGAGCCGCCGCCGGTGTCCAGCAGGAAGACCCGCTGCCACCCCTCGTGAGTGTCGCAGGCGGCGTCGCAGGCGAAGTAGTACAGCCCGCTGGGCGCCGCGCTGCCGTCCTCATTGAAGCCGAACACGCGCGCCACCAGCCGCGGGCTGCCGTCGGCGGTGAAGGCCAGCGCCGGGGTGTCGAAGATCTCGTAGTCGCGGCGGAATTGCTCCTCGATCGCGCGGCCGATGCGGACCTCGAACCAGTTGGCCGCGTCGGTGCACTGCTCGTCGCACCAGGCGTAGTAGGCACCGATATGGTCCGGCTCGGCGTGGAGGTAGTTGCGGTCCTGGTAGACGAACCGCGGCCGGCCCTGCGGGTCCAGCGCGAAGCTGCGCTGCGGCAGGCGATCGTTGTTCACATCCTGGATAGCGGTGCCGTCGGTGCTGAGGATGAGGGTCAGCGTCCAGCCGGCCTGGCTGGTGCAGCCCGCGTCGCAGGCGGCGTAGTAGTAGTCCTTGCCGCCGGGGAACACGGTGGACGAGGTGACGATCAGCAGGCGCGGCTGGCCCGCCGGCGTCAGCGCCAGCTGCACCTCGTTGGCCAGGTCACCAAGCTGGACGGCGGACCAGCCGGCGGGGGTGGCGCAGGCGCTGGCCGGGCCGGGGCAGTAGGTGTACACCGCCGGCGGGTGCTCCACATGCGCGGTGAAGTAGGCATAGGCGGCGTGCATGCCGCCGGCGGCGTCGATCGCCACGTCGGCGCTGTTGTTCTTCGCCTCACGGTTGAAGAAGAAGGCCCCCCTGGTCACCGGCCCGGGGTTGCCTGGCTGCCCTGGATCTCCCGGCTGGCCGGGGCCTTTGCCGCCAGCCGCCAAGGGCAGGTAGATGCGCGGCTCGAGCGCGGCCGGCGCGGCCGGCTCCTCTTGGGCCGCCGCGCGGCGCGAGAGCCACGGCTGAACGCTGAGCATGCCGGCCAGCGCGGCGCCAAGCAGCAGCAGCACGCGCAGGCTCACCTGATGGGTCGGACGCGAGGTCGGACGGTTGCTCACAGGTCGCTCCTTCACAACACACATGCCGTTTCCCTATCAGACGCGCGAGCAGGCGTGTTGGTGACGGGACGCGCATAGGGGTGGCATAGGGACGTGCGGCGTTGGCGCGGGGCCACCTACGCCCCTACGAGGTTGTGGTGCGCCGACCATCGATGGCGGGGCGATGGGGGTTGGGGGTCGGGGCGCATCGCGGCGGGTGATGGGGGTT
>DATMBA010000511.1:0-6169 GCA_035559635.1 Roseiflexaceae bacterium
ACCAAGCCCGCCTGCGCGGGCTGTCCTGCAGGCCGCACCTGCAAGACATGACGTCACCCCCATCCGGGGAGGTGTGTTTGACACATCGTGGCGGGCATGCTATACTACGCCACGTTCGCGGGGGTGTAGCTCAGCTGGGAGAGCGCGACAATCGCACTGTCGAGGTCAGGAGTTCGAGCCTCCTCACCTCCACCACGAACACGGGGCAGTAGCTCAGCTGGGAGAGCGCAACGCTGGCAGTGTTGAGGTCAGGGGTTCGATCCCCCTCTGCTCCACCACACAACGGACGGGCTGCCTTTCGGCGGCCCGTTCGCTTTTTGTCACCAGGGATGTTCAGGCGGGTCCGAATCCACGCACCGTTCACCGCTCGCGGGTGAAGGCCCCCGCGTTGACAAGTGCCGCGACACCGGCCAGGATCAGCAGCACCGGCCACAGCACGCTGAAGTTAAGGTTGAACAGGAAGATCAGGCCGATCGCCGTCGGGATCAGCGCACCGGTGAGCCCACCGCGCGCCTCCGCGTCCAGGTAGCCCTTCTCGCGGTAGCTCCGATACGCCCGCTCTGCGATCGTCACGATTGGGATGAACAGGAACAGCGCCCACCAGTTGTTGAACAGCGGAAAGCCGGTGACGTTGCGCAGCAGGAAGATGCCGCCAAGCACGATCAGCACCAGCCCGCCCACCCAGGCGGAGCGGTCGCGCCACTCCAGCTTGCGCGTCTCCTGCGTATAGCTCGTCTGCTCAGCGGTGTGCTCATCGTGCAGTGGCGTTGGGGTGGTCATCGGTTCGCCTCTTCTGTCACTCTGCTTCGGAACTGCTCGCAGTATACGCGGATGTTCCCGGCGGCGCCTCCCGCAACAGTTGCCTGCGTGCCTGTGACTTTCCGCCGAGGCCCGGCCTCCGTCCGAGAGCGGAGGCGATGCCGCTGCCTGAGCACACAACGAGGCGCGCCATCGCTCCCGGCGCCCGCTGTGGGGATGCTACGCCACGCTGCCGGCGAGCACGTGGAAGCTGCGCGTCTGCGCCAGGGTCTCGACGTGCTCGAACAGCCCCTGCATGATCTGGTCGTAGCGGATGAACCGGTTGGCCACCAGCGCCAGCCGCCCGCCCGGCGCCAGCAGCAGCCGCGCCTGCTCGATGAAGACGTGCGCCACGTCGTAGTCCACCGCCTTGCCGGCGTGGAAGGGCGGGTTGCTCAACACCAGGTCGTAGCTACGGCGCGCCACCGCCTGCAGCCCGTCGCTCGGCAACACATTGGCGGCCTGTAGCCCGTGCAGCCGGATGTTCTGGCGCGCGGCGGCCAGCGCAAGCGTGCTGGCGTCCACCATATCCACCGCCGCCGCGCCGCGCCGCGCCGCCACGATGCCGATCACCCCATAGCCGCAGCCGGCGTCCAGCACGCGCTTTCCCCCCGACGGCGGCATGTGCTCCAGCAGCAGGCGCGTGCCGTCGTCCAGGCGGTTGTAGGAGAAAACGCCCGGCAGGCTGCGCAGCGCCAGCCGCTCGCCGCCCACCTCGACCGTGAGCTCGTGCCAGGTCCCCGGCGCGATCCCGGGCGCGGCGGCCCACGGCGGCGCCACGCCCGTCTCACCCCGCTCGGCCACGGCCACCCGCGCCCGCCCGCCGTACCCGAGCTGTGTGGCGCCGCCGAACAGCGCGCCGGCGTCGGCGATCACCGATTGGATGCCCTGATCATTCATGCCGGCCAGGTAGAGCCGCCCGCCCGGCCGCAGCAGCCCGTGGGCCTCCACCAGCCAGCGCCGGGCCAACTGGCGGTTTGGCGGTGTCTCGAGCACCACCAGGTCGAAGGCGCCCGCCGCGCCGGGCAGCAGCGAGACGCGCTCCTCCAGCGCCGCGCCCGCCACCCCATTGGCCGCCAGCGTCCGCCCGGCCATCGCCAGCGCCACCACGCTCTGGTCCAGCAGCGCCAGGCGCAGGCCGGGGACCGCCAACGCCAGCGCCGCGCCCACCGCGGCATGGCCGCAGCCGATCAGGCAGGCGCGCTCGCCGCCCCGGGCCTCGACGTGCTCGGCCAGTAACTGCTGCGCCGCCGAGACGCGCTCCCAGCCGGGGAATCCGGGCTTGGTGACGACGCGCACCGCCCGGCCGGCGAGCCGGGCCGCGATCTCGCGGGGCTGCGGGTAGGGGATCGCCGGGTCGTTCGCGCGCATGGCGCTATCTTCGCACGGGCGGCAGGGCACGTCAAATCACGTCCCGTCCAGCTCGGGCGCCGTCAAAGTCTGTCAAACGCCCTGGCCGGGGGCCTGCTGGGTGCGCAGCAGTCCAACGAGTCGTTGGCTCGTGACCACCCCTGGCGGGCTACCCGTTACGAAGGCCGCCGCCGGCCCGGCGCCTACACTATGGCGTCGCCGGCACCGCGTAAGGGCAGACCGGTGTGTCGGCCCGCATTGCGCCACATTGCCGCGCTGCGGTGTGGCCCTGTTTACAATAGCAGTGAGGGCGCACACATCGGGGCGCCGCACCGCTGTGGATTGGACCATGCCTTCAGACAGGGGCGGGATAGAGCGCCGGCTCGCCCCGGACGGTCGCGGCGCTACTGGCCCAGGGCGAGCCGTTGATGTCGGCCCGGCTGGCGCCGGGCCCGGACCGGACCGCGCTCGCGCTCCGCACGCGCCCCGGCGGCGCCCCCGGGGGGACGCCGCTCCTGCGGGGCCACGCACACAGCTCGCCCACACAGCCACCCGAAAACCCCTGTTGTGGTTCTGGTTGTTCGGGTTGTTCCTGTTGCGCGCGCCCCAGCCTTCGTGAGGCTGGCCGCCTCCCCGGCCCGGCCCGCAGCCCCGCCCTACGGCGCGGCTGTCCGCTGAAGCTGCCGCCGCCAGCCGCCGAGCAGCCGGCCGACCTCGGCTACCTGCTCGCTGACGTGGCGATACTGACCGATGGTGATCAGGCGCATATCGTAGCAGAGGCGCAAGCGCGCCCGCAGCAGCGCCAGGTCCACATCCGCGCGCCGAAGATCGCCCGGCGGGTCATCACCGAGCGCCGCAGACGTCAGGTGCGCCTGCAGCCCAAGCGCCGCCTCCTGCACCGCGCGCCCAAGCACCGGCCGCTGCGCTCGTGGGAACTTCTCAACCGCCGGGATCAGCCAGAGCAGCAGATCGTACACGCGCACGAAGATCGGCGACTCGCTCACGGCGCCCTCCGCGGCACCGGCTGGCACAGCAGGGCGCGCCGCAGCCCACGCGTACTGCCATGCGCTGCGTGGGCGGCCCAGCCCCGCGCGCTTGCGGTGAGCCGCTCCAGCCGGACGCGCCCGGCGGCATACGCGGCGCACAGCCGCCGCCAGCGCCGCCGGAAGTACACCACGTTGCGCTTGCGCAGCCGGCGTTGGAACGGCGCGATCGTCCAGCCCAGGAACGGCACGCCGGCCGCCGTGGCCGCGACCTGGGAGCGGGTGGCGTGCAGCGTCAGGCGCAACGCCGCCAGGCGCTCCACGATCGCCGCCCGCCAGCGCAGCAGCGTCGGCGCATCATCGCCGAACAGCAGAAAATCGTCGCAATAGCGCACGTAGGCGCGGCAGCGCAGCTCGTGCGCCACGAACATGTCCAGGTCGTGCAGGTAGACGTTGGCCCAGAACTGGCTGGTGAGATTGCCGATCGGCAGGCCGCGCGGCCGCAGCGTGGCGAACAGGTCGTCGCCGGGGAAGTACACCGCGCGGTACTCGTCGCGCAGCACGTGCGCGCCCCCGGCCAGGATGCGGTCGATCAGGTCCAGCACGCGCGTGTCGGCGATATGCCGCGCGAGCTGGCCGCGCAGCACGCCGTGGTCCACGCTTGGAAAGAACTGCTCCACATCGCAGCGCAGCACATAGCGGTGGGCACGGATGAAGCGCTGGGCGGTATCCACCGCGCGGTGGGTGCCCTTGCGGGCGCGGCAGGCGAAGCTGCGGTGGATGAAGCGCGCCTCCCAAATCGGCTCGATCGCGGCGCACAGCGCGTGGTGGACCACCCGGTCGCGGAACGGCGCGGCGCTGATGACCCGGCGCTTGGGCTCGTAGACCACGAAGGTGTGGTACGGGCCGGGGCGGTAGCGCCCGCTCTCCAGCTCCTCGCTCAGGCGCAGCAGGTGCTCCTCGCAGCGCGCCTCGAAGCGCGCCACCTGCCGCGTGCCGCGCTTGCCGCGCCGCGCCGCACGGTAGGCCGCCAGCAGGTTCTCGAACCCGGCGACCTGCGGCCACAGGTTGCGAAAGGTCTTCGGCATACCAGCGCTCCATGCTGCGATGCCGGAGAGTATACCACCATTAGCGCGCCGCGCCGCTGGGGGGCTGCCCGCCCCCCAGACCCCCCGCCCGAGTCGCAACCCTTTACACTTGCTGCGCCGGCAAACGAATCTCAGAAGCACAGGAGATCAGAAGCCAGCAGCCAGGATTCAGCATCCAGAACACTTACCGCCGCGGAGCGGAGCACACAGCCACCCGAAAACCCCTGAAGAGGCCCCGGTCGTACGGGAAGAACCAGTCGCGCGCGCCCCAGCCAGAACTGATGTTCTGTAAATAATAACTGCCGCCTCGCAGGGTCGGGCCGAGGCGATCTACTGAAAAATCGTCGCGCCGCCGATCGGCCTGACGTGGGTAATCCTCATGGTGGGACGCGCACCACTCCCACACGTTGCCCGCCATGTCCAGCGCGCCGCACGGGCTCGCGCCCTGCGGGAACAGCCCCACCGGGCTGCTGCGCCCGATCCCGGCCTCCGCCACGTTCTGCCAGAGCTCGCCCTCCGCGGGCGCCCACGGCCGCATGGCATCCGCCGCGGCGTCCCACATCGCCGCCACCTCCCACTCCGCCTCGCTCGGCAGCCGGATCCGCCATCCTGCCGGCAGCCAGCCTTCCTCCCGCCCGCGCGCCTCCAGCCAGGCGCAGAACGCCGCCGCCTCGTACCACGACACGCCCACCACCGGCTGGTTGTCGGCCGTCCAGTCGGGGTTGTCCCACAGGTAGGGCTGTGTGATCTGCCCCCTTTGCTTCCACTCCCAGCCGCTCTTCGGCCAGAGCCGCTCGTTCTCATAGCCGTTGGGATCCTCCCAGAAGCGCCGGAACTGCCAGACCGTGGCCAGGTAGCGGGCGACGCGGAAGGCGCCCAGCCGGACCGTCGCCGTGCCGTTCGCGATCGGGTAGGTACCGGCCGGGATCGGATCGGCCCAGTAGGGGTCGTCCAGGCCGTGCGGCAGCGCACACACGCCGGGGCGCGGATCGCCGAGCTGAGCGAGCGCCAGCGCGGCCCGGTCGCGCTCGCGCGGCCCGAGGGCCAGCTGGGGCGGGCGGGCCGGGTGGGGCGGCGGGAGGGCAGCCTCCAACGCCGCCCGCAGCAGGTCCTCCACCTCCTCCCACTGCTCGCGGTCGATGCGGGTGCGGCGGCCGAGCACCTCGTAGCACTCGGCGGCCAGCAGCGCGTCGCGCTGGCGCTGGGCCGCGCTCTTGGGTCGCATCTCGTCGCCCACCGGGTAGCGCTCGCGCGCCAGGCGCTTGAGCCAGCGCACCCCCTCGCGCGCGGCGCTGTTGGTCTGGCGCAGCCGCCCGCTCATCAGCAGCAGCGCCTCGCGCCAGCGGTCGGCGTCCGCGGCCAGCCAGCGCGCGTAGGCGTCGTCCGGGGGGCTCTCGCGGTCCGCCAGGTAGCAGCCGGCCAGGTACTCCTGGAAGGTCAGGTGCGGGAAGGCGTAGAGGTTGTCGCCGAGGCGGGAGAGCAGCCCTGCGTCGTCGCGCAGCACCTCCAGGAAGATGCCGACCTTCTCGTCCACCTCGGCCGGCGGGCACTCCAGCGTCTCGCGGAAGTAGCGCCCCAGGCGCCCGGTGAGCGTATCGCCGTCGATCGCGCCGCGCCCGTCGCCACCGCGCTGCGCCGCCATGTGAGCCTTGAAGGCGATCTCGTGCAGCACGCGGCGCAGCGGCTCGGTGGAGCCCTTCAGGCCGGTGATGTTCAGGCGCTTGAGCAGGTCGTCGCGCTCGTAGACCGGCTCGCCGCGGCGCGGCTCCCAGCGGTGCAGCAGCAGGTCCACCAGCTTCTCATACAGCTCGTCGCGCTCGGGCGGCAGCGGCCTGCCGTCGCGGTTGTAGTGCAGGATGGTGAGCATGGTGAGCAGCAGCGGCGAGGCCGGCGGCTCGGCGGCGGCCCCATGGCCGGCGGGGGCCACCGCCTGGCGCAGGGCAGGGCTGG
>DATMBA010000512.1:0-16319 GCA_035559635.1 Roseiflexaceae bacterium
CTAGCCCCTCCCTCTTTAGAAATCAATGCAGCGCACTATAAAGGCCACCTGAAGGCTCGAATCCGGGGGAGGTAAAAGTTCGTCAGGCGCAGCGCAGGTTGTTGCCCGTAGGGGTGTCACGGGCGTGTGTGCCCACATTGCTTCACACTGGCAGCAGCGCGGGCGGGCACGCCGGTCCGCCCCCACGCGGTGCGGCGCTGCTATCACGGCAGGGGAGTTGCGAGCCGTCCGCTGCTGCCTTCTATCTTCTGCCTTTCCAGGCCATGCGCCTGCCACCGAACGCAGGCTGTCAGAGCACGGGGTTCCAGCGTAGCGAGAGGCCGATGGCGAGCGCGGCCAGCAGCGCGCCGAGGGCGGCGAAGACGACGCTGATCTCGGTGGTCTCGATCCTGGTGGTGAGGGAGGTGGGCAGATCCGCGAAGACCCGCTGCAGCTCGCCGGCACTCTCCGCCGCGAAATATGCGCCGCCGGTCAACTCCGCGATCTGCCGCAGTGTCGCCTCGTCGATCCCACGGCGGAACCGCCCGCTGCCCTGCCCATCCCGGCCGGACGGTTGGCCGCCGCCGTTCTCGGTGCCGAACCCGATGGTGTAGATCGGGATGTTGCGCGCGGCGGCCTGCTGTGCGGCCTCCAGCGGCGGCGGGCCGGTGGTGCTCACCCCGTCGGTGAGCAGCACGATGACGGCCGGTGGGGTGGCCCCATCGGGCGCCCTCCCGGGCGCGCCGCCCGCGTCCACGGCGCCGTTGGCGGCGATGACATCCAGCGCCTCGAGGATGCCGCTGCCGATGGCCGTCCCGCGGCCGAGCGTCAGCCCGCCGATGGCGTCCTCCAACGCCTCCTGGTCGTTCGTCGGCGTCTGGATCATCTCGGCGAAGCCCGCGAACGCGACGAGGCCGATCCGCCGCTGCGCCACCTGGTGTTCGATGAACGACAGCGCGGCGGCCTTCGCGGCGGCGATCCGGCTCGGCGCGATGTCGTCGGCGCGCATGCTGCGCGAGACATCCAGCGCCAGCACGATCGTGGCCTGGCCGCTCGGCACGGCCAGCGCCGCCACCGGGCGCCCGCCGGCCACCACCAGCGCCGCGACGGCCAGCAGCAGCAGGGCGAAGGGCAGGTGGCGCCGCAGGCGTGAGGAGCGCGGCACGGCCTCGCGCACGAGCGACAGGCTGGAGTAGCGCACGGTGAAGCGCCTCCGCCGCCGCAGCACCCATAGGTAGGCCGCCACCAGCAATGGCAGCGCCCCTAGCAGCAGCAGGTACCCGGGCCACAGCAGGCTCATCCTGACCTCCGGTGGGGTGCGAGGCGGCGAAGCCGCCCCGAGATGATCTCGCCGGGGGTCGGGGCGACTTCGCCACCCCCGATCCCCGATTATGGAGCGTGTGAGGGGCCTGGCCTCTCACACTCCCCTCACGGCGCTCTGCCGAACCACAGCAGCGAGCAGGCCGCACCCGCCAGCAGGAGCAGTATGGCGGCGCTGGCGAAGAGGCCGGTCACCTCCATCATCTCCGGCTCGACCACCAGCTGCAGCTCGAGGTTCTCATAGATCGCGCGCAGCTCCTGCTCGTCCCCGGCGCGGTAGTAGGCGCCCGCGGTGATCTGCGCGATCTGCCGCAGGGTAGCCTCGTCCAGCCGGGTGTGGACGGTGAAGCCGTTCACCTCCAGCGTCGTCCCTTCGGCGCTGCCGACCCCGATAGTATAGATCCGCACGCCACGGTCGGCGGCGGTCTGCGCGGCGGCGAGCGGGTTGGGGGGCGCGGTGTTCTCGCCGTCGCTGAGAAGCACGATCGAGGCCGGCGTCCGCTGCGCCTCCAGCCCCTGCTCCGGCGCTTCGGCGCCCTGTGGGGTGGCTGCCGGATCGCGCCGCGCCGTGATGGCGGCGAGCGAGGCGAGGATCCCCTGGCCGAGCGAAGTACCGCGCTGCGGTGCGATGCGGTCGATCGCGCCGAGGATCGCCTGGCGGTCACTCGTCGGCGCCTGCACCGGCAGCCCGCCGTCGCTGAAGGCTACGACGCCGATCTGCACAGTGGGCGGCTGGCGCTGCACGAACTCGCGCGCCACCGACTTGGCTGCCTCCATGCGCGTCGGCCGCAGGTCCTCCGCCGCCATACTGCCGGAGATGTCGAACGCCAGGATGACGGTCCCCTCGACGCGCGGCAGGGCGACGGCCGCCTGCGGGCGCGCCAGCGCGACCAGCAGGATCGCCAGGCCGGCCAGGAACAGCGCCGGGGGGACGTGGCGCCGCGCGCCGGGCGGGCGCCCGGCGGCCTGCACCAGCCCGAGGCTGCCGTAGCGCGCCCTGAGCGCCCGCTGCCGCCGCAGCCGCCGCACGTACAGCGCCGCGCCGAGCGGAACCAGCAGCAGCGACACCAGCATAGGAGGCCAGATGAAGGACATAGAACGAACCTTAAAGGGTTCCATTGGAGGGGCTACGCCCCCTCCAACCTCCCCTCGCGGTAGGGGGCGCAACCGTGTAACGCCGGCAGTTCAGCGCCTGCGGCGCTTGCGCAATTCCGCGAAGCGCACGAAGGCACGCACCAGGTCTTCCTCAGTGGACAGCGACAGCGCGTCTACCCCGGCGCGTGCGAGCGCGGCGCTCAGAGCGGCCTCGCGCCGCCGCGCTGTCTCGGCGAACCGCCGGCGGAACGCCGCGTCGCGCGTGTCCACGTAGAGTTGTTCGCCGGTCTCGGCGTCCTCCAGGATAATCGGGCCGACGTCCGGCAGCTCGCGCTCGCGCGGGTCCCACACCCGGACGGCGATGGCTTCGTGGCGCTGGCTGAGCACGCGCAGCGGCCGCTCCCACCCCGGCGCGCTGATGAAGTCCGAGACGATGAAGACCAGCGAGCGCTGCTTGATGGCGTGCAGCCCGGCTTCCAGCAGTGGCCCCAGGCTGGTGAAGGGCGCCCGCGGCAGCCGCGGCTGGCGCAGCATGTCGTTGATCAGCCGCAGCGCCTGGATGCGCCCGCCGCGCGCCGGGACCGTGCGCTCGACGCGCCCGCCGTAGAAGATCGCCCCGACACGGTTGCCGTGCCGGGTGAGCAGCCGCGCCAGCGTGGCCACTATGTCCACCAGCGCCGCCCGCTTCTGGCGCTCCACAGCGCCGAAGTCCATCGATGGGCTCATGTCGAGCAGAAACCAGGCCGCGATCTCGCGGTCCTCGACGTACTGGCGGATGTAAGGCGCCTGCATGCGCGCGGTCACGTTCCAATCGATGTAGCGGATGTCGTCCCCCGGCTGGTACTCGCGCAGGTCCGCGAAGTCCAGCCCATAGCCGTAGAACAGGGTGCGATAGTCGCCCTGGAACAGCCCGTCCAGCCGGCGGATGACGTGCCAGTCCAGCCGCTGGAGGATGCGCTCAGGCGTCGTGGCGTGGGCGGGTGCGCTCATGCAGGGGCACCTCCGGAACAGGGATACGGCCCAGGATCTGCTTCAGCAGTTCGTCGGCGGCCACATTATCGGAGAGGGCCTCGTACGAGAGCACCACACGGTGCCGCATCACGTCCAGCGCCAGATCCAGCACGTCCTGCGGCAGGGTGTAGGCCCGCCCGCGCACGAAAGCCAGCGCCCGCGCGGCCAGGATCAGGTTGATCGACGCGCGCGGGCTGGCGCCGAACAGAATGTAGGGCGCCAACTCCTTCAACCCGTGCTCAGCCGGCGCCCGCGTCGCGCGCACCAGTTGGGTGGCGTACTCGATCAGCGCCGGGTCCACGTACACCGCGGCGGCCTCGCCCTGCAGGTCCAGCAACTCCTCGGGGGTCAGCACCGGGCGCACCGCCGGCAGCGCGCCGGTCATACGCTCGACGATCACGAACTCCTCGGTGGCGCTCGGGTAGCCCACCAGCACCTTGAGCATGAAGCGGTCCACCTGCGCCTCGGGCAGCGGGTAGGTGCCCTCGGTCTCGATCGGGTTCTGCGTCGCCAGTACCAGGAACGGGTTCGGCACCGCGAAGGTCTCGCGCCCGATCGTCACCTGGCGCTCCTGCATCACCTCGAGCAGCGCGCTCTGCACCTTGGCCGGCGCGCGGTTGATCTCGTCCGCCAGCAGCAGGTTGGTGAAAACCGGGCCGAACGAGGTGGTGAACTCGCCGGTCTTCTGGTTGTAGATCCGCGTGCCCACCAGGTCGGCCGGCACCAGATCCGGGGTGAACTGGATGCGCTTGAACTCCCCGCCGATCGTCGCCGCCAGCGTCTTGATCGCCATCGTCTTCGCCAGGCCCGGCACGCCCTCCACCAGCAGGTGCCCGCGGGCCAGCAGCGCCACCGCCATGCGCTCCAGCAACTGGTCCTGGCCGACGATGACCTTCTTCACCTCGTAGAGGACCCGTTCCATCGGGCGAGCGCGCTCGGGGGCTGGGTGGTGTGCCATCGCTGAGACCCTCTCTGTGAAAGCCGATCGGTGATAGGTGATAGGCGCCCTACTACCAATCCCTTCAAATACGGGGGGCGTGGGGCCTCTAGCCCCCACACCAACGCTTTTCGGAGGGGCGAAGCCCCTCCGAGCCCCCGGACTGGAAGGCTGGAGGCCGCGCAGCGAAACCATGGCTAATACGGCGGCAGTCCGGCCGCGCCCCCCGCCACCGTGATCGGCACGGCGAAGCCGAGGCCGATGAAGACTTCCTGCTCGGTGGGGTTCACCAGCCCGGCGACAATGCCGATCACCTGGCCGTCGCGGTTCAGCAGCGGCCCCCCCGAACTGCCGGGGTTGACGGCGGCGTCGATCTGGATCAGCCCCTCCAGGCGCTGGTCGCGGTTCGGTGGCCGGAAGGAGCGGTCGAAGCCGGAGATCACCCCCGCGCTCAGCGAGCCGTAGAGGCCGAGCGGGTGGCCGACGACGAAGACCTCGTCGCCGACCCGCATAGCGTTCGGATTGCCGAGGGTGGCGGGCACGATCTGCTCCGGCGGCCGGAGCGGGCGCAGCACGGCGATATCGATCTCCGGCTGCGCCGCCGCCACCAGCGCGCCGGACTGGGTGCCGTCCGCGAAGGTGAGCAGGATCTCGCTGGCGTCCTCCACCACGTGCAGGCTGGTGAGGATGTCCCCGCGGTCGGTGACCACCACGCCGCTACCGACGCCGCGCGCCAGGCCGCTGCCCGCAGCGTCGGAGCGCGTCTGGATGAGCACGAGCGAGGGCTGGATGATCCGGTAGACGCGCGCGGAGAAGGGCGGCGCCGGGGTGGCGGATGCCATGGCCTGGGCCACGGTGTCGCTCACGTCGCGCGCGGTGAGCGGCGAGGGCGGAGGCACAAGGAGGTTGTAGCAGAGGAGCGCCACGAGCGCGGCGAGCACCCCGGAGGCGAACGGTGCCGCGCCCCGCAGGCGCGCGCGTGCGCGCTGCAGCCGCTGTCTCCACCGCTCCGATCGTTCGCCCATGCGCCGCTCCACGCGCTCGAGAACAATGATCCACAGGTCGACGGATGCCACCAACTATAGCATTCTCTCCCGGCATGAAGATGAGACAACGCTTAGAGTATCGGGGGCGCTTGTGAGCTGGGACCGAATTCGACCATCCCGCCGCGGTGCCGCCGCATGCCACGCCGATGACAATGGCGGGATACCCGGTGGAGGACCAGCCCTTGTTCCTGCCCGCGGCGCTCGCAATGCTACATCATCGGTTTGCATGGCGGTCAGCGTCCTCGGGCGCGACCTGGCCGCCTGGGGGCGGAGCTACTACGAGCGGATCGGGGTGGCGTTCGAGCTGCCGAACCACTTCCCTGCACTGACGGCGCTGGAGGACCTGGCCTGCATCGCCGCGCTCTACTGCCGCCCGGCGCGCCCGCCGCTGGAGGTGCTGGCGCAGGTGGGACTGGAGGGGGATGCGCTGCTGGCCGCACCGCGCCATCCTCCCGCACCTCTGCTTTGCGTTGGCGCGCTATGGGGGGGCGCCGCCGGCTACCCTCCGGCGCAGCCACGCCCGCTGCTCCTCGGGCGTGTGCACCGCGCCGTCCAGCACCGCGGCGCGCAGCTCGGCCAGCAACTCGCCGAAGCGCGGCCCCGGCCGCAACCCCAACTCCTTGAGGAAGCGACCGTCCACGGCTAGCTTCACGCCGCGCAGTTGCTCCAGGTAGCGCACGATCGCCTCCGCGGCCGGTGGCGGCTCGGCCAGCTGCGCCGCGCGCAGTGCCGTCTCTCCCAGGCCGTGCAGCGCCCGGTCCACCGCGCTGTCCGGCACACCCCCGGCCCGCAGAGGGGCGACGCGCTCTTGCAGCTCGGAGAGCTCGCGCAGCAGGCGGGCCTGGGGTGCGGGGGGGCGGTAGCGGGCGATCAGCGCCTCGCGCTCGCCGGCACCGAGCGGATAGACCATCAGCGCCAGGTAGAGGTCGGCCAGCTCCACCCTGGGGAAGCGCGCCTCGCGCGCACGCGCGAACTGCGCGGCCAGCGCCGGCGACCAACGCAGCGCGGGGTGGAGCGCCCGCAGCACCCCTAGTTCGTCCAGCAGCGCCAGCGCGCGCTCCGGCGCCTCCTCCAGCAGCGTCAGGCGCAGCTCGTTGGCGATGCGCTGTGGCGTCGTGCGCTCCAGCACGGCGTGCTCCAGCGCGTCGGCGATCAGGGCGCGGGTGCGCGGCTCGATCGTGAAGCCGAGGCGGGCTGCCAGGCGCGCCGCCCGCAGGATGCGCGTCGGGTCGTCGATGAAGCTGAGGTTGTGCAGCACGCGCACCAGCCCGCGGCGGATGTCGCTGCGACCGCCGTAGAAATCATACAGCCGGCCGTAGCGCGAGGGATTGAGGCAGACGGCGAGCGTGTTGATGGTGAAGTCGCGCCGGTGCAAGTCGTGGCGCAGCGAGGCGGCCTCCACGTCCGGCAGGGCGGCCGGCCGCTCGTAGAACTCGGTCCGCGCGGTGACGAAATCCAGGCTGAGGGCTGCGTGCTGAGGACCGGGCGACCCAGCATGCAGCACCCGGCCTTCAGCACTGGGAAGCTCCAGAGTGGCCGTGCCGAAGGCGGCGTGGCTGCGCACGTGGCCGCCCAACTCGCGCGCCAGCGCCCGCGCCAGGCCGATCGCGTCCCCCTCCACCACGATGTCCAGGTCCTCCTGCGGCCGGCCGAGCAGCATATCGCGCACGGTGCCGCCCACAACGTACAGCGCCCAGCCGCGCTCCTCGGCGCGGGCGGCGGCCTGGCGTAGCAGGGCCACGGTGGCGGGGGGCAGGAAGCGCTCCAGCTCCTCGGCCAGCGTCTCGTGGCCCTCGGCCTCGGCGTGGCGCGTGCCGCTCCAGTAGCGCAGCAGGTCCGCGCGGGTGATGATGCCCACCAGCCGGCGCCCCTCGTCCGCCACTAGCACGCGCCCGGTGCGCTCGCCGTTGTCGGCCGCCAGCGCCTGGCGCACCGCAGCCAGCGGCGCGTCCGGCGCCAGCACGGTGGGTCCATGCCACAGGTAGCGGGCCAGCGGCGCGTCGCGCAGGCCGTGGCGCAGGGCCCGATCCAGGTCGCGGCGCAAGATCAGCCCCTGCACCACGCCCGCGTCGTCCACCACCGGTAGCGCGCTGTGGCCGTAGCGCGCCAGCAGCTCCTCGGCCTGGCCCACCGTGGCGCCAAGCGGCGCGCTGTGCACCCGGCTTGTCATAATATCCGCAGCGGTCACAGCCGGGCGGGCGATGCGCCGGGCGGCCGCCTCTACATCCGCCAGCAGGTCCGGGGCGGTGCGGCCGCGCACGAAGGCGGCTGCCGCGGCGCTATGACCGCCCCCACCGAAGACCGCCGCGAGCGCGCCGGCGTCCACCGCCTCGCCGTTGGAGCGCAGAATGAGCTGGCAGCCAGCATCGCTCATCTCCACCGCCAACGCCGCCAATGCCGGCTGGTACAGGTCGCGCAGGCGGTGGGCCAGCGGCGATAGCTCGGGCACCGTGCCCTCGGCGCGCGCCCAGGCGAAGAGCGCGCTCCAGCCGTCGATCTCCACCAGGCGCATGGTGCCCACCATCTGCTGCAGCAGCGCCTCCTGCGCGGCCGAGAGCGGGCGGCGCAGGAACTCGGCAAGCGCCTCGAGGCGCGCGCCCTCGCCGATCAGCCAGGCGGCGCAGGCCACGTCCGCCTGGCGGGTGCCGGGCAGCGAGAGGCCGCCGGTGTCCTCGTAGATCCCCAGCAGCAGCAGGGTGGCCTCCACCTGGGTGAGCGGCAGGCCGCGCTCCATAATCTGCTGCGCCAGGATGGTGGTGTTAGCGCCGGTGTCGGCGTGCAGCAGCTGTTCGTGGGGCCGCAGGGGGCGCTCGAGCGGGTGGTGGTCCACGATCAGCGTTGGCACCGGCGCGTCGCCGAGCTGCGGCAGGCGCGGGGCGTTGGCGGTGTCCACCAGGATAACGCGCTCCACCGGCTCGTCCGGCAGGTCGGCGGCGCGCACGAAGGGCAGTTCACGGGCGTGCAGGGCGGCGAACTCGCGGACGTTCTCGTTCAGCTGGGCGTTGAGCAGCGGCAGGGCGCGCGGATAGAGGCGCGCCGCCGCCAGCTGCGACGCGAGGGCGTCGAAGTCGGTGTAGCTGTGGGTCAGGATCAGTTCCACACAGGCATTATATACGCTCCTCGATCGCGTTCCATGTGGCCTCGCGCAGCGCGGGTGGGAACGCCGCCCACAGGCGCTCCTCGAGTGTGTCGTGGAGCGTGACCAGCGCACCCGGCGGGGCGTGCCGCCGATAGAACGCGCAGGCCAGCAGCAGCGCGGCGCACTCCCTGGGGGGCAGGTCCGCCGGGGCCGTGTGTTGCACGCTGGCCGGCGGCAACGCGTTGAGCGGGGTGGTGTACGAACGTACGCCACATTTCCAGTGATTTATGGGTTGACCTCACGCCGCTGAGCTGCTACACTTGGGACGCTCCCGATCGTATCCGTTCCCGCAGTGAATCGCAAGCCGCACCTGCCAGCGCCGAGGCAGGGACGATGCATGCAGCTTCTGATCCTTCCATCGCGCTCCCCGACGCCCTGCCACTGCTGCGGGCGCGGGTGACGCTGCGCCTGCTGGAGGATGCCGCGCTCCCGGCCTACAAGGGTGCCATGCTGCGCGGCGGCTTCGGCTACGCCTTTCAGCGAGTCACCTGCCCATCACTGTGCTGGGGGCGATCCGAGCAGTGCGCGGTCGAGTCGCTCTGCCCCTACCGTTGGGTGTTCGAGACCCCGCGCCCGGCAGGTGTCGAGCGTCTCCACGACCTGCAGGACATCCCGCGCCCGTTTGTGCTCGAGCCGCCGACGGACGGGCGCGTCGAGTACGCCGCTGGAGAAGCGCTGGAGTTCGGCCTGGTGCTGATCGGCCGCGGCGTCGAGTATCTGCCCTACTTCCTGTTCGGCTTCGAGCAGTTCGGGCGCGCGGGGCTGGGGCGGCAGCATGCCCGCGCGTGGCTGGAGCGGGTGGAGGCGCTGCCGGCCTGGGCGCCGGTTGGCGAGGCGATCTACCAGGACGGCCGGGCGCTGGCGGATGCGCACGCGCTGCCGCTGATCGACGGCGCGACGATCGCGGCGCGGGCCGCGGCGCTGCCAGCGGACCTGCGCCTCACGCTCCTCAGCCCGCTGCGCCTCAAGGCGCGCGGCGACTTCCTGCGGGCGCTGGACGTGCCGGCGCTGGTGCAGGCGGCCTGCTGGCGACTACACACCCTCGCGCTCTTCCACGGCGGCGGCGCGTGGGAGGTAGACCACCGGCGGCTCATCGAGCAGGCGCGCGCGGTAGGGGTGGAACAGGCCCAGCTGCGCTGGCTGGACCTGCTGCGCACCTCGACGCGCGGGCCGCGCCAGGAGACGATGCCGCAGGGTGGGCTGCTCGGGAGCGCCGTGCTGCGCGGCGTGAGCGAGGACGTGCGCGCCGTGCTGCTGGCCGGCAGCGTTATCCATGTGGGCAAGGCGTGTACGTTTGGACACGGGGGGTACGGCCTGAGCGTGGTGTGAACAACGGGGAGGCGTTTGGGTATATAGAAGGTGTGCACATTTGTGACGGTGGCGGGTGGTAAGCTGCAATCAGGAGGTGACCGTGCCGAACGATCGTTATCGGGTGGATCACCTGTTCCTGTTGATTGGGACTAACCCGCTGCCGAACTACGTCGCGGCGAAGCTGCTGCTGCGCGATCCGCAGAGTTCACAGATCGTCCTTGTGGCGTCGGTAGGGACAGAAGGAACCCGCGCGGCGTTGGAGCGCACACTGAAGGAGGAAGGGTATCGGTACATCAGCAGTGTGCAGGTAGAAGAGGCCAACCCTGCGGACATCCGTAACAAGATCACTGAGCAGGCTCGAGGACTCAATGGGTTGGTCGGCCTCAACTACACCGGTGGTACGAAGGCCATGTCCGTCCACGCCTACCTGGCGCTCACTGCCCTCACGAACCTCCACGTCCAGTACAGCTACCTCGATGCGCGCACGCTCAGTCTACACATCGAGGGGCATGGGATCGAGACGGGCGTCACCCTCGCAGCGGGTCCACATGTGACCCCGACAGTCGAACAGGTGCTGAAATTACATAGCCGCGAAACCTCGCTCCACTCGGATCTCTTCTGGCCGATCATCGCCCAGGCTCTCGCAGAGGTCCATAGCGATGGGCAGCGTGCGGATAGCTGGCAGGCATGGATTGCGGAGACGTTCTTCCAGGACCCAAACTGGCCTCAGCCATCCAATGAGAACGAACCGCTGACCGGGGACGAATGGCGTACATGGGTGCGCGAGACGTTCGTGCACCACGAGTACAAGCGACGCACCTGGAAAAAGAAGTCAGCGGTGGCGCAGACACCCTTCAACCTGCCGGAAGCGCTCGGCGATGTGCGCGAAGCATTTGTCCGTGAACTTTGCGAGCCATTTCCTACGACTATACGCGAACTCATGGCCGCCGGCAGATTTGATAAGGTGGAGGAACTGGGGAAGTGGCTGGAGGGCGGCTGGCTGGAGACGTACGTCATGCAGCAGGTACAGGCCATCCAGGAGCAAGGTATCCACCGGCTGAACAATGTCGCGCGCAATATTCACGCGACAGTTGAACTAGCGAACAACGAGGGAGCCACGTCGAAGACTGAGCAAGCGCCGCTGAAGCAGGAGGTCGAGATCGATGTGGCGTTCACGCGCGGCTACCAGCTCTTTGTCCTCTCCTGCAGCGCTTCCAAAGATCGAGGGTTGTGTAAGTCGAAGCTGCTTGAGGCGGCGATCCGGGCTGAACAGATCGGCGGCGCCGAGGCACGCGTCGCGCTGGTCTGCTGTAACGAGCAGCCGCGCGAGCTGGAGAAAGAAGTGCTCGATGTGCTCGGCAAGCGCGTGCGCGTCTTTGGCCGCGCCCATTTGGCTGAACTAAAGCAGCATCTCGCCGACTGGATCACCGACGTCAGCCCCAACCAGGAGTGACCTATGCCGGAGTACACGCTGACCGTCATCGACGCGACGGGTATCCAGGACTATATCTTCGGTAGCAACCGTGTGCCGGAGAACGTGGGCGCCTCGCAGCTCGTCCACCAGGCTACGACCGCCTGGGTGCGTAACAGCCTGCCATCTGACCGGCACAACCTGAACCCGGACGATACCATCAATACCTCCCGGCAGCTGGAAGCGGACGACACCCTCGACGCCGAAGTTATCTTGCGGGGCGGCGGGAATGTGTTGATCCTCTTCCGTTCGCCAACGATCGCGCGGGAGGCGGTGAGTAAGCTTACTCGTCGGGCGCTCACCGATGCGCCCGGCCTGGAATTGGCCGTAGCACACCACACCTTCGCGTGGGACACGCCCGTCGGCGGTGAGGATGGCGCGCACCGGCAGCTGTACGCGCGGCTTAACCAGGCCAAGCAGCAGCGCCGGCGCTCGGCGCCTTTGATGGGCCTGGGGGTGACCCTCGAGTGTCGCGCCACCGGGATGCCAGCCGTGGGCTTCGACGAGGACGGTCGCCCGGTGAGCGCGAATGTGCTGGCGAAGCTCGCCAAGGGGATCCAGAACAGCGCACACAGCCGGCTTACCACCATGTTTCCGCTGGTGGAACGCAGCGGATACCTGTTCCGCCGCGACTTCGGCGCGCTCGGTGGCACCGAGGGCGAGATGAGCTACATCGCCGTCGTCCACGCCGACGGTAACGGCATAGGCAAGCGATTCGAGCGCGTTATCAATGACTATCCGAACGCCGCGCAGAACCGCGATTGCCTCAATGCGCTGCGGGCCCTCTCGGAGGCCGTGGACGCCGCCGGACGGGACGCGCTCCAGGCAACCGTCAGGCGCATGATGGAGGTGTTCCAGTCGCCCGCGGCGGGCCAGCAGGTCAAAGATTTTCTCCATAACCTGCACCGTGACCCGGAGACGGGCCGCCCGATCCTGCCCTTCCGCCCGATCGTCTACGGCGGCGACGACGTGACCTTCGTGTGCGACGGTCGGCTCGGGCTGACCCTGGCCGCGATCTACCTCGAGGAGTGGGAGCGCGCCACCGCCGAAAACCAGACCATCGGCCCGGCGTACGCGTGCGCTGGCGTGGCGGTGGTCAAGACGCACTACCCCTTCGTGCGCGCCTACGAGCTCGCCGCAGAGCTCTCCGATAAGGCGAAGAAGGCGATTCGTGATACCGGGCGCGACGCCTCGGCCCTCGACTGGCACTTTGCGATGAGCGGGATCGGCGGGGGGATCGAGCAGATCCGGGCGCGCGAGTATGTCTCGATGGAGGGTCAGGCGCTGAACCTGCGCCCGCTGCCGCTGCGCGAGCCGATCCTCAAGCCAGATTGGTCTACCTGGACGGTGTTCGATAGGGTGACGCGCACCTTCCAGAACGACGAGTACTGGCGCGAGCGACGCAACAAGGTCAAGGAGCTGCGCGAGGTGCTGCGCCAGGGGTCGGTGGCGGTAAAGGAGTTCCGGCATGCGTACACGCTCAAGCCGCTCCCGCCGATCGATACCAGCAAGCGGGACCTTCAGGAGCAGGGCTGGTTCGGCGGCGCCTGCGGCTACTTCGACGCGATCGAGGCGCTGGACTTCTACCTACCGTTGACGGAGGAACGCTGATGCCGGAGTACTACCTGACGATCGCGCTCCACAGCGATGCGACCTTCGGGCGCGGCGAGGGGGTGGCCGGGCTGGTGGACGTGGAGATCGAGCACGACGCCGACGGCCTGCCGTTCGTCGGCGGGCGTGCGCTCAAGGGGTTGCTGGTGGAGGAGTGGGCCAACCTGCGCTTCGCGCTGTATGGGCAAACGGACGCCCGGCAGCCGCTCGATGCAGTGGCGACGCAGCTCTTCGGCACCAGCGGCGCAACCGAGCGTGGAGCGGCTGAGATGCGCGTCGGCCCGGCCGAGTTGCCCGCCGACCTGCGCGCCACCATCCGCCGCGCGAAACTGCCAGCCGCCGCGGTGTTGGCGTCGCTCACAGATATCCGCCGCCAGACTTCACTGGACGCGCAGGATGGCGCGCCGGAGGCGGCCTCGCTGCGCGCCATGCGCGTGCTGCTGCGCGGCACGCCGCTGATCGCCCGGCTGGACTTCGAGCAGGAGCCAGATGAGCGTGCCCTGGCGCTGCTCGCCGCCTGCGCGCTCGCGGTACGGCGCGGCGGCACCGCGCGCAACCGTGGGCGCGGGCGGCTGTCGCTCCTGCTACACCGCGAGCCAACGGCCGCCTATGACGATGCGACGTTTACGAAGGGGTGCTTCGACCGCTTCGCCGCGGAGGTGGGCGCATGAAGGTCATCCGCTACCGTATCTATCTGGAGCAGCCGGTCCTGGCGACGCAGATCCTGGGCGATCCGAATAGCAGCGTCTCGTTCAGCTATATCCCCGGCAGCCAGCTGCGCGGCATGCTCATCCACCGCTTCTGTGAGCGATCACGCAGGCTGCGCGAGGATGCCGTCGCCCAGGACCCACAGTGCCGCCGGCTGTTCTTCAGCGGCCAGACGCGCTACCTGCACGCCTACCCGCTCGTCGAGGAGAGCGGCCTGCGCTCCCTCCCGACACCTCGCGCGTTCTTCCGGCGCAAAGGCGGTAAAGATAACACCGTCTACAACGCCGCGCACAAGGACTTCGACCGGCGGGCGGCCGAGGGCGATGATACCCTCAAGCCCATAACTGTGCCCTTCTGCCGCATCGAGAACGATTCGCTGGCGCTCTATGAGCCGAAACCCAACCGGCTCGCCGTCCATATCGCGCGTGAGCGCGCGAAAGGTCGCGCCACCGAGGGCGGCGGCGCGATCTTTCAGTACGATGCGCTCGCGCCCGACCAATGGTTCGGCGGCGTCGTGTTAATTGACAACGACGATGATGCTGAGACGCTCCGTGCGCTGCTGCCTGGTCCGGCCTGGCTTGGCCGCTCGAGGAGCGCCGGCTACGGTAAGGTGCGGATCGAGTTGGAGCCGGATCCTTCTGGTCCCTGGCGGGAGGTCGGCGGCGCCTATCCCACCCTTCCCGTCGAGCAACCTGCGACCATCACGCTGCTGAGCGATACGGTTCTCCGCGACGAGCGCGGGAACCCGGCGCTGACGATCGACGCGGCGACGCTCGGGACCTACCTCGGGACGCCGGTCACGGCGATCGACGACGTGCACTCGTTCAGCGCTGCCCTGCCGCAGGGCGGGTTCAACCGCACCTGGAAGCTGCCACTGCCACAGGCGTATGCCCTGGCGGCCGGCAGCACCATCACTTTCACCCCGCAGAAGACCCTCGACGTGGCGGCGGTGCGGCGCATCGAGGAGCAGGGGATCGGCGAGCGCCGCGCCGAGGGATTCGGACGCGTCGCCTTCGGCTGGCTGACTGAGGAGACGCTGAGCGCCCGTGAGGGAGAACTGTACAGGGTGCGCGAGCAGGCGCCGGACCTCACGCCGGCCTCGCGCGCCATGCTCCAGCAGATGGCGCGCCGCCTGCTCGAGCTGCGGATCGAGGAGCAGATCGCCCGCTTTGTGCGCGACCAGGTGATCCCCCACGCCGGCCAGATGCCCGCCAACAGCCAGCTTGGCCGCGTGCGAGTGCTGCTGCGGCGGGCGATGCGCGAGGGCTACAATTTTGCGGCGGTGCGCCAGGGCCTGAACTCCTTCAAGGCGGCCGGACGGCGGCAGTTCGAGCGTGCCCGCATCACGAACACCACGCTCTGGACCTGGCTGGAAGGGCTGCTGGCCGACCCGCCGGCCCGCGATGTGTGGGAGGTGATCGGGCTGCAACAGAGCAGTTGGCCACCGATCGCTGGCGAGCGCGCTGCACCTGACCCGGCCCTCACGCGCGTCGTGACTATACGCCTGATCGATGCGGTGCTGACTGGCGCATCCCGCGAGCGCAAGCGCATGGAGGACGCCCGATGAGCGACTGGACAAAGTCACGGCAGATCGCCACTCGCTTGGTCGTCACCGGCGACCTGGTGCTGGAAACCCCGGCGCACTTGGGCAACGGCGACCGCGGTGCCCAAGTGGACCTGCTGTTGCTGCGGGATACGCGCGAGGGCCGCCCGCTGCTCCAGGGTACCTCGATCGCCGGCGCGCTGCGCAACTACCTGCGCGCCTACGAACTTGGCTTCCGCACACGTGAGGAGCGCCGGCGCGGGAATATCGACCGCGCGAACACCGCTGTCGAGTTGCTCTTCGGCAGCGTCAAAGGTGACCCGGACGGCGACCAGAGTCCGCTGATCGTCGACGACTCCCTCGCAGGCATCACCCCCTCCGAGATCCGCGATGGAGTGCGGATCGACGCCGCGACACGTACGGCACTGCCGGACTTCAAATATGACCTCGAACTGCTGCCGCCAGGGACGGTCTTCCCGCTGCGCTTCGAGCTGCTGCTGCCGAGCGATGGCGGGCAGGAGGCCCGCCTGCGCGCGGCGCTGGCCCTGGCGCTCGGGGCGCTGGAGCGCGGTGAGATCCCGCTTGGCGCGCGCAAGAGCCGCGGCTACGGGCGCTGCCGTGTGACGAACTGGCGCATCCGCACGTACCGCCTGCGCGAGTCGCGCGCTGACCTGCTGGCCTGGCTTGCCGCCGACCACCCCGCCTGGGGGTATGCGCCCGAGACCAGCGAATCACCCCCCATGGCCGACGCGCTCGGTGCGCCGCTCGCCGTGCCGGACAAGCGGAAGGCGTTTGTCGTTGAGGCCGACTTCGCACTTGCCGCGCCGCTGCTCATCCGCTCGGAGGAGCCGCTGAGCGGCGGCGACAACCAGCCAGACGTGGCCCACCTGCGCGATGGCGCGGGGCAGCCAGTGATCGCCGGCACGAGCCTGGCCGGCGCGCTGCGGGCCCGTGCGGCGCGCATCCTCAACACGCTCAGCCCCGGCAGCGCACAGGAGCGTCTGGACAGCCTGTTCGGGCGCGACATGCACCGGCGCACCGGCGACCCGACCGCCAGCCGCTTGAGTGTCCACGAGGCGCGGATCGAGGCGGGCGCGCCGCTCGTACAGAACCGGGTGAGCATCGACCGCTTCACCGGCGGGGCGTTC
>DATMBA010000513.1:0-3880 GCA_035559635.1 Roseiflexaceae bacterium
CGCGGATGCGCGCGCCGCTCACCGCGCCCAGCAGCCGCATGTAGCTGGCGCGGCGCCGGCTGGCGAAGGCCTCCAGCCAGGCGCGCTCGCGGCCGTCGCCGGCCACCAGGCAGGTGAAGCGCAGGCCGCGCGCCGCCAGCCGCGCCAGCACCTCGGCCATCAGGCGCGGGCGCTTCTGCGGCGCCAGGCGGGCGGCGTACAGAATAGCCGCCTCGTCCGGCGCCAGTCCCAGCGCGCGCCGCAGCGCGGCCCGGTCGAAGCGCGCCGGGTCCCACTCGGCGGCGTCGATGTTGGTGGTGCAGACCTCCAGCCGCGCCGCGTCGCCGCCGCGCGCAAGCATCCAGCCGCGCAGGTGCGCCGAGGAGACCACGCTGAGGTCGAGTGCCTGCTGCGCACGCAGCGACATCGCCGGGTAGCCGCCGCCTTGCCAGTACTCCTCCTCCATGTGCAGGTAGTCCAGGACGGCCAGGCCAGGGGCGGCGGCGCGCAGGTAGGGCAGCAGCAGGTAGCCCACCTCGCTGCACGTCACCAGCACCGTGTCCGCCCGGTGGGCGCGGGCGCGCTCCAGCACGAAGGCCGGTGCGTCGGCGGGGCGCACCTGCGGGTGCAGCGCGGCGATGTCCGGCGTGAGGGCCGCGAAGTGCGCGCGCCACGGGTCGGCACTCGGGAAGGTGGTGACGATGCTGACCGCATGGCCGCGTGCCGTCAGCAGCCGCACCAGGTCCAGGTTGAACTTGTCGGCCCCGCCGATCTCCAGGAAGGGCACGACCAGCAGAATGCGGCGTGCGGAGGTCATAGAGAGTCCTATCGGGCATGGAACGTGGGGAGGAAACGTTTTCTCGGGGGCTGCGCCCCCGTACCCCCCACTTTTCTCCAGGAAAGGTGCGATCAGCAGAACGCGGCGTGCGGAGGTCATAGAGCAGTCCTATCGGGCATGGAACGTAGGGGGAAACGTTTTCTCAGGGGCTGCGCCCCCGTACCCCCCGCTTTGCGCTGGCGCGCTGCCCAGGCGCTCGGTGGAGGATTATATCGCGTCCTCATGGACCGGCGTTCCGCGCAGGCGCCGCCCCCGCCCCCCTCGCCACGCGCGCCAGGAGCGCGGCGAAGCGCCCTGCCAACGCGTCGGTGGTGCTGCGCGCCAGCACCGCTGCGCGCGCCGCCTCGCCCATGCGGTGGCGCTCAGCCGGCGAGGCCAGCAGGCGCCCCAGGCATGCGGCCCACTCCGCCGCGTCGGCCGCGAGCAGCCCGGTCTCGCCGTGGGCGATGTCGTCCTGGTACGGCTCCATGCGCGCCGCCACCGTTGGCACGCCCACCGCGGCGGCCTCCAGGTACTTGACGGCGCTCTTCCCCCGGCGCTGCGGGTTGTCCACCAGCGGCGCGATGTTGATGTCCACCATGGTGATGTGGCGCGGCAGCTCGCGCCAGTCCACCGCCGGACGCTGCTCGATCCGCCCGGCATAGGCGGGTGCGGCCAGCGGCCCGCCCAGGCGCAGCTCGCCGTAGATCCGCAGCCGCGCCTGCGGGTGGGACTCCAGCGCCGCGCACAGCCCCTCGCCAATGCTCGCCAGGTCCTCGTCGTGCACCAGCGGCGTGCCGCAGAAGTAGCCGATCACCGGGCGCTCATCGGCCGGCTTGGCGCGCCGCTCCTCATAGGCCAGCGCAGCTAGCGCCACCAGCTCGCGCGAGAGCGCGTTGGGGTGGACGAGCGCCGGGCGACCGAGGTCGCGCGCCGCCCGCGCGGCCAGGTAGGGCGTGGAGAGCACCAGCGCGTCCGCGCCGCGCATAACGGCGCGGGTGCGGCGGGCGGCGCGCACCAGCCGGGCCACGGTGCGCGCATCGTAGCGCCGCTCCAGGAAGCTATACTCGCGCTCGCGCTCGTCCCACACCAGGTCGTCGCTGTCGAAGACCACCGGCAGGCGCAGCAGGCGGGCCGCGGCCAACAGCGGCACGCTGGAGGACATCAGCGGCAGGCGGTGGATGTAGAGCAGGTCGCACGCCGAGAGATCGTAGCAGCGCTTGTGGTCATCAAGCGGGACGGCCTCGGCGCTCAGGCCCGCCGCCAGGGCCTGCTCGACGTGGTGGTGGACGCGGTAGCGCGTGGGAGCGCCCATCTCGGCGTAGGCGAAGCGCACGCGCAGCGGCGCGTCCGCCGGGCGCGGGCGGCGGCCCAGCTGGCGCGGCAGCGCCGCCAGGCCGCGCAGCACAGCTATCCGTTCGCGCAGGCGAGGTGCCATCGGAGTCAGTGTAGCGCGGGCTTGCGGCCCACCACGAAGATATTGCTCGGCATCAGCCGCCGGCGGGTCTCGGTCTGGCCGCGCGTCTCGCTCAGCACCACCTCGAAGCCGGCCTCGCGCACGATCAGCTCCAGCCCCTGCGGGGTGAAGTTGCGCCCATGGAAACCGCCGTCCTCCTTCGTGTTGTGGATCACGATGCTGTAGGGGGTGGTAAGGATCAGGGTGCCGCCGGGCCGGAGCACGCGGAACGCCTCGGCGACGGCGCGCTCAGGATGCCGCACGTGCTCGATCACCTCGGAGCACAACACCGTGCCGATCGACCCGCTGACGATCGTGCGCATGTCCTCCATGTCGAGCGGCAACTCGGCGCCCTGCAAGTTGCTGGCGAGGTTCGAGGTGTGCATCTCGTACCACTCGGCCAGGTAGTCGTTCTGGCCGGAGGCGCCCACCTCCAGCAGCGGGCTGCCGATCAGTCCGCGCTCGTGGCAGGCGCGGATGAAGTCGGCGATGTTCTTGCGGATGAAGCCCCAGTCGGCCTTGAGCTGCCACTCCTCGGACCAGTGCAGCGGCGCGTCGGCCCCTGGCCCGGCGCCCCGGCCGCCCTCCAGCGCCAGCCGCAGCAGGTGCAGGTTCGTCCTGAGCAGCAACGCCGTATCCAGCCGGGCCATCGTCGGGTGCCTGAGCCACGCCCGGATGAAGCTGGCGAGCCACACCACGTCACGCAGCCAGAAGAAGGGGATGGCGCGCAGCGCCGCCCAGCGGTTCCCCTGGCGGGCGAAACCGAGTGCAAGCCGGGGGTAGACAACGAACAACTGGTAGAGGCGGACGATGGCGGGCGGCACGAACGGCGAGTGCAGGCCGCGGTGGTGCTTGAGGAAGTAGAACGACCAGCCCTCGCGCACCCAGCGGCGGATGTAGTAGCGCCACGAGAAGCGCTCGTGCCGGTGTACCACGGCCGCCTCGGGCACGTAGACGATCTGGTGCTCGCCGGACAGCTCAAGGTAGAACAGGTGGTCCTCCAGGATCTTGATCGCCGGGTTGAAAGGGTGGAGCAGGACGTAGTCGCGCCGCAGCGCGCTGTTCGCGTTCGAGAAGGCCACCGTCGCGGGCTGCGCGCCGGCAGCGGGGAAGAACTCCGCGTCGGCGAGCGCCTCGAACGGGCTGGCGGCCGGGTCCGTTATCTGCCTGCCATAGGTGGCGATCACCGCTGGGTCGCGCCGCAGCGGGGCCACGAGCGCCGCCAGCCAGCGCTCGTCCTCGGGGAAACAATGGGCCGAGAGGCTGACGACGATCTCGCCCCGGGCCTGGGCGGCGCCCATGTTGAGCGCCGCAGCGTAGTTGAAGGCGTCGCGCGAGATGAAGGAGTAGCAGACCCCCTCCTCGCGTGCCAGGGCCGCGGTGCCGTCGCGGGACTCGTTGTCGATCACCCAGATCTCGAAGGCGAAGTCGGTCTGCTGGCGCTTCAGCACAGGCAGGAGCCGGCGCAGCGCGGGCTCCTCGTCGCGCGCGCGCAGCAGGATGGAGACCAGCGGTCGCTCGGGCATCGTGATTGGCATTGAGAGGCAATACGTTTCAAATAGGCCGGCGCTGCCCGCGGCGTGTGGGGGCCGTCGGCCCCCACACCCCCACCGGGGGGATAGGGTACG
>DATMBA010000514.1:0-13587 GCA_035559635.1 Roseiflexaceae bacterium
CGCATCACCAGCAGCGCGCCCAGGTAGGAGCGCAGCGCCACGGGGACCACAGCGCCGGCCGGGAGCAGCGCGTACAGGTCGGTGCAGCCGCGCTCGTCCTCGGCCACATACGGCAGGCTGGCGTGGGTGGCCTCCACATGCACCGCGGCCGGCAGCAGCCCGCCGCCGAGCAGCAGCCGGTGGGCCGCCAGGCCCTCCCAGCCCTCGCGCCGCCGCAGTTGGAAGCGCCCGCTCCCCGGCGCCGTGAGCAGCAGCCCGCCGCCGCACGGGGCCACCGCCCCCGCGCCGGCGTTGAACACCACGCTGCCGAACAGCCCGCGCGCCAGCCAGCCGCCCTCCGAGGCGTCACCGCCGAACGCCGCGCCCACCACCTCGTCGCCGAGCAGCATCACCGCCCCCGCGCGCCACCCGCCCATGTTCACGTGTAGGTGCAGCACTTCGCCAGCCGGCGAGCGGTAGGCGATCGTGCCGCTGTACGGCGCCGGCTGGCGGTTGGCGATCAGCACATAAGTGTGCGCGGCGCCGTGCCGCACGCCCACGTCCACCTCCGGCGCGTCCGCCCAGCCGTGCCGCCCCGTGCCGCCCCATGCCTCCACCAACTCCGCGACCCGCCCGGCGTCCACGTCTTCCGGCAGCCTGATCCGGCTCCGAGTTGGCTGCGACCCGCGACCCGCGACCTCGGGAGGTGAGCACGCGATCTCGTCTCCGGTCTCCCTCGTAGGCGCCCCACGCTCCGCATCGTCCAGAAGCGTACACGGTGCCAGGTGTTCGTCATACAGAATCCGGGCATCCCCCACCAGCGCGAGGTTGGCGCAGCCAACCAGCCGCTCCTGGGTGGCGCGCGCCAGCACGCCGCAGGCCGGCACGAGCAGCAGCGTGTAGCGCGCCAACTCTGCGGGCGAGGCCGCATCCAGGTCCACTACGTCGAACGAGATCCCGGCACGCACCAGCCGCTGCGCCAGCGCCTGCCCGCGTGCCGCGTGGTCGCAGCCCGCCATGGCATCGCGCAGCGCGGCTGCCTCCGGCGGAAACCCTCCTGCGGTGCCCGGCTCGACCAGCCGACGGCCCCAGGCGGCCACTCGCTCCGGCACGCGCGAGCAGCCGAGCGCCACGTCGGCCGGGACGCGCGCGGCGGCGAAGTCCGCGCCGGCCGCGCCGAGCAGTGTGAAGACCGTCTTGGCGTTCCAGAAGCGCGGGCGCGCGCTTCCATCCGGCCGCAGCGGCGCATCCATCCCCCAGCGCTCCCGCGCGGCCACGGCCGGGTTGTCCGGCTGCGTCTGCACCAGCGGGCTGAGGATGAGCGCCTGCGCCCCGCCGATCAGCGGCGCGACGAAGCGGAAGTCCTGCGCGGCGCTGGTCTCCGCCACGAAGACCGGGTGCGCCGGGCTGAGCGTGCGCGCCAGCCGCGGGCGCCAGTGGGCCAGGTGGACGTACTCCTCGGAGGAAAGCCGTGATCCGCCGCCAACCTCCCCGGCGGGTGCGCGGTAGCCCAACCACCCCACGGCGCGCGCCAGCCCCGGCGCGTCGATGGCGCTCACCGCCTGCCAGGAGGTGACCGGCGGGCTGTGGCACAGCGGCACAGACCAGCCGTCCTCGCGCAGCCAGCCCACCACCGCCGCCAGCGCACGCGCGTGGCACCAGTCGGCGAAGGCCTCCAGCGCGGCGTAGCGCCGCAGTTCGTCCAGGTCCGCGGGCGGCGCAAAGGTGTGGGGGATGGACCAACGACCGAGGACCAAGGACCAGCCCGCGCCCGCGATGGCCTCTGCATCTGCGGTGGTGCCGATGTCGGTCTCGGCCTCAGCCGGTCGTCGGTCGCCGGTCATCTGACTCAGCCACTGCGGCCAGAGCACGTCCGTCACATACGGGTTGTAGTCCAGGCGCAGCTGTGGCCCCGGCCCGGTGTCGGCGGGGAGCGCATAGCCGGTCCCGCCGTCCACCTGCAGGGCCACCACCGGGCCGGCGGGGGATTGCAGCGGCAGCGCGGCGCGTGAGAAGGCCGCCATCCAGCGCCGGGCCGCGGCCAGGTAAGCGGGGTGCAGAGCGCAGGCGTGCGGCAGGCCGCTGGCCGCGTGGCGCCGGGGGTGGCCGTCCGGCAGCAGCGCGTGGACCTCGGGGTGGTCGCGCAGGAGCCAGGGGGGGATGCCGCTGGCGAGCAGCCCGGCGCCCACCAGCGGGCCGGGCCTGAGGATCACGCGCAGCCCCAGCCGCCCGCACAGCCGCACGAACCCCGGCAGATCGCGGCGCAGGTCGGTGATCCCCTCCAGGTCCACCTCGCCGCGCCGTGGCTCGTGCCAGGCCCACGGCACGCGGGCGCAGATGGTATTGGCGCCGAGCTGCCGCGCGCGCGCCAGCACCAACTCCCAATCGTCGCGCGGGACGCGGAAGTAGGGCACCTCCGCCGCGAGTAGCGGTACGTCCGCGAAGTGGCCTGCGTCGGACATGGCGATAGGGTATGCCAGCCGCGGGCGGATGTCAAGGACGGCGGCGCGCGGGGGTGTGGCAAACGTTCTAGCGCCGCCGACCACGCCCGGCGGGTAATGAAGTTTTACCAACGCATCGGGTCCGTGGCGCCCGCCCACGCCCGCCGGCGCGGGCTTGGTCGCAGGCCGCGCAACCGGCCTTCGTACGGGATAGCCCGCCGGGCCCAGAGGGCACCCCACGGGCCGGGCCTGGTGGCGCGTCCGCGCGATGTGACATCGCACCCTGGCAGATACGCCCTGGCACCCTGCGCATAGTGGGTATGCTATACTGTGGGGAGAGGCGATAACACAAGCGCAGGAGACCGTGATGCCCTACGTCCCCATCCCGACGATCGTCGAGCGTTCGCCACGTGGTGAGCGCTCCTGGGACCTGTTCTCGCGCCTGTTGCAGGAGCGCGTGGTGCTGCTGGGCACGCCGATCGACGACGAGGTCTCCTCAGTGATCGTAGCGCAGCTGCTCTACCTGCAGCACGCCGACCCGGCACGCGACATCTGGTTTTACATCAACAGCCCCGGCGGCAGCGTGCGGGACGGCCTGGCGATCTACGATACGATGAAGTTGATCAGCTGCGACGTGAACACCGTCTGCATTGGGCGGGCGGGCAGCATGGCCACCATCCTGCTGGCGGGCGGCACGAAGGGCAAGCGCTACGCCCTGCCGCACTCGACCATCCACTTCCACCCGGCCGGTGGTGGCGCCGAGGGCTATGCGCCGGACCTGGAGCGCATCGTCAAGGAGTTGCTGCGCATCCAGGAGGTGGGCAACAGCCTGCTGGCGCGCGACACCGGCCGCACGCCGGAGGAGATCGCGCGCGACTTCAGCCGTGACCGCTTCATGTCGCCCCAGGAGGCGAAGGAGTACGGGTTCATCGACCACGTCCTCGAGCCGAAACGCTGAACGTTGAACGTTTGAACGTTGAACGTTGTGATGGGGCATGATCGGCGCAGTACTGCTTCGATCACGCCCCAACTCTTCATCGTTCAGCGTTCAGCCCTCAGCGTTCAATACCTCCGCCAGCCAGCCCGCGGTCTCCTCCAGTGCCCGTGGGTGCAGGATGAGCGTCAGGTGGCTGGCCTCGGGCACCAGCACGAAGCGCGCGCCCGGCGCCGCGCGGCGCACCTGTTCGGCCTGTGCGGGCGGGACGATCGCGTCCCGCCCGCCGTACACCAGCAGCAGCGGCGCCGTGACCCGCGGCAGGTTCGCCAGCAGATCCAGCCGCGCAATCAGGTCCCAGGTGCTGATCTCGGCCACGATGCGCGGCACGCGCTGCGCCTTCACCAACTCGTACACCGCGTAGCCAAGCGTGTAGGCGCTGGCCTCGCCGAACAGGTCGAACATGAAGGGCTGCAGCAGCGCGCGCGCCTCGCGCCAGCGGTCCTCGGGCGCGAACTGCAGCAGCGGCGGGGCCTCCAGCAGCGCCAGGGCGTCGGCGGCCAGCCCATCGGCCACAGCGCGCGCGGCGATGCAGCCGCCCAGGCTGACGCCGAGCAGCCCCACCCGCAGGTAGCGCTCGCGCAGCCACGCGGCGGCGGCCGTGGCCGGCTCGGTGGCGCCGGGGAAGCGCTGCGGCCGCGGGCTGTCCCCGTGCCCATCCAGGTCCACCAGCAGCACCGCCAGCCCGCGCACCAGCAGAGCGTCGGCCAGGCGCCAGGCGAAGTAGGTCTTGTGGCAGCCGGAGCCGTGCAGCACCAGCACCGCCGCCCGTGTCCCGTTGGCGGGCGCCACGTGCAGCGCCGGGCAGTGCCCCTCGGCCAGCGGGATGTCCAGCCGCTCCACAGTGCGGTCGCCATAGCGCCCGGGCCGCAGGCGCGCCAGCGGGTCAAGCCTGCGGTTGCGCAGGCTGCTGGCCGCGAGCTGCAACGTGAGCGCGGGGAGGGCAGCCAGCGCGAGAAGTGAGGGCTGAGGGTCCTTCTCGCGGGACTCACCCCTCAGCACTCGTGCCTCAGCACTGAGGAGGATAAGGAGCAGGGCGCGCGGGAAGCGGCGGCCGAGCCAGCTCAGCCCGTGCCAGCGGCGCAGGCCGGCGAGCAACTCGAAGAGCGTGAGCCAGAGCGCGAGGGCGCGGAAGAAGCGTGGGAGCATCGGTTTCCACCTCTGTACGGCGCGAGTCGCCAAAATGCCGGTTCAGTAGTATCATAGCGCCCCTGCGGGAGGTGTGGAGCGGGCCGCGCCCTTGCAACCGGACCCGCGAGGGATTTTCGGGGGACCAGAGAGAACCCTGCGCCCCCGTTGGAAGCGCCAGCGGCGCACCGGGGCGCGCGGGGACGCTCCTCGCATGGCCTTCTGCCGCGGTGGCGCCAGCGGGGAGCGCGAGGGGCGGCCCCTCGTACCAATTTCTCACCCCTGAGCTGCGCGCACAGCGCAGACACATTCGTCACCGAAGGAGAGAGCGCATATGGGCCTGCTGGAGGGCAAGAAAGGACTGATCCTCGGCGTCGCCAACGACCACTCGATCGCCTGGGGCATCGCGCAGGCGCTGCACGGCCAGGGCGCCGACATGGGGTTCACCTTCGTGGGCGAGGCGCTGGAGCGGCGCGTGCGCCCGCTAGCCGAGAGCCTCGGCGCCAAGCTGATCGAGCCGTGCGACGTGCAGAGCGACGAGCAGATCGACGCGCTCATGGCCCGCGCCCGCGAGGTCTACGGCTCGCTGGACTTCATCGTGCACGCGATCGGCTTCGCCAACAAGGAGCACCTGAACGGGCCGTATCTCAAGGTGGACCGGGCGGGCTTCCGGCTGGCGCTCGACGTCAGCGCCTACTCGCTCACCGCGGTGGTGAAGGCCGCGCAGGACCTGCTGGCCCCCGGGGCGTCCATCCTGACGCTGACCTACCACGGCTCGCAGCAGGTGGCGCAGAACTACAACGTCATGGGCGTGGCCAAGGCGGCGCTGGAGGCCAGTGTGCGCTACCTGGCGGCCGACCTGGGGCCGCGCGGCATTCGGGTTAACGCCATCAGCGCCGGACCGATCCGCACACTTGCGGCCAGCGGCATCGCCGGCTTCCGCTCGCTGCACAAGCAGTTCGCCGAGGTGGCCCCGCTGCGGCGCAACGTCACCACCGAGGACGTGGGCAAGGCGGCGATCTGGCTTATCAGCGACTGGTCCAGCGCGGTGACCGGTGAGATCATCTACGTGGACGCTGGCTTCCACAACATCTCGGTGGCACTCTCGGAGTAGGCGTGCGCCCACCAGGAAGACACGAGGGCACGAAGATACACTGCTTCGTGCCCTCGTGCTTTCGTGGTTCAGGAGCTGGAACCCGAGGAAGGCGCCGGGCTGATCACCGCCGATTCGGCGGCGATCGTCTGGGTGGCCACCGGGTGCCCCGGCTCGTCGGGGGGTGGTGGTAGCTCGGGGGCGTCGATCAGCTTGTAGTACAGGTAGCGGAGCAGCAGCCGGGCCACCGCCGCCACCGGGATAGAGACGAACAGCCCGAACGGCCCGCCGAGCGCGCCGCCGGCCAGGATGGCGAAGATCACCAGCATCGGGTGCAGATGCACCGCCGGCCCCACCACGTGCGGGATGATGAAGTTATCCTCGAACATGCGCAGCACGAAGTAGATCAGGCCGATCACCGCCGCCACCAGCCAGTGCGGCCAGTCGAAAGGCGCCGGCACCTGGAATAGCGCCACCGAGATCGCCGTCAGCGCCGCCGTCCACGGCCCGATCAGCGGGATGATCTCCACCACCCCGCTGAAGATCGCCAGCACCAGCGCGTAGCGCACCCCCATGATCGTCAGCGCCACGTACGTCAGCGCCGCCATGATCGGGATCAGCAGCAGCGTGCCGCGGATGTAGCCCGCCAGGATGCCGTCGATCTGACGCCCTAGCCCGCGGATCTCGGCGCGGTAGGGGGCCGGCACCAGCCCATACACCCACTCCATGATCTCGTTGGCCTGCAGCAGCAGGTAGTAGGTGATCATCAGGTAGGTGACGAACAGCAGGACGGTCTCGAAGGCGATCGCCACCAGGTGCGGCACGCGCTCGGGCAGCTGCCGCGCCAGTTCGACGATCGCGTTGCGCAGCGACTCGTTCAGCGGCTCGATGTCCACCGTCACGTCGCCCATCTGCATGGGGCCCAGCAGGAGGATCTGCTGCTGGAGGGAGTTGAGCGTCGCCGGCAGGGCCGCGATCAACTCGTTGTACTGGCGCACCACCACCGGCCCCATCGAGACCACCAGGGTGTACACCAGCAGGCCGGCCACCACGTACAGCACGCCGATCCACACACCGCGCCCGATGCGCGTGCGGCGGTGCAGCCAGGTGATCAGCGGGTTGAACAGGTAGGCGGTGATCGCGGCGGCGATGAAGGGGATGATGACGCTGCCGAGGCCGCGGATCACAAGCAGCGCCAGCGCGACGATAATAGCGACGGTGATGAGCTTGCCGGCTGGCGACAGGCGGATCGGACGAGCCTCCATGCTCATAGAGTGCACCCCATTGGCAGAATCACGATCGGCGGCCCCGAAGGCGAGCCACGTGCAGCTGTTTCCGGTATTGTACCGTATTCAGGGGGAGGATGTCACGGCCGGAGGGAGGATCTGGAGCAGCACAGTATCACGCCAGCGCCGGGGCGCCCGGGGCGTGGCGCGGCGCGCCGGGAGAAGGGTTTGGCGGCTAGTACGCTGAAGCGAATGGTGTTGCGCTACGCGCGCCGCTTTCGAGCGGGCTCAAGCCCTGCGGAAACCCTGGGCGGACGTCCGCCGCCATGGACTAGGTGTTCGGCGTGCGGCGCAGCGGGATGTCGGCCTTCAGGTGGTCATTCGACTCGCCGCGCTGCAGCGTCACCTCGATCGCGTCCGGGTCCACCGAGGGCAGGTAGCGGGCGAAGACCTCAGCCAGGTCGACCTTCAGCTGCGCCATCATCTCCGGCGTCAGCTTATAGCGGTCGTCCACCAGCACCTTGAGCAGCCGCGTCTTGGCGGCCGAGGCGCTGCCGTCGCGGCGGCGGAAGAGGGAGTCGAGAATGCTCACAGCCCACTCCTTCGCATTACGGAATACGCATCTCGCATCTACCGCTCGCTCCCACGCGGCCGATAACCGAACATGCCGAACAGCCGTTCCATAAGGCCGGGCTGCTCCTCCAACGCGGCGAACGGCACCTCCTGGCCAGCGATGCGCCGCGCGATGTCCCCGAAGGCCCGCCCGGCGCGCGAGGAGCGGTCCAGCACCGCCACCTCGCCGCGGTTGGTGGCCGTGATGATCGCCTCGTCGTCCGGCACCACGCCCACCAACTCGATCGCCAGGATCTGCAGCACGTCCTCGATGCTCATCATCTCGCCGCGGCTGACCATGCGGGGCTTGATGCGGTTGAGCACCAGGCGCGGGTGGCCCTTCTCGAAGGCCTCCACCAGCCCGATGATGCGGTCGGCGTCGCGCACCGCCGAGACCTCGGGGGTAGTGACGATCAGCACCTCGTCGGCGCCGGCGATCGCGTTGCGGAAGCCGCCCTCGATACCGGCCGGGCTGTCCACCAGCACGAAGTCGAACTCGGCGCGCAACTGGTTGGTGAGGGCGATCATGTCGTCGCCGGTCACCGCGTCCTTGTCGCGCGTCTGGGCGGCGGGGAGCAGGCACAGGTCGGGGAAGTGCTTGTCCCGGATGAGGGCCTGGCGCAGCCGGCAGCGGCCCTCGATCACGTCCACCAGGTCGTAGACGATGCGGTTCTCCAGCCCCATCACCACGTCCAGGTTGCGCAGGCCGATGTCGGCGTCAACCACCGCCACCTTGGCGCCCAGCATGGCCAGGGCGGTGCCGAGGTTGGCGGTGGTGGTGGTCTTGCCGACGCCCCCTTTCCCCGAGGTGATCGTGATGACCCGCGACATAACTCCCCCTTTTGAAGGCTGAAGGATGAACGCTGAAGGATGAAGCGCCGGGGTCAGATCGCAGCTGTACTGCTTCGATCGCACCCGATCACACCGTGCCCCGTGCCCCGTGCCCCGTTCAGCGTTTCAACTCGGCCCATGGCGCGACGCTGATCTGATCGCCGACAACGCGCGCGATCTCGGGCGTGCGCCCGGCGGCACCCTCCGGCGCGCGGGCGATCAGGTCGGCGATGCGCAGTTGAGTGGGCGCGAGCTCCAGCGCGCAGATCACCGCGCTGCGGTCCCCGAGGGCGCCGGCGTGGATGGTGCCGCGCACGCGGCCCCAGACCACCACGCTGCCGCCGGCGATGACCTCCGCGCCGGCGTTGACGTCCCCCAGCACAGTGACGTGGCCCTGGTGGCGCACCACCTGGCCGGAGCGCACCGTGCGCCGCACGAAAGCCGCCTCGCCGCGCTCCTCGCCCTCGGCCACGCTGCGGCTGAGGGCACGGGCCGCCACCCCGGCTGAGCGGGCGGCGTTGCGGCTCTCGCGCGAGGTGGAGGCGAGCGACTCCGGCTCCAGCCGGTGCTGGCGCATCAACTCTAGCAGCGCCGCGAGTTGCTCCGGCGCCAGCGCGCGCTCGCCGATGTCCACCACCACCTTCGCCCCGTGGTAGAATTCGGCGCCCTGGCCGAGTTGCTCGCGCAATGCGTCCAGCACCTCCGGCCACGCGGCGGCCTCGTCGAGCTGCAGCCGCAGGCCCTCTCTGCTGCCCTTGATTGCGATCAGGTTCGACATGGCGCCGCTGGCCGGTGCGATCTGCACACATGTTGCGCTCATTTGCTGTCCATCATACCATATATTGTCAAGTATTTCGCCGCGGTACTATCCAACATGGTTCGTTCTGACGGCATGGGGCGGGGGAAAACCCATGCGGGGGAGTTGGTAAACTATCCGTCTATGGCTGAGTATAACCCCAACAACCCGCTGATCGTGCAGAGCGACCGCACGTTGCTGCTGGAGGTGCAGAGCGCGCGCTTTGCCGCCGCACGCGACGCGATCGCGCCCTTCGCGGAGTTGGAGAAAAGCCCGGAGTACATTCACACCTACCGCATCACGCCACTCTCGCTATGGAACGCGGCCGCCGCGGGGCTGCCAGCGCAGGAGATAGTGGCGCGGCTGCAGGCCTTCGCCAAGTACCCGGTGCCAGCCAATATCGTGGCGGATATTCACGAACTGGCGGGGCGCTGGGGGCGGCTGAAGCTGGTGGTGCAGGATGGCGAGCTGCGCCTGGCGTCGTTCGAGCCGGCGCTGCTGGCCGAGCTGGCGCGCCGTAAGGAGATCGCGCCGCTGCTGGGGGCGCCGCGCGGGGCGCTGGCGCGTGCGGTGCCGCCGGCCAACCGCGGGGTGCTCAAGCAGGCGCTGGTGGCCGCCGGCTGGCCGGCCGAGGACCTGGCCGGCTACGTCGCCGGCGAGGAATTGCCATTCCGGCTGCGGCTGGAGCGCTTCCACGTGCGCGACTACCAGCAGGAGGCGGCCGAGGCTTTCTTCGCCGGCGGCGACGTGCGCGGCGGCTCGGGCGTGGTAGTGCTGCCGCCCGGCGCCGGCAAGACGATCGTCGGCATCGCGGCCATGGCGCTGGTGGGCCAGAGCACGCTGGTGCTCACCACCAACCGCACCTCGGTGAACCAGTGGCGGCGCGAGCTGCTGGCGCGCACCGACCTGCAGCCCGCGCAGGTGGCCGAGTACACCGGCGGCGGCAAGGGCATCGCGCCGGTGACGGTGGCCACCTACCAGATGCTCACCCACCGCACCGCGCGGGACGGCGACTTCCCGCACCTGCACCTGTTCAACGACCGCGCGTGGGGCCTGATCGTCTACGACGAGGTGCACCTGCTGCCGGCGCCGGTGTTCCGCGCCACCGCCGAGATCCAGGCCAGGAGGCGGCTGGGCCTCACCGCCACGCTGGTGCGCGAGGACGGGCGCGAGGGCGATGTCTTCGCGCTGATCGGCCCGAAGAAGTACGACGTGCCGTGGCGCGACCTGGAGGCGCGCGGCTGGATCGCCGAGGCCAGCTGTAACGAGGTGCGCCTGAGCCTGCCGGACGATGCGCGCATGGCCTACGCGCTGGCAGAACGGCGCGAGCAGCACCGCATCGCGGCCGAGAACCCGCGCAAGCTCAGGCTGGTGCGCGCCATCCTGGACATGCACCCCGGCGCGCCGACGCTGGTGATCGGGCAGTACCTGGGGCAGCTGCAGTTCATCGCAGACAACCTGGCGGCGCCGCTGATCACCGGCAAGACGCCGCAGCGCGAGCGCGAGCGGCTGTTCGACGCCTTCCGCCAGGGCGAGGTGGAGCTGCTGGTGATCTCGCGGGTCGGCAACTTCGCGCTGGACCTGCCGGACGCCGAGCTGCTGGTGCAGGTCTCGGGCACCTTCGGCAGCCGGCAGGAGGAGGCGCAGCGTCTGGGCCGCATCCTACGCCCGAAGGCCGACGGCCGGCAGGCCCACTTCTACACGCTCGTCACGCGCGACACGAGCGAGCTGGATTTCGCCCACAACCGCCAGCTGTTCCTCGCCGAGCAGGGGTACTCCTACCGCATCTGGGAGGCGGACGAGGTGCTGCAGGCGGGCTGATCTTTTTCTGGAGGGGCTGTGCCCCTCCAACTCCCCCGCTTTGGGGCTACGCCCTCCTACAGCTCGGCTGCGCTAGCCGCCATCGGCACCGCGCGCGGCGGCGAAGGCTGCGGCCGCCAGCGCCAGGGCGAGCAGCGACAGCGCCGCCACCGCCAGGTCGAGCGGTGTGCGCGCCACGGCGGCGATGGCCAGCAGGAGCACGGTGAGCGGTGGCACGGCCAGCGGCGCCCACTCCACAGGGGTGGAGGCGTCGTGGGCGACCTCATCCTGGCGGGCGGGGGCGAGATCGGGTGTGGATAGCATGGGTGGGCTCCTCTGCAGGAGGTGATAGGTGATAGGCGATAGGCGATAGGGCCGGGAGCAGCTTGAACGCCATCCCGATACTGTGACCTCTCCCCTCCCATCTATGACCTCTCACCTCTCACCTATCGCGGCTCACCTTGTCTGAACCATCTTGACCACCGCGCGGCCGCTGAGGGTCACGTGGGCGGCCTGGGTGACGTAGTAGCCGTCGGCGGTGGGGCGCGTCTCGCGGGCGCTGAACACCAGGTCCTGCTCGGCCTCTCCCTTGCGCTGCCGGCGCGGGTTGGGCTGCGCGGTGATCAGCAGCGGCGCGGCGCCCCCGCCGGGGAGGGCCCGCCGCAGCGCCTCACGGGCGCGCCGCACCAACTCGCCGGGGATGTCGCGCTCGGCCAGCACCACCTTGGGGCGCGGCCTGGGTACGTGCTCGATCCCGGACACCCGGGCAGCCGGCCAGGCTGGTCGCTCCCCCCCATCGCCCGCGCCCTCCAGCGCCACCCACGGGTCGCCCAGCAGTACGAACTCGATCAACGTCTTGCTGTCCACGTCGTCCAGGTAGCCCTGGCGGCGGTACATCTCCTGGGCGAACTCGTGCCGTGCGTGGTGCAGCGCCTCGCCGAGCGGTGCGCCGCGCTCCAGATGGGCGAGCATGCGCTGGAAGAGCAGGTCCGCAGCCACCAGCGGCGCCTGGGCGCTGCCGTAGGCGTTGACGGTGGCGCCGACGCAGGCGAGCGCGCCAGAGGCGAGCGCCCGCAGCGGGATGGAGTTGGCGGGGGTGCGGCCGGCCAACTCGGCGCCGTAGCACGCTTCGGTGAGCAGCATCCCGCCCGCCAGCATCCCGCCCGCCAGCTGGTCCGGCCGCAGTGCGATCGGCAGGCGCTCGGCGGGGCCGGACCAGGGCGCGTCCGGCTGGCCGTAGAAGTTCGGCAGGCCCTGCGCGCCGTGCAGGTTGGCGTACAGCACGCGCCCGCCGGCCAGCGCGCGCTCGTCCAGCTGCGTGGCATCCAGCGGCGGGCAGATGTGCAGCGGCGCGTCCTGCGTCAGGGCGTCCAGCGCGGCGCGCGAGGTGGCGCGCCAGACCTCGGCGCAGTAACCGGCGGCGGTTTCGGCCAGCGGGGCGGGGCGGCGGGAGCGCAGCGGGAGCAGCAGGCGCCCGCGCGGCGGCCTGGCGCTGTGGTGCGCAAGCATGGCGTCCAGGATCGCCAGCAGCAGCCCGGGGTCGGCGGCGGCGCCCTCGGGGATGCGGGCGACGATACGCTGCGGGACGAGGTGGCCGGCGTTGCCACTGGCGTAGGGATTGTCCGAGAGCACCAGCGGGTCGTCATCGGGGATGGGGTTGGGCAGGCGGTGGAAGGGTACGATCTCGTCGCCGCCGACGATCAGCAGGACGCCAAGCTCGCTCCCGCGCGCGGCGAGCCCCCCGGCGAGCGCGCCCACCAACTCGCGCAGCGCGGCCGGGTCCTGCGGCGTGGGGGGGAGCTGCGCGCCGGCCACCGGCTCCAGCGAGGCGGGGTCATCGCAGTAGCAGACGTGGGATGGCACGCCGCGGCGGCGCAAGGCCTCCGCCAGGGCGCGCAGGCGCTCGTCCACCGCGCGGAAGCCGTCCTCGCCGAAGCGGCGGAGAAGGGCGGCGCGCGAGCTGAGTATCACCTGGGTGAGCGCGCCGGAGGAAGCCCAGGGCGCCAGCGGGCGCGGCCCTCCGCCGATGATCGCGAGCTGGCGGCGCAGGCGCTCGGCGGTGGAGATGAAGCTCTTGACATCGGGGTCCGGCTCTACCGGTGATTGAAGCGTGAAGCGTGAAGCTTGAGGGTTGTCCTCGTATTGAGCCTCGTCGGACGTTGCGACGTGGTCGGCAGTTGGGGCACGCTTGGCGCTACTGGCAGGTGCGGCGGGCGCGGGTGTGCTGCCTGCTCTGCAAGCTGCAAGCTGCAAGCTGCGATCCGCAGCGACCAGGCCGAGGTACGGCTCGAGCGGCTCGAGATCCTCGGACCATGGGAGCGCGGGCGCGGGGGGAAGCTCCCAAGGCGGGGACTCAGGGGCGAAGAATCGGCGGGCTAGGACACCGTCCGGGTCGTGGCGCGCGCAGCGGGCGCGCAGGGCAGGGGCATCGGAAGGAGGGGCGAGGGCCGTGCGCAGCAGCAGCGCCGGGAGGCCCTGGGCGGCGGCGGGCGCGAGTTGCTCGAGCTGGCGGCGGGCCTCGGCAGGCTGGCCGCTGCGGCGCAGCGCCTCGGCGTAGTGGGCGCGCAGGTCAGCGCGGCGTGGGTAGCGTTCGACGGCGCGCTCAAGCTCGGCCACAGCCATGCTGGGCATGCCGCGGCGCAGGTAGAGCACACCGAGGCCGAGCGGATGGGCCTCGGCCACGCCGG
>DATMBA010000515.1:0-2206 GCA_035559635.1 Roseiflexaceae bacterium
CCGACCCCTCCCCGCGGTATGCGGAGAGGCTCTCAGCTATACGTGCCTGCGTGTCTTCGTGGTTCGCTATCTCCCGACCTTCGCGTCTTCGTGTTCTCGTGGTTCATCCTCCCCACCGAGCGGGAAGGCGCCAATATAGACCGACTCGGACACCGGCCGGGCCACGCGCACCAGCCGGATGTCGCGGATCGGAGTGCGGAAGCGGCTGCGCCGCCGGCCCAAGTCCTCCAGCATGGCAGGCAGCGCCGCAGGCGGCACATCCCGCAGCGCGAGCGTGACATGCGGCACCCAGGTGCCCGGCGCGTAGTGCGGCCAGAGCGCCAGCCCGGCGCGACGCACCGCCTCCACGATCCGCGCGTACAGCTGCGCGAGCACGGCGTCGTGGATCACGCGCAGGAAGATCACCGGCGACGGGCCACAGAAGATCCCCAGGCCATCGATCGTGACCGTGAGCGGCGCGGCTGCGCTGGCGGCCACATCCAGCCGCTCGGCCAGCGCCTGCGGGTCGCCGCCCTCGCCCACCACGTAGGTCATGTGCGGGTGGATCGCAGCGCGCGCGGCGCGCACGCCGTAGCGCCGCTCGAGCAGTTCCCACATCGTGAGCGCCTCCGCCTGCGCCCCGCCGCTGATGGGCGACACCACTGCATAGACCTCGTTCGCCATCGCGCGCTCTCCGCCGCGGGGCGCATGCATGCCCGTGGGGGTAGTATAACGCGTCACAGGGGATCGGCGATGGACGATAGGCGATGGAACGTGGCCAGTGCCTGGCGACCCATCGCCTGTGGCCGCTACATCCCCAGCAGCGTCAGGATCAGCGCCTTTTGCACGTGCAGCCGGTTCTCGGCCTGGTCGAACACCACCGAACGCGGCCCGTCGATCACATCGGCCGTGATCTCCTCGCCGCGGTGGGCCGGGAGGCAGTGCATCGCCAGCGCGTGGGAGGCCGCGCCTCCCAGCAGCGCGGCGCTCACCTGGTAAGGTTGGAAGACCGGCCGGCGGCGGGCGGCCTCGTGCTCCTGGCCCATCGAGGCCCACACGTCAGTATACACTGCGTCCGCGCCGGCCACCGCCTCGGCCGGGCTGGCGGTGACGGCCAGCGTCGCGTCGCTCTCGGCAGCGCGCTCCTCGGCCAGCGCCAGGATCTCCGGGTCCGGCCGGTAGTCCGGCGGGCAGCCGACGCGCACGTTGACGCCGAGCGTAGCCCCCATCAGCAGCAGCGAGTGGCAGACGTTGTTGCCGTCGCCCACATAGGCCAGCGTCAGCCCCTGCAGCCGCCCGAAGCGCTCGCGTAGGGTGAGCATGTCCGCCAACGCCTGGCAGGGGTGCTCGCGGTCCGAGAGGGCGTTGATCACCGGGACGCTCGCGTGGCGCGCCAGGGTCTCCACAGTGGTGTGCCGGAAGACGCGCGCGGCGATAGCCTGCACCCAGCGGCTGAGATTGCGCGCCACGTCCGGCACGCTCTCGCGCCCGCCCATGTCGATGTCGTTGGCGGAGAGGTAGCTGCCGTGGCCGCCGAGTTGGGTCATGCCGGCCTCGAAGGCCACGCGGGTGCGCAGCGAGGGTTTCTCGAACACCAGCGCCAGCGTCTTGCCGCGCAGCGGCCAGGTGGTATGGCCGCCGGCGCGCCACGCATCCTTCAGTTCCAGGGCGCGCAGCAGCAGCGCCTCGGTCTCGTCGCGCGTCAGGTCCAGGGCGGAGAGGAAGTGTTTCGTCATATCCGTGTTCCTCTTCTCGGTGGCAAGGTGCCAGTGGGTGGGGTCTCAGGGGAGGGCCAGGCCCTCCCCTGCCCCCGTGGGGAGATTTGGAGGGGCGAAGTCCCTCCCAAAAGAACCCTCGAAAGATATTATCGGCGCCGCAGGCCCCCGTACCCCCGCTGGGAAGGGCCGGCCTTCCCCAGCCCCGGTGGGGCGGCTTGGAGGGGCACAGCCTCTCCAAAATGAAACTTCGAAGATCGTATCGGGGGCCTGCGGCCCCCGAACCCCGCCAGGAATGCACTGGATCAGTCGAAGTCGGTGGGCCACTCGGGGTGACGGTGGTGCGCGAAGAGCCGCGCGATCTGCGCTGGCACCACGCGGGTGAGCGACAGATCGGGGATCTCGTGCTCGCGGAAGAAGCCGACGGCGTCGGTCTCGTGCGTGGCCGCCGGTGCCCCGCCCGTGATCTGGCACAGGAAGAACAGCTTATACACCGCGAACGGGATCGGCGG
>DATMBA010000516.1:0-5755 GCA_035559635.1 Roseiflexaceae bacterium
CACCCCCGCCTGGGGCGGACTGGTGCGGCGACGGCGCGCCCTGCCGTATGTGGCTCGTGGAGACGGCCAGCGGCGCGCTCAGCCATATCGGCGAGGGCGAGCGGCCGCATTTCGCGCCCCGCGGCGACGCGCTGGCCGCCCACCTCTCGCGTGACCAGCCGCCGACGATGCGCGAGGACGCGCTCGCGGTGCCGCTGCTGTGGCCCGCGCCGGACGGCCCGCCGCTCACGCTGGGCGCCGCGACGCCGGCGCTGTGGGAGCGCGCCGCCTGGAGCGCCGACGGCCGGCTGCTTGCCGCAGGGCACGCGCTCGCCACCGCCGATGGCGGGACGATCGAGCCGCTCGTGGACGATGAGGACACCGTCGCCAACGGGATCTCCCCCGACGGGGGCTTCGTCGCGCTGGCGGCGCTGACGATCGTGCGCTCGCCGGAGGACGACGCCGGGCGCAAGTGGACCGACCTGGCGCTGCTGGACCGAGCGAGCGGGGCGCGCCGCGCGATCTGGCGCAGCGACGAGGAGCCGGGGCACGGACACTACTGGCGCCTCTCGCAGGTCGCCTGGTCCCCCGATGGCACGCTGCTCACTTTTACCGGCTGCGGGACTGCCCTCGCCACAGACGGCACAGCAAGCCTAAAGGCGGATGCGCGTGGCTGCGGCGTGTGGGTGGCCGCAGGCGACGGGAGCGGCCTGCGGCTGCTGCCGGAGAGCGCCGGCGCCGAGCGCCCCCTGGAGGACGCGCTCCCGCCACGCTTCGCGCCGGACGGCACGGCGTTGCTGTTCGTGCGCTGGGAGGGCCCGCCAGACGAGACCGCGCGCCCCTCGGTGTGGCTGTGGCAAGCCGGCGCCCCCGCCCCCACCAAGGTGGCGGACGGGAGCATGCCGGCGTGGAGACCATAACCAGTGCGGAGGACTGAGCGCGGAGGACTGGGGACTGAGTGCTGAGTGCTGAGTCTTGGGCGATGAACCACATATCCGCTATCCATTATCCGCTTATCCGCTCCCTATCCGCTGTCATCCTTCCGCTTCACGGGACACCGCCATGAACACTCTATCTCGATTCCTCCGCCCGCGCTATCTGGTTGGCGCGCTCGTGGTGGTGCTGCTTGCGGCCGCCGGCGCGCTCGCTGCGCCGCTGGCACTCAGTGGCCCTCAGGTGGTGAGCGTCAGCCCGCCGGATGGCGAGCGGGCTGCGAACCCGCAAGCGCCGCTGCGCATTGTGTTCAGCCAGCCGGTGCGCGCCGACACGGTGCAGCGCGCGGTGGCGCTCGACCCGCCGGCGCCGTTCGCCGTGGCGATGGATGGCCCGAGCGCTGTGCGGCTCACCGTTCCGGGGGGGCTGCGCTACGGCGCCCATTACCGCCTGACGATCGGCCCGGGCGTGCAGAACCTGCTCGGGCGGGCGCTCGAGCGGCCGGTCACCGTTGCGTTCACCACCGCGCCCTACGTCACCGTGGCCTCCTTCGCGCCCGCCGATGGCGCCAGCGCGGTGCCACTGCGCGCGCCGCTGACGGTGGAATTCGGTGTGCCGGTGGTGAGCGTTGAGGCGTTGGCGGCCGCCGCCGAGGACCCGCGCAGGGCCGGCGAGCTGCCCCAGCCGCTCACGCTCACTCCGGAGGGCGCGCAGGAGGCGGTGCCCGGCGTGGGCCGCTGGCTCACCCCCACGCTGTTCGGGTTCTATCCCGAGCGGCCGCTGGAGTCCGCCACCACCTACCAGGCCGCGCTACGCGCCGATATCACGCCCGACGGCGCCTTCCGCCTGGAGCGGCCGCTCGCCTGGCGCTTCACCACTGAGGCCCCGCTGCTGGAGAGCCTGCGCCCGTTCGACGGCGCCGAGGAGGTGCCGCCCGACGCGCCGATCGAGGTGCGCCTGCACCAGGACGTGGACCCCGCCTCGGCTGTCCTCAGCCTGGTGGAGCTGGAGAGCGGTGAGACAGTGCAGGGCAGCCTCGAGCCGTTCGACGGGGGCGTGCGCTTCCGCCCCGCCGGCCCGCTCAAGCGCGGCGCGCGCTATGAAGCGCGCCTCGGCGAGGGCGCGCGCACCAGGGCCGGCCGCCCACTTGGCAACCAGGAGTTGACCTGGCAGTTCCAGACGATCGGCGACCTGGCGGTGCTGCAGGTCGAGCCGCTCCCCGACGCCACTGAGGTGCCCACCACCACAGGCCGCATCAGCGTGGTCTTCAACCACCCGGTGGTGGCCGTGACCGACGTGGCCGGCCAGGGCGGCCTGCCCAACCCGGTCACGATCGAGCCGCCGCTGGCCGGCGAGGCTCGCTGGCTCACCACCAGCACCTTCGTCTACTCGCCCACCGCCGGCCTGGACCCCTCCACCACCTATACGGTGCGCGTGGCGGCTGGCCTGACGGACCAGACCGGCGGGGCGCTGCCGCAGGAGTACACCTGGAGCTTCAGCACCATCCAGCCGACGGTGCTGGAGACCCGCCCGGCCAGCATCTTCGCCGCGCCCTCCGAGCCGGTGCAGGTGATCTTCAACCAGCCGATGGACGAGGCCAGTCTGCAGGGCGCCTTTGCCCTGCGGCGGCGGGACAGCGGCGCGCCGGTGGGCGGCGCGCTGAGCGTGCGGGGCCACGTCGCCACGTTCACCCCCGCCACCCCGCTCGAGCGCGGCGTTGAGTACGAGGTGACGGTGGCCGCAGGGGCCAGAAGCGCGAAGGGTGGCGCGCTGGCGGGGACCACCGCCGCCACCTTCCGTATCGCCCCGCTCCCGGCGCTGATCGCCTCCGAGCCGCCCGCCGGCTCTCAGAGCGCCGACCCTGGCGGTAGCGTCACGCTCACCTTCAGCACGCCGATGGAGTGGAGCTCGGTGGAGCGCACCCTGCGGATCGAGCCGAAGCCGACCGAGGTCTTCACCTCCACCTACGAGAACCAGCTCTACCTGTACTTCCCGCTCGAGCCGGAGACCGACATCCGCATCACCGTCGGCGCCGCCGCCCAGGACCCCTACGGCGTGGCGCTCGGGCAGGACGCGGTGGTGGCCTTCCGCACCGCCCCGCTGCCGCCCTCGCTCGCGTTGGTGGGCGCCTTCCGCAGCGCCGCCTACAACGCCAATGTCCCGGCGCGCGTGCCCTTCCAGCACGTCAACCTGCCCGAACTGCGCTACCGGCTGTTCCGCGTGGCCCCCGAGCAGGCCGCGCTCCTGATCAGCGACTACGAGGCCTGGCGCAGCTTCCAGCCAGAGGCTGCCGCGCTCCTGGCCGACGAGCGCCTGCCGCTCCAGGGCGAACGTAACCGCGCCCGGATCGACGTGGTGGAGTTGGGCAGGCTCGAGCCCGGCCTGTACTATATCGAGTTGCAGGGCGGCGATGCGCGCGGCCCCTTCCCGGACGTGATGGACCGCCAGGTGATGACGGTCAGCCCCTACGCGCTGACCGTCAAGCGCACCCCGGACCGGCTGTTCATCTGGGCGGTGGACCTGGCCAGCGGGCGGCCGGCGCCGGACCTGCCGCTGGTGGCCGGCTGGTACGACTACGAGCGCAGCCGGCTGCAGCGCCCGGTGCAGCTCGGCCGCACCGGCGCCGACGGCGTGCTGGATGCGCCCTTCGACGCCGCGCGGCCCTACGCCACCATCTACCTCTGGAGCGCCGACGGGGGGCCGCTGGCGTTCGCCTCCACCGACTGGGGCGGCGGCATCTCGCCCTATGACTTCGGCCTGCCCGCCGACCCGGTGCCGGTGCCGATCGCTGGCAGCCTGGCGACCGACCGGCCGATCTACCGCCCCGGCCACAGCGTCCACATCAAGGGCGTGCTACGCCGCAACGACGACGGGCGCTACAGCCTGCCCGACCCCGGCACGCCGGCCTTCCTGAATGTGATCGACTCACAGGGCAACACCGTGCTCTCCACCACCCTCGCGCTCAGCCCGTTCGGCACGTTCAGCGCCAGCCTGCCGATCGCCCCCGGCGCGCCGCTTGGCAGCTACAGCATGAGCGCCAGCCTGGGCGACGCGCCCACCACCAGCCCGGCTGTCTACGGCTCGTTCAGCGTCGCCGAGTACCGCGTGCCCTCCTTCGAGGTGACTGTCACGCCCGCCGCGCCGGACCTGGTGCAGGGTGAGCCGCTGGCGCTGAGCGTGCAGGCGTCCTACTTCACCGGTGGGGCGCCGCAGGGCGCGCCGGTGCGCTGGCGGCTGCTCAGCGCGCCGCGCTCGTTCGCCAGCGACGCCGCGCCGAACTTCAGCTTCGAGCGCTTCGACGACGCCGACTTGTGGTACCGCTACGACGGCCGCCCGCCGCTGTACGACTTCGGCGAGTTGGTCGCCGAGGGCACCGCGCAGACCGACGCCCACGGGCGCTTCAGCCTGACCCTCGGGCGGGACCAGTATACCGTCGCGCGCGACGCCTCCCGCACCCGCGTCCTCACGTTCGACGTCGAGGTGACCGACGTGGACGGCCAGGTGATCGCCTCCCAAGGCGCCGTGCGCCTCCACCCCGCCGCCCTCTACGTCGGCGTGCGCCCCGAGGGGTACGTGGCGCAAGGCGGCCGGCCGCTGACCGTCTCGCTCATCACGCTGGACCCGCAGGGCAACCCGGCGCCCTCGCGCGACCTGACGGTTGAGATCTTCCGCCGCGAATGGTACAGCGCCCGCGAGCAGGGCGACGACGGCCGCCTCTACTGGACATCGAAGTACACCGATACCCTCGTCGAGACCCGCCCGGCCGCCACTGACGCCCAGGGCCGCGGCAGCCTCTCCGTGGTCTTCCCGCAGGGCGGCCAGTACCGCCTCACCGCTACCGCGAAGGACGACCAGGGGCGCGCGGCCAGCGCCGACGGCTTCGCCTGGGCCGCCGGCGGCGATGTGTTCTGGGGCGTGGATGACACCAGCCGGGTGGACCTGGTGGCCGACAAACGCAGCTACCGGCCGGGCGAGACCGCCGGCGTGCTCGTCACCGCGCCCTACAAGGGCATGACCGCGCTGATCACCATCGAGCGCGGCAGGATCCTGGAGCACCGCGTCCAGGTCCTCCAGGGCACGACCGAGCTCATCCAGGTGCCTATCACGGAGGGGTATGCGCCGAACGTCTACGTGGGCGTGGCGCTCGTCAAGGCCCCCGGCGACGGCACAACCCCCGATGCACCGGCCGCGCCGGACCTGCGGGTGGGCCTGGTGAACCTGCCGGTCTCCACCGAGCGCCAGGAGTTGACCGTCACCATCACGCCGGACCGGCCGGACGCCGGCCCGCGCGACACGGTGCGCTACACGGTGCGCACCACCGACCACACCGGCAGGGGCGTGCGGGCCGAGGTGGCGCTCGCGCTGGTGGACAAGGCGGTGCTCACCCTGGCGGACGACCCGAACCCGACGCTGCGGCAGGCGTTCTACGAGCGCCGGCCGCTGAACGTTTTCACCTCCAGCCCGCTCACCGTCCTGGTGGACCGCGTGATCGTCAAGCTCCAGCCGGGCGACAAGGGTGGCGGCGGCGCCGAGGCCGAGGGCCTCACGGTGCGGCGCGACTTCCCGGACACCGCCTTCTGGGAGCCGGCGCTCGTCACCGGCGACGACGGCACCGCGCAGGTGAGCGTCACGCTACCGGACACCCTCACCACCTGGCGCATGAGCGCTCGCGCCGTCACCGCCGACACTCTGGTGGGCCAGGCGAGCGCGGACATCGTCACCGCGCGGCCGCTGTTCCTGCGCCCCACCCTGCCGCGCTTCCTCACCGCCGGCGACCGCGCCACGCTGCAGGCGGTGGTGCACAACACCACCGCCGCCGCGGTGAATGCGACTGTCGCGCTGG
>DATMBA010000517.1:0-4611 GCA_035559635.1 Roseiflexaceae bacterium
AGCGCCGGGTCGTCGGCCACTAGCGCCATGCGCCCGGTGTCGCTGGCGGCGCGCAACAGCGCGTCGGGCGCACCCTGCGGCCCGCGCGGCGCCGGCGCCTGCTCGCGCTCGAGCGCCTCCAGGTCGGCGGCGACACGGACGAGGAGCGAGTCGATGGTCGTCGGTTCTGCCATAGTGTCCTCGGTTGAGGGGCGTGATACGTAAGCCCGTAATACGTGAGGCGTGAGGCGTAAACCCGTGAGAGGCATGACCCGTGAGACATGACAGCCCATACCCTGCCGGCCTACTCCACGGGCGCCGGCACCCGATGCACCACCGCGCGCACCACGTCGGCGGGGGTGCGGCCGCGCAGGCGCGTCTCGGCGTGCAGCACGAGCCGGTGGGCCAGCACCGGCACAGCCAGGAGCTTCACGTCGTCCGGTGTCACGAACGCGCGGCCGCGCATGGCCGCCAACGCCTGGGCGGCGCGGTGCAGGGACAGCGAGGCGCGCGGCGACGCGCCGAGCTGCACCTCGTCGCTCGCGCGGGTGGCGCGCGCCAACTCCACCGTGTAGCGCCGCACCGGCTCGGCCACGTGCACCGCGCGCACCGCCCGCTGGCAGGCCAGTGTCTCCTCCGCCGAGGCCACCGGCGCCAGCTCGGCCAGCGGGTCGGCGCGCTCGTAGCGGCCCAGGATGGCCATCTCGTCCTCCAACGGCGGGTAGCCCAACTCCAGCCGCATCAGGAAGCGGTCGAGCTGCGCCTCGGGCAGCGGGAAGGTGCCCTCCAACTCCACCGGGTTCTGGGTGGCCAGCACGATGAACGGCCGCGGCAGCGGGCGCGTCTCGCCGTCGATCGTCACCGTGCGCTCCTGCATGGCCTCGAGCAGCGCGCTCTGGGTGCGCGGCGTGGCGCGGTTGATCTCGTCCGCCAGCAGCACCCCGGTGAACACCGGGCCGGGGCGGAACTGGAACTCGCCGAGCTTCTGGTTGAAGAACGACAGCCCGGTGACGTCGGTGGGCAGCAGGTCCGGGGTGAACTGGATGCGGCGGAAGGGGCAGTCGATCGAGCGGGCCAGCGCGCGCGCCAGCGTCGTCTTACCGGTGCCGGGCACATCCTCCAGCAGCGCGTGGCCCTCGGCCAGCAGTGCCGCCAGCAGCAACTCCACCACCGGCTCCTTGCCGACGATCGCGCGGGCCACGTTGGCGCTCACGAGCGCGGCGAACTCCTGCACCGGCGCCATGCGCCCCTCTCATTATGCGCTGCGCGCACACCGCTCTCACCGCAGAGGATACCACAGGCAGCCGGGAAGCGCTAGAGGCGGGTTGGCCTTGGATGTGACGACGAGTCGTGTGGGCGCCGCCCACGCCCGGCGGCTGATGAACGTTTCCTCTTTCCTGGGGGAGCTGGCGCCGCACCGGTCCAACATGACGTCGCACCCGCCCTGTGGCGGTGCTGGACTCCGCCGGGGGCGAGGCGGTATACTGGGAGTGGTGCGACCTGCAACCGCGCCCCGCGTAGATCACCGTGACGGCGCGTGCGCGGCAGCTGTTTGGTCGCGCGTCCTGCCGCGCAGTGTATCGCCGTCGTGACCAGCATGAACACCCTTGCCTCCCTGCTCGCAGGGCACAACATCCCCTTCCTTGTGGCCCTCGGCTGCGCCGTGGCGCTCGCCGCCATACAGATCGCGGCCGGCTTTGGCGACAGCGACGCCGACGCCGATGTGGACGCGGACGTGGATCTTGATGCTGACGTGGACGCGGACGCGGATCTTGACGCCGATGCGGACGTGGATGCAGGCGCCCACGCCTCTGGCAGCGGCGCGCACGGGGGCGACGGCGCGCTGGCGCTGTTGGGCGTCGGCCGGGTGCCGCTGATGCTGGTGCTGATGGTCTTCCTCGCCAGCTTCGGCGCGCTAGGCCTGGTGGCGAACGCGCTGATCGGCGGCCTGGCCGGCGGCTACCCCGGCTGGGCGCTGGCCGTGACCTTGGTGGGCAGCGCGCTCGCCGCCGTGCCCCTCACCGGCGGGCTGAGCCGCCAGGTGGCGCGCGTGGCCGCCCGCAGCACCACCGCCGTCAGCAACCAGCAACTGGTCGGCCGGGTGGGCGTGGTGGTAAGCCCGAGCGTCAGCCGCACCTACGGCCGCGTGCAGGTGCGCGACGGCCACGGCTCGCTGCACACCGTGTTCGCCGTGGTGGAGGGCGACACGCCGCTGCCGGAGCGCAGCGAGGTGGCCCTGCTGGCCTACGACGAGGCCAAGCGGCGGTTTGTGGTGCGGGCGCTGAGGTGAGGAACAGACTCCGTTCCCTCCGCTCCAACTCCGTTGACAGCGGTCCCTTTACCCGCCGCGATCCCATCGTCCCCCCATGTCCAGGTGAGTCGCGCCCGCTGGACGGGCATAGACCTGAGCGGTAGGCGGCGCACGCAGTACAACATCGCTTTCGTCTCACGGAAAGGACCCACCATGGCAGACATCGGCGTCGTGATCGGCATCGTCCTCGGCGCGCTGGTGGCGATCGTCGTCGCGTTCTTCGCGATGGTGTCGCGCTTCTACGTCAAGGCCCCCGCGGACCGGGCGTTCGTCAAGACCGGCGGCGGCAAGCCGAAGGTGATCGTCAACGGTGGCGACTGGGTCATCCCGGCCTTTCACGAGGTGACCTGGGTGGACCTGCGCACGATGGACATCGACATCGAGCGCACCGAGGCCAGCGCGCTGCTGACGGTGGACCCGCAGTATGCGGACATCCGGGCGATCTTCTACATCAAGGTCAACCCGATCGCTGAGGACATCGAGCGCGCCGCGCGCACCATCGGCGGCGGCGAGGTCAACTCGGACACCGTCAAGCGCCTGGTGGAGAGCAAGTTGGAGGGCGCGCTGCGCGACGTGGCGGCCACCTTCACCCTCATGAGCCTGCACCAGGAGCGCGAGAAGTTCGTCGAGCGGGTGCAGAACCTGGTGCGCGCCGACCTGGCCGAGAACGGCCTGGTGCTCGAGTCGGTCTCGATCACCGCGCTCAAGTCCGCCCGTCAGGGCAGCTTCGGGGTGGACGACGTGTTCGGCGCGCAGGTGGCGCGCGCCAACGCCCAGGTGATCCAGAACGCGCTCAAGGAGCGCAACGAGATCGACCAGACCACCCAGAACGAGATCGCGCGGCGCAACGCCGCCGCCGAGCAGGAGCGCAACGAGATCGAGCGCCGCAAGCAGTTGGAGATCGCGCGGCGCAACGCCACCACCGAGCAGGAGCGCAACGAGATCGAGCGCGCGGCTGAGTTGGAGATCGCGCGGCGCAACGCCGCCACGGACCAGGAGAAGCTGGCGCTGGAGCGCAACCTGGCGCAGGCCAGGGCCACCCAGCAGCGCGAGATCCTGATCAGGGAGGCCGAGGAGAAGAGCGCCGCGGATCAGGTGGCCTTCGAGCAGCAGCGGGCCGCCGAGTTGGCGCGCGTGATGAAGGAGCGCGCGGTGGCCGAGGCCGAGCAGGAGAAGGAGCAGGCGGTGCGCCTGGCCGAGCAGCGCAAGCAGCAGGCCATCGAGTTGGCGGAGCAGGAGCGCGAGCGCGAGGTGCGGCGCAGCGAGGTGCTCAAGCAGCAGGCCATCGAGGTGGCCGACCAGGAGCGCAAGGTGCAGCTAGCGCAGCAACTGGCGAAGCTGGAGGAGACCGAGAAGATGCGCCTGGCGATCGCCGCTGAGCGCGAGGCCGCCGAGCAGCAGGTCTTCACCGTGCAGGAGACCGCCGCCGCCGAGCGCGAGGCGCGGATCCTGATCATCCAGGCCGAGCGCGACGCGCAGCGCGAGATGATCAACAAGAAGAACGAGGTGGAGCTGGAGGCGTTTAAGCGCATCAAGGACGCCGACGCCGAGGCGGCCGCGCTGAACAAGAAGGCGGAGGCCGAGGCCACCGCCTCGATCCGCATCGCCGAGGCGCGCCGCACCGAGGCCCAGGCCGCCGCCGACGCGGAGAAGCTGCGCGCCGAGGCCGCGAAGGCCACCACCGCGGCCGAAGGGCTGGCGGAGGCCGAGGTGATCAAGGCCAAGGCCGAGGCCGCGCGCCTGGAGGCCGAGGCGATCAAGGCCCGCGGCCTGGCGGAGGCCGAGGCGGTGCGCGCCCGGGCGCTGGCCGAGGCCGAGGGCCAGCGGGCCATGGCCGACGCGCTGGCGGCCAACGAAGGAGTGGCGCAGCGCCTCGAGCTGGAGAAGATCCGCCTGCAGGCCCAGATCGAGATCGGCGTGGCCCAGGCGCGCGCCATGGGCGAGGCCATGGCGGCGATGGACTTCAAGCTCTACGGCACGCCGGAGACGGCCCAGCAGATCCTGCGCCTCATGGGCCTGGCCGACGGCATCGGTGGGGTGCTGCAGAGCGCGCCGGCGCCGCTGCGCGAGATCGGTGGCCGCCTGCTGGACCGGGTGGCCCCTCCCGCGAACGGTGCCTCCAACGGCGGCGCGTCCGCCGCGCCCCACCTGGATCTCGGCGCGGCCCGGCCGCTGCTGGCCGAGGGCGCCACAGTCTTGGCCGCGCTGCTCTCGGAGGAGGAGCGCCGCTCGCTCACGGTGGCCCAGGCGCTCGAGCGCGGCCTGGCCGCCGCCGACGAGGGCCAGCGGGCGACCCTCCTGCGGGTGCAGGGTGCGCTGGC
>DATMBA010000518.1:0-8702 GCA_035559635.1 Roseiflexaceae bacterium
AACCACGCGGCCGGCCCTTTGCCGGATGGCCGCGAGCCGTTTCGAATGATGTCCATCTCATGTCTCCTTCTGTGCCGGCGCCACCATCGGCGGCATGCTGCCGCGTGCTGCCGCCGTCTGCTCGCGCCGCTCACGATACACAATGTAGAACCCGCTCAGCAGGGTCAGCAGCGCGCCGGCCCAGGTCGACGCCGCCGGGGCCTCGCGCCAGAGCAGGAAGCCCCAGGCGGCGTTGATCGGCAGCGTAGTGTACTCGAACGGGGCCACGACCGAGGCCAGCTCCAGGCTGTAGGCGCGCGCCATGCAGAACATCCTGCTCGCCCACACCAGCCCCAGCCCCGGCATGACCGCCCAGTCGAGGAGCGTCGGCGTGCGCCAGGCGCGGAACAGGAACGCGACACTCGGGGCTATGACCAGGCGAAGTTCATCGACCAGCCCGGCCTGGAGCAGGGCGCCACTCGCTGTACCATCGCCCTCCAGCAGCAGGCGACGTATCCCCAGTTCCTGGTTCAGCGCCTCCAGCGCCGCCGCGAGGTCGATCTCCTGCTCTTCAGCGAAGAGGTAGGAGACACCGTCCTCACGCATGCCGGCGAGCTGGCTGTCCGAGACCGCCTGCGTGAGCACGACCACCAGCGGGTCACCGCCTACCTCGCTTCGTCTCCAGGCGATCTTTCCCTGGGCGTCGAGCACCACCGCCCACGCGTCGGCCTGCGTGCGAGCGAACCAGTTTTCCCGACTCAACGGTGTGCCAGTGTACGACAGATAGGGGTCTGGCGCGAGGCGAACTCCTGTCCCGTCACCCGGCCCACCAGCCACGCGTTTCCCCCAAGTTCGTTATGCAGCCGCTCGTACACCTCGCGATCCCAACGATAAATCGTGATAACGTCTAAAGAACAAAGCCCGCTCGGTTTCCCGAGCAGGCTTCTGGCTGTTGGCTCCCCGACGAGGATTCGAACCTCGAACCTACTGATTAACAGTCAGCCGCTCTACCGTTGAGCTATCGGGGACCGTGCCAACGGTCCCTATTATACATGCGCCCGCCCGGATGTCAAACACGCATCGGCGCGCAGGGCTACATCAAGGTCAGGGAGGGTGAGGAACGAAGTCCTTCACCCTCCCCATGCCACAGGGATTCGGATGCGATTCCCCCTCTCCTGTCGCAGCGGGAGAGGGGGCAAGGGGTGAGGGCCTTCTGCCGCAGCACGATGCCGACCAGACGGCCATCGCACACAGGTTCTGTCCACCTCACGGCTCGGGCTGGATCGGCTATAATAGCTCAGGAGTGCTAGACGAGCCACGGAGGGACCATGAGTGCCATCGATCCCGCGCGCCGCATGGCGGAGCTGGCCGAGCAGATCCGCACCCATAACTACCGCTACTATGTGCTCGACGACCCGCTGGTGAGCGATGCGGAGTACGACGCGCTGATGCGCGAGCTGCGCGCGCTCGAAGAGGCCTACCCGGACCTCGCCGCGCCCGACTCGCCCACCCGCCGTGTGGGCGCCGCGCCCTCCGAGAAGTTCGCCAAGGTGCGCCACCCGGTCCCGCTGCTCTCGCTCGGCAACGCTTTCGATGAGGCCGACCTGCGCGCCTGGCGCGACCGGGTGATGCGGCTGCTCGGCCCCGGCACCCAGGTGGCCTTCGTCTGCGAGCCGAAGATCGACGGCCTCGCCGTCGCCCTCACCTACGAGGACGGCCGCCTCATCCGCGGCGCTACCCGCGGCGACGGCGAGACGGGCGAGGATGTCACTCCCAACCTGCGCACGATCCGGTCGATCCCGCTCCAGCTGTTGAACGTTGAACGTTCAGACGATGAAACGTTCAACGCGGTCTCCATCGAGGTGCGCGGCGAGGTCTACATGCGCATCGCCGACTTCGAGCGCCTCAACGAGCGCCTGGCCGCCGCTGGCGAGAAGGTGGCCGCCAACCCGCGCAACGCCGCCGCCGGCAGCCTGCGCCAGAAGGACCCGTCCATCACCGCCTCCCGCCCGCTGCGCTTCTACGCCTACGGTGTCGGCCCGTTCCGTGGGATCACCATCCGCTCGCAGTGGGAGTTGCTCGCCACCCTCCGCCGCCTCGGCTTCCCCGTCAACCACGACGCCCGCCGCTTCGAGGATTTCGAGGACGCCGTCGCCTACTGCCGTGAGTGGATGGCCCGCCGCGACGCGCTCCCCTACGAGGCCGACGGCATCGTCATCAAGGTGGACAGCTTCGACCAGCAGGAGCAGCTCGGCGTCGTCGGGCGTGATCCGCGCTGGGCGGTGGCCTTCAAGTTCCCCGCCCGCGAGGCCGTCAGCCGCATGCTCGATATCGTCGTCAACGTCGGCCGCACCGGCGTCGTCACCCCCAACGCGGTGATCGAGCCGGTCACGATCGGCGGGGTCACGGTGCGCAACGCTACCCTCCATAATGCCGACTACATCGCCCAACGCGATATCCGCATCGGGGACTATGTCACCGTGAAGCGCGCCGGCGATGTGATCCCCCAGATCATCGCCCCGCTCGTCGACCGGCGCGATGGCTCGGAGCGCCCCTGGTCCATGCCGGCCACCTGCCCGGCCTGCGGTACGCCGCTCGAGCGCCCGGAGGGCGAGGTGGCCTACCGCTGCCCGAACTTCGGCATCTGCCCGGCTCAGTTGGTGCGCCGCGTGGAGCACTGGGTCTCGCGCGGGGCGATGGACATCGTCGGCATCGGCGAGAAACAGGCCGAGTTCTTCGTCCAACGCGGCCTCGTCAGGGATGTGGCCGACCTCTACCGGCTCACCAGAGAGGATCTCAAGGATCTCGAGGGGTACGGCGAGAAGAAGATCGGCAACCTGCTCGCCGCCATCGAGGGGTCGAAGTCCCGCCCGCTGGCCCGGCTGATCACCGGCCTCGGCATCCGCTTCGTCGGCGAGGTGGTGGCTCAGGCGCTCGCCGAGCACTTCGGCTCGCTCGAGGCCCTCGCGGACGCGACCGAGGAGCAGATCGACGCGATCGAGGGCATCGGCCCGGCCATTGCCCAGAGCGTCGTGCAGTTCTTCCAGGTGCCGGAGAACCGTGCGCTGGTGCAGAAGCTCAGGGATGTCGGGGTGCAGACGGCCTCGCAGTCCCGGCGCGCGCCGGCCGGTGACGCCCTGGCCGGCAAGACGTTCGTGATCACCGGTACGCTGCCTTCCATGTCCCGCGAACAGGCCGAGGAGTTGATCAAATCTCACGGCGGCAAGGTGGCCGGCAGCGTCTCGAAGAAGACCAGCTACCTGCTCGTCGGCGCGGACCCCGGCGGCGCCAAGTTCTCCCGCGCCCAGGAGCTTGGCGTGCCGCTGCTGGACGAGGCCGGCCTGCGTGCGCTCCTCGGCGAGGCGACGCAGCTGCCGGCCGAGGCAATATCCGGGACAGGCGCAGAGGCCCCCCACTCGGGCGGCTCTGGGCAGCTGGCGCTGGATCTGTAGTGCGAAAAAGGGGGGCCGGGGAGGGCATGGCCATCCCTGAACCCCACCCCCGTTTCCGCTGACTCTATAGCATGCAGCATAGATATAGCAGGACCCCTCATCTGCAAGCTGCGATCTGCAAGCTGCAATCCCTCTACGACCCGCTCTCGAGCGCCTTCGTGCCGCTGGTGGACGGGCTGGCGCGCCACCGCATCATCTGCCGCGGCGCCACGCAGCACGAGGCGCGCATCGGTGGGATCACCATCAATTACTACCAGCGCCTGCTCTGGGGGCCGCCCGCCCCCCACACCCCCTGGCGGCGCAACATGCCCATGCTGCTGATTCACGGCATCGGGGATAGCGCGCTCACCTGGGCGCTCGTGCTGCGCCGCCTGGCCCTTGGGCACGATGTCTACGCGCTCGACCTGCCGGGCCACGGACTCTCCGGTCTCCCGCCCGGCCGCCGCTACGCCACCCTGGATGAGCACACCGCCACCGTGGTGGGATTCGTCCGCCAGGTGATCGGCCGGCCGGCGCTGCTGGTTGGCAACTCGCTCGGCGGCATGCTCGCCGTGCGCGCCGCCTGGTGCGCGCCGGAGTTGATTCGCGGCCTGGTGTTGCTCAACCCCGGCGGCGCGCCGCTGCAGGGCCGCGCCGCCTACGACGCGTTCTTCGCCAAGATCGCTGACCCGCGCCTCCGTACCGCCTATCGCGTCGGCGGCGAGCTGTTTGGCGCCGTGCCGCGCCCGCTGTTGCTCCTCATCCTGCGCAGCCTCCAGCACATGTTCCAGCGCCCGGTGATCCTGGAGGCCTATCGTGCCAGCGACGACAGGGTGCTCCTCACGGCCGAACAGCTGCGCCGCCTGCCTGTGCCGGCCGCCCTGATCTGGGGCCTGCGCGACCGCTTCCTCCCCGAGGGGTCGCTCGCGTTCTTCGACGAGCACCTGCCCGGCGCGCCGAAGCTGCTCCTCCCGCGCTGCGGCCACCTCCCCCAGCGCGAGTGCCCGCTCAGCGTCGTGCGCTTCGTGCGCGCCTTCGCCAGCTCGCTCGATACCCGTCATCCCGGTGGGGGGGCGGAGGCCATGCCCTCGCGTCCCTTCGCTTCATAAGACAAGGGTCGCGCCTACGTGCCAGTCCGCGCGCACGCGCATGGGGGTGTGGGGGCCTACGGCCCCACAGAACATCTGTTAATAAATCTCCCCGAAATTCCGTGCTGAAACCCTTTGCAACTATCCGCTGGCGTGTTACAATATGCCCGTGCATCATCGGCTGCACAGGGAACGAGGAGCGATGACCAATGAGTGACCAGGAGACGAAACCCCGGCGCCGGCGCCAGGCCACATATATCTGGAAGCCCGAGATGATCCGGGCGCTGCGCGAGCACATGGGCCTGACCCAACGCGAACTCGCCGACCAACTTGAGGTCCGCCAGCAGACGATCAGCGAGTGGGAGACGGGGCTGCACACCCCGCACCGCTCCACCCAGAAAACCCTCAGCATGGTCGCCGAGCGCGCCGGCTTCCACTACGGCGAGCAGAACGGCGCCCAGGAGCGCAGCGAGCAGAACGGCGTTCACGAGCGAGGCTAGATCCCAACGTCCAGCCTCGTGAGTCGGGGCGCATCAAGGCCCTCCAGCCACTGGAGGGCCTTGATGCGCCCCGCGCTCTCCAACCCCCAACACGCTGCCTTCGGCTTGCGCCGAACGTACTTGCGGGTGCGAGCGTTCGCCGGCAGCGTTCTCACGCACCGGCTGTGCAGCGTTTCGCGTTATCCCCCGATCCCCACCGCCTGCTCCGCCGGGACGCGCAGCTCGCGCTTGAGGATCTTGCCGGTGGCCGTCTTCGGCAGCGACTCGCGGATCTCCACCGTGCGCGGGTACTTATAGGCCGCCATGCGCTCCTTGCAGTACTCCACGATCTCCTGCGGCGTGGCGCTCTGGCCCTGCTTGAGCACCACCACCGCCTTGACCTCCTCGCCCAGCGCCGTGTCCGGCACGCCGATCACCGCCGCCTCGGCGATCGCCGGGTGGCCGTACAGCACCTCCTCAACCTCCCGCGGGTAGACGTTGAAGCCGCCACGGATGATCATGTCCTTCACGCGGTCCTTGATGAAGAAGTAGCCCTCCTCGTCCATCAGCGCCACGTCGCCGGTGTAGAACCAGCCGCCGCGGATGGCCTCGGCGGTCGCCTCGGGGCGCTTGTAGTAGCCCTTCATCACGTTGTGGCCGCGGATCACGATCTCGCCCAGCTGCCCCTGCGCCACGTCGCGGCCCTCGGCATCCACCACGCGCATCTCTACACCCCAGATCGGCGTACCGATGCTGCCCGGCTTCGCCTCGCGGTCCAGGTGGTTGAACGAGGCCACCGGCGAGGTCTCGGACAGGCCGTAGCCCTCCAGGATCTTGACGTTGTACTGCTTGTTGAAGGCGTGCATCACCTCCACCGGCATCGCCGCGCCCCCCGAGACACAGTACTTGAGCGCCGAGAGGTCGTACTGCCCGGCGGCGGGGAAGTTCAGCAGGTGGAAGTACATCGTCGGCACGCCGGCGAAGTAGGTCACCCGGTCGCGCTGCATGATCTCCAGCGCCTTCTGCGGCTCGAAGCGCGGCAGCATCGTGATCGTCCCGCCGCAGTACAGCATGGTGTTCATCACGCACACCTGTCCGAAGGAGTGGAACAGCGGCAGCACCGCCAGCCCCACCGCCTCCTCGCCCATCTTGATGAGCTTCTCGTTCATCACGAGGGTGTTCATGAAGATGTTGAAGTGGCTCAGCTCGGCGCCCTTCGGCCGCCCGGTGGTGCCGCTGGTGTACAGGATCACCGCCGTGTCGTCCGGCATGGTCTGCACGGTGTCGAATACGGGCGGCGCGTCGGCCATGAGTGCGGTGAGCGGCCGGGCGCCCTCGGGCAGGCTGGCCGGGCTGCCGGGGGCCTGCGCCACCACCAGGCTCCTGCACGCCTCGGCCATACCGAAGCCGGCCGCCGCCTCGCCCAGGAAGCCCTCCCAGGCGATCAGCGCCACCGCGTCGCTGTCCTGCAGGTGGTAGGCGATCTCGTGCTGCTTGAACAGCACGTTGAGCGGCACCACCACCCCGCCGGCCTTCAGGATCGCGTAGTAGCACATCACGAAGTGCGGCGTGTTCGGCAGCATGATCGCCACCTTGTCGCCCGGCCGCACGCCCATGCGCACCAGCCCGTTGGCGATCATGTTGGCCGCGCCGTTCAGTTCGCTGTAACGCAGCCTGATGTCGTCCAGGATGACAGCGGTCTTGCCGGGGTTGCGGCGGGCGCTCTGCTCCAACAGCGTCGCGAGGTTCAACATCGAACGGCTCCTTTCTGGCGTCAGTGCCTGTAGCGGACGGCGCGATGATGCGGGTGCGGTAGAAGTGTGGGGGTCTGGCCCATTATATGTGAGGCGCGCGACGGGTGTCAATGTGTTGACATATGTGGCCGCATCGGCTATAATGCCGCCCGGCACCGAGGACGGCAGATACTTGCCGAACCCCGCCAGGACCGAGAGGTAGCAACGGTAGGTGAGTTCCTCTGGGTGTCTGAGGTGCCACTTTCGCACTTGTCCCGGCCCGGCGTAGAGCCGGGCTTTTTTGTGGGATGACAGCGGATAGGGAGCGGAGAAGCGGAGCGCGGATAGGGAGCGGATAATGGGCACTTATCCGCTTATCTGCTCCCTATCCGCTGTCCCCCCCACCAGCTCGATCGCCCGCCGCCCCAGCTCGCGGATGTCCTCGTTGATCTCCGGCGCGTCCAGTTCCTCCCAGCTCAGCCAGCGCGCCTCGTGCGCCTCGCGCTCGCTGTGCGCCAGGCGCCCGCCCCGCACCCGCGCGAAGTAGATCAGGTCGATGTGCTGGTGGCCGGGCGCGATGTCTTCCAGCAGGATGCAATACGGCTGCGGCAGCACGCGCACGCGCCCCAGTGCGCCACCGTGCTGGAGCAGCTCCACCTCCAGGCCGGACTCCTCCCGCACCTCGCGCACGGCCGCCTCGTCCGGCAGTTCGTGCGGGTCGATGTGCCCGCCCGGCGGGAACCACTGGCCGAGCTTGCGATGCCGCAGCAGCAGCGTGCGCCCCTCGTGGACGACGAACGTGGTGGCGGTGAAGTCGCGCGTCACCTCCGGCGCGCTGTGATCATCGTGCATCGTAGGATCGCCTGTTGCTTGCTTTTCGATCGGGTATAGATCACCTTACCTCTCGCGAACCTCAGTATACTAGGCACGTGAGGCCGGCGCCAGGCGGCCACGCGGTCCAGGAGCACGCCAGGACTCTCGGCGCATGGACGTGCGAAACACAGCCCTCTATAATAGGTAGCGGCGAACGCAAGGGCGGGCGCCGCTCTGTTGAGGAACCGGGAGGTCGTTGTTGGAAAGCCTCCGCATCCCTATTCTCAAGATCGGCGATGTGCTGATCGCCTCTATCCAGGTGGCGCTGCACGACGCGTCGGCCGTGCAGTTCAAGGACGATCTGCTGCAGCGCATCTACGACACCAAGGCGCGCGGCCTGATCGTGGATCTCACGGCCGTGGACGTGGTGGATAGCTTCATCGGCCGCCTGATCAGCGATATCGCCTCGATGGCCGGGCTGATGGGCACCCGGGTGGTGATCACCGGGCTGCAGCCAGCCGTCGCGATCACGCTCGTGGAGCTGGGGCTGGAGCTCCCGCAGGTGCTCACGGCTCTGAACCTGGAGAAGGGCCTGGCGATGCTGCGTCGGCAGGTCGGGGAGAGCGCCGATGGCACAGGGTAAGGTTGCGGCGATCCGCAGCGACCTGGACATCGTCATCGCCCGGACTCTGGCGCGTGACACGGCCAAGACCCTGGGCTTCGGCGCGATCGACCAGGCGCGTATCGCGACGGCGGTCAGCGAGCTGGCCCGTAATATCTTCCTCTATGCCGGCTCCGGCTCGGTGACGGTGCGGGAGATCGAGCGCACCGGCCGCAAGGGGATCGAGATCATCTGCGAGGACCAGGGTCCGGGCATCGCCGATATCAGCCTGGTGATGCAGGACGGCTACAGCACCTCGCGCGGCATGGGCATGGGCCTGCCCGGCGCCAAGCGTCTCATGGACGAGTTCGACATCAAGTCGTCCGAGGGCACGGGCACCACCATCATCTGCCGCAAGTGGCGGACGTAACAGGCGGAACGCTCAACGCTCAACGCTGAACGCTCAACAGGCCGGGGACCGATCGACACAGTACTGCTTCGATCGGTCCCCGGCGCTTTAGCCTTTAGTGCCTATCCGACTATCTTTGGGAGGGGGCAGGGGAGGGCAAAGCCCTCCC
>DATMBA010000519.1:0-7219 GCA_035559635.1 Roseiflexaceae bacterium
CGCGGCTGGTAGTCCAGCGCCGCCACCGCCTCCAGCACCCGCCGCCGCGTCTCCTCCGTCACCGTCCCGGTGCCGTTCAGCACATAGGAGACGGTGGCGGTGGAGACCCCGGCGCGCTGCGCGACCTGTTTGATCGTCGCCTGCATCGCTTAATCGATTCAGCGCTTAAATGATTAAGCGGAGTATAGCATGGGGCCGGGCGGTCTGTCAACGGGGGGTTAAGTGGGAGTGTGGCGACGAGTCGGGCGGGCGCCGACCACGCCCGGCGGCTGAAGCCGCCGCGGGCGAGCCCCTGCCACACCCGCGCCGCGGGCTGGCTCTCATGCCACGCCGGCGGCCTTTGCAACGGATAGCCCGCCCGTTCACGGGCCGGGCGTGGTGGCCCACCGGCAGGACAGTACGTCGCACCCTGAACCGGGGGAGGAGCGGGGCCAGAGGCCACCCCGCCGCCCCGCACTCCCCGTCGCGGAGCTCTGGGGGCAGCGCGCTGGCGCTGGCCGTGTATACTATAGCCATCCTATCTGATCCGTAAACGCGCGCGAGCGCAGAGCGGGGTGTGGGGGCTGCGCCCCCACGAAAACGCCCGCTTCCCATGTCACAAATCCGGTAGGATTGCTAGATACCCGTGGCCTGGCGCGGGAGGTGAGCGATGTTGGTGCGTGTGGCCCTGGCGGTGGCGGCGCTGCTGCTCGTGGCGCTGGCGGGCGGAGCATGGCTACTGGTGCAGCCGTCCGCCGGGCCGTTCGTGGTGGCCGGCGCCGCCGAGGTGCGCGTGGAGGAGACGGGCCTCGGCGGGCGGCGCATCTCCTACCACATGACCCGCCCCGAGGACGGCTGGCAGACGCTGGTGGCGCGCGGCCTGCGGCGCGGCGGCTGGGACCTGGTGGGCGACCGCTACGCCTGGGGGGACACCGAGGACTACGTGCCCACCTATACCCGCAGCGCCCGTCTGTGGTTCATCCGCCTGGACGAGCAAGCCCGGCTGCTGGGGACACGCTCCTACGCGCTCATTTTGGTGGAGCGGCGGCTGCAGTTTCAGTGGTAGCCGGCCAGAACATTGAACATGTGCACGTTCAACATTCTACCGTTCAACGTTCAACGGCTCAGCGGCGGGCTCTGGCGCGGCGGGGGCCGGCGGCGGCTCGGCGGCGAGCGCCTGGCGCTCGGCCCAGGCGCCCACCAACGGTGCGGGACGCAGCTGGCCGCGCAGCGCCCAGGCCATGCCGAGCAGCCTCCCGGCGAGCAGCAGCACCTCGAACGCCAGCACCAGGCCGAAGCTCGCCAGGGCCAGCACTGGCCCGGCCGTGGGCACCCAGGCCAGCAGCCAGCCAAGCGCGGCCCACAGCAGTGGCAGCGCCAGCGCCCCCAGGTCGATCGCCAGCGCCTGGAGCGCGTGATAGCGCACCAGCGGGTCCGCTCGCCGGCCCGCCAACGCCCCCAGCGGCCCGACCAGCGGCAGCAGGTAGGTGACAAGCGCGATCGTGCGGCTCTGCGTGCTCACGCGGCTACCTCGATTCCCTGCAGGCGGATCTCCTCGGCGAAGTGACAGGCGGCATAGTGACCGGGCACCACCTCGCGCAGCGGCGGCACCTCACGCTTGCAGATATCCTGTGCGTAGCGGCAGCGCGGGTGGAACACACATCCCGGCGGCGGCGCGGCCGGGCTGGGCACCTCGCCCGGCGTGATGATGCGCTTCGTCCGCACGTCCGGGTCGGCGGCCGGGATGGCCGAAAGCAGCGCCTCGGTGTACGGGTGCAGCGGCGTGCGCAGCAGCGTCTCGGACTCCGCAAGCTCCACCAGCTTGCCCACATACATCACCGCGATACGGTCGCACATGTGCTCCACCACGCTGAGGTCGTGCGCCACGAACAGCAGCGTCAGCCCCAGCCGCTCCTTCAACTCCTGCAGCAGGTTGAGCACCTGCGCCTGGATGGAGACATCGAGCGCCGAGACCGGCTCGTCGGCCACGATCAGGCGCGGGCTGAGCGCCAGCGTGCGCGCCAGGCCGATGCGCTGCCGCTGGCCGCCGGAGAACTCGTGCGGGTAGCGCTCCATGTAGTCGGGGTCCAGCCCCACCGCGCGCATCAACTCGGCCACGCGCTCCTCGATCGCGCGGCCCTCGGCCACGCGGTGGATCACTAGCGGCTCGCCGATCAGGTCCTTGACCGTCATACGCGGGTTAAGCGAGCTGAACGGGTCCTGGAAGATCATGCGCATCTCGCGGCGCAGCGGCTTCATCTCCTGCTGGCTGAGCGTGGCTACGTTGACGCGCCGCCCGTCGCGCGTGCGAAACCAGATCTCGCCCGCCGTCGGGTCGTACAGGCGCAGGATGGTGCGCCCGGCGGTGGTCTTGCCGCAGCCGCTCTCGCCCACCAGCCCGAGCGTCTCGCGCTCGCGGATGAAGAAACTTACCCCGTCCACCGCCTTCACATGGCCCACCACCCGCTGCAGCAGGCCGCGCCGGATCGGGAAGTGCATCGTGAGGTTGTTGACTTCCAGCAGATAATTCTCGTTTGCGGGCATAGTGTCATCCGTGATGCGTGATACGTGATGTGTGGTGCGTGGCCCGTGATGCGTGATACGTGATGTGTGGTGCGTGATGCGTGATGCGTAACCTCTTATGCACAATGTGAGATGCGTAATTCGCAGCTCCTCATGCGCGATCTGTACGGCGCACGATGAGGTGTCACGAGCCGCTGGCTACGGAATCGCGGCTGGAGGGCGTCTGGTATGGCAAAGCGCTGGCAGGAAAGCCCGACGAACCGCCAGCATCGCTTCACACAGCACGCATTTCGCATTCCGCATTACACGATCGAGTACGGGTCCACCGCGTCCCGCAGCCCGTCGCCGAGGAAGTTGAAACCGATCACCGCCAGCAGAATGAACGCCACCGGCCACATCAGCCAGGGGTTCGAGCCGAGCGTCTGCAGGCTTTGCGCCTCGCGCATCAGCGTGCCCCAACTCACCAGCGGCTCCTGGATACCGATGCCCAGGAAGCTCAGAAAGCTCTCAGCCAGGATGATCGACGGGATGGTCAGCGTCAGCACCACGATCACATGGCTGAGGCAGTTCGGAAACAGGTGGCGGAAGATGATGCGCCGATCCGAGGCGCCCATCTCGCGCGCCGCCATTACGAAGTCCGTCTCGCGCAGCGCCAGCACCTTGCCGCGCAGCTCGCGCGCCAGGAGCGTCCAGCCCAGCAGCGCGAAGATACACGACATAGTGATGAAGATCAGCGTCTGGTTCCAGGTGATCGGGATCACCGCCGCCAGCGCCATCCAGAGCGGCAGCGTCGGGAAGGCCTGCACGAACTCGATGAAGCGCTGAATCAGGTTATCCATCCAGCCGCCGTAGTAGCCCGAGACGATCCCGACCGTCGAGCCGATCGAGACGATGATCAGCGTGGCGGCGGTGGCCAGCATGAGCGAGATGCGCCCCGCCAGCGCGATCCGCCCGAACAGGTCCCGCCCGAACTTGTCGGTGCCGAGCACGTAGAAGGTGCAGCCCTCCTCGGTGCCGTACAGGTGCAGCCGGGAGGGGAACAGCCCGAGGAACTTATACTCCCAGCCCTGGACGAAGAAGCTGATCTTGCACGGCCGGCTGGTGTCCGTCACCCACCTCGGCAGGAAGGTGGCCGGGTCCAACTCGGACTTCTGCTGGTAGGTGAAGGGCTGCAGGCTGAAGCGGCCCCACGGGTCCACGAAGTACACCGGCTGGGGCGGCAGGTAGGCCTGCTGCATGGTGATCGCCACCGGGTCCGTGGGCGCGAAGAAATCCGAGCAGACCGCGAGCGCCACCAGCGCCATAATGATCAGGCCGCCGGCGATGGCGATCTTCGACTTGCGGAACTTGCGCCACACCAGGTCGGTGTAGCTCTCGCGCCGCCGGCGCCGCACGCGCGGCAGGGCGACGGGAGCGGGGATGGGTTGTGCAGCTTGGGCCATTGCTTTTTCTTTTTGTCGCTGTGGGGCCTCGAGGCTGTACGGTGTTGCCTATGTTAACAGAGTATCCGGCGCGGCACCCCACCCGGCGCGTGAACGGGCGGGTTAACCCTTACGAAGGCCGCCTGCGTGGCCTGAGTCCCAGCCCGCGCAGGCGGGCTTTGCCAAGGTTAGCCCGCTGCTTCAGCAGCCGGGCGTGGGAGGCCACCAGATACCGGTTGTAGCGCTGAACGTCCATCAGCCGGCCCGAATCCGCGGATCCACCACCATCAGCACCAGGTCCGCGATCAGGTTCCCCAGCACCAACAGGATGCCGTAGATCATCAGGAAGCCGCCGGAGACGTAGATGTCCTGGTTGAGCAGGCTGCTGTAGAACATCGGCGCGAGCGTGGGCAGCCCCAGCACGATCGCCGCCTCCAGCTCACCCGCCACCATGTAGGGCAGCACGGTGCCCTGGTACATGATGATCGGGTGCAGCGCGTTGGGCACCGCGTGCTTGTAGATCACGCTATTCTCGCGCAGGCCCTTGGCGCGGGCGGTGGTAACATACTGCATGTTCAGCACGTCCAGCAGGTTGGCACGCATCACGCGCATGTTCTGCGCCACACCGCCGAAGCCGGCGATCACGATCACCGGCCAGACGTGGCTGAGGGTGTCCATCACCTTCGCCCAGCTCCAGGGCGCGAAGGCGTACTGCGGCGAGTTGAAGTTGGTGAAGTGCTGCGCCCCCACCGTGAACGCCAGGAAGTAGAGGATGATCAGCGCCAGGAAGAAGCGCGGCACGGACGTGCCGAGGAACGCCAGCACCGTGGCCCCGATGTCTCCCAAGCTGTACTGGTGGGTCGCCGCGTAGATGCCCACCACCAGCCCGAGCAGCGTGGAGATGGCGTGCGCCGCGAGCGCGAGCGCCACGGTGCGTGGCAGGCGCTCGCGGATCAGCTCGCCCACGTCCTTCTTGTAGGCGAAGGAATAGCCGAACTCGCCGCGGGTGACGATCCCCGTGACCCAGCGCACGTACTGGATGTGCACCGGCTGGTCCAGCCCGTAGCGCGCGCGGAACGCCTGCGTCTGCCGCTCGGCCTCCTGCTCGGAGATCCCGTTGTTGATCAGGTTGGTCTTGAAGCTGCTGGCAAAGTCCCCCGGCGGGAGCTGGATCACCGTGAACGCGGCGATGCTGATCCCGATTAGCACCGGGACGAGCGAGAGCAATCGACGGCTGAGATAGCGGATCATAGTGTTCGTCGCCTACGAATCACGGATTACGGATTACGGGCGCGTCCGTAATCCGTAATCCGTAACTGTCCTGGCTACGCCTGTGGGTACTCTGGGATCGTGTCCGGCTTAGTCTCGGGCACCTGGCTCTGCTCGGATGCCGGCACCCAGAGCTGCTCCGGGATGAAGTTGTTGTAGTCCCACTGGTAGAAGAACGCCGGGCAGCCGATCGGCACGTTCTTGATGCGCTTGGCCATGCCCAGGCCGTAGCGCCCGATCACCACGCCGATGGTGTAGACGTTCTCGGTGTGCAGCTTCTGGTACTGCGCCATCAGTTCCTTCTGCTTGCCGCTGTCGCTCTCCTGCGGCATCTGCTGCGCCAGCTTGACCAACTCCTCCTCGAAGGGCTGCAACTCGCGCCGCACGTCCGCGCTGGCGCGGTTCCAGGAGGGGGACTCGAGCGTGACCGGGGCGATGTCGCGGTAGCGCACGTTCGGCACGCCCCACTCCTGGCCCATGCGGTTCACCTGCAGCTCCCACTGGCCGGTCTCACGTGACTGCTGGTCCCACACCGTGGCCTGGATCTTCCGATAGTTGACCTGGATGCCGATGTCCTTGAAGAGCGTCACCAGCGCCTCGGCGATCGTCGGCGAGCCCTCCTGATCCTCCACCGCCCCCAGACCCACCACCAGCGGCTGGCCCTGCAGCGGCCCGCTCGGCCAGAGCAGGATGCCGTCGGCGCCCTTCTCGGTGAAGCCCAGCTCGGCCAGCAGCGCCCGCGAGGTGTCGGGGTGGAACGGGTAATAGACGGTGCTGTTGATGTCGAAGAACTGGCTGCCCGGGTAGAGCCCGCCCGGCCAGGCGCGGAAGAACGGCCCGTCGGCCACCGCCTTGGCGATGCCGTCGCGGTCGATCGCCTGGGTGAGCGCGCGGCGGAAGCGCACGTCACGGAAGAGCTTGCGCAGCTCCTTGCTGCGCTCGTCGGTGGTGCCGAACTCGGCCGCCTGGTTGACGAGCAGCGAGAAGCCGAGCGTCTCCGGCCCCCACTCGATGCGGAACGGCGCGTTCGGGTCCTGCGCGCGCGTCGCCACCTCGCGGTAGGTCGAGGGGTTCTCGACATTGGTATGGTCGGCGGCGCCGGCCAGCACCTTGGTGGTGCGGATCACGCCGGTGGCGGCCTTCTCGAAGATGATCTCGTTCAGGTACGGCAGCTGCTTGCCGCTCTCGTCCACCTTCCAGTAGTACGGGTTGCGGCGGAAGATCATGATCTCGTCGGTCTTGTACTCCACTGGCACCCAGGGGCCCATGGTGACCACCGGCAGCTGGTTGGGCGGCAGCGCATCCTCGAACTTCTGGTAGTCCGACGAGGGGTTGTACCGGGGGTGGAAATCCTGCAGCACGTGCTTGGGCGCCACCGACCAGTCCAGTTCGCGCATGTCGAACAGCTTGTAGGTCGGGTTCGGCACCGGGAAGGTCCAGCGGATGGTGAAGTCGTCCACCTTCTCCAGCGTGATGTCCTTGCCGTCGATCTGCCAGGCGCTGCGCTTGGTCCAGGCGCGGGCCACCCCCGGGTCGAGGATGATGTCCTCCCAGGTGAACATCACGTCGTCGGCGGTGAACGGCACCCCGTCGGACCACTTGATGCCCCTGACCAGGTCCATCGTCAGCTGGAAACCATCGTCGGACCAGGTCCAGCTCTTCACCAGGTTCGGCACCGGCTCGATCTTATCGCCGCGCATCCAGATCGGGCCGATCATGAGCAGCGGCTCCTGGACGATGGCCTCGATGCCGAACCAGCCCTGGCTGACGCCGGCGGCCCAGTTCCAGCCCTCGGTGGGGGCGGCCCAGACGTCGCGCATCACGCCGCCGTACTCGCCCGGCCCGTCTGAGAAGAAGGTGTTGGGGATGACCTGCGGCTCCTCGGGCAGGCGCTCGGCCACCGGTGGGAGCTTGCCCTCAGCCACCAGCTTCGCAATGTACTCCGGCTCGCTGTAGCTGTCCAGCTTGCGGTACTGCATCATCTCTTCGAGCTTGAAGAGCTTGGGCTCCCGGCTGCCGGCCATCAC
>DATMBA010000520.1:0-27193 GCA_035559635.1 Roseiflexaceae bacterium
GGCGGCCCGCCGGTACGCTTCGCGTGGTACCAGGACAGCCCGCAGTATGTGGTCGTCGGCAGCTTTGGGAACTACACCGGCGTCTACAATACCCCTGAGCTGTATCGCGACTATACCGAGCGGGCGCGCGTAGGGCAGTACATCCTCTTCGAGCGGACGCTCAACCGCCCCTGACGGTGGATGTGTGAAGTGGCTGATTCGACACGTCTTACCCTCTTTTCATATAACCGACCGCCAGGCATCAATGTATGGGCCGGACGCCGCCCGCCCGTACCAGCGCGTCAGGTCAACCCCCCCGCCGTCTCCAGTGGCCGCCGTGCCAGTGGGGCAGCTACTACCTCCGATCTGATTCCTGACATCAAGGCGCTCTGATGCGAAGGCCTTCGGTCGCCACACGCTCCTCCATTGAAGGGGTTGTCACATCGAGTTCATCCTCTTTTCACCTCCGCTGTGTACAGTGCTACCAGGTGAGCAGGCGCCGACGGGAACTGCTCAACGCGCCGTACTGTCGAAGCGGCCGACCGCACACACACGGGGCGCCGCTTCATGGAGAGAGCCATGCATCGCACATTCAACCGACACTGGCTGATCGCGTCCTTCCTCGTCGCCGCTCTGCTGTTCTTCGCCGGGCTTGCGCCGCGCCAGGCCCTGGCGGACGATTCGAACCGCCAGCCGTGGGCGCCAGTTTCAGGGACGTGCGCGCTAGCCGCGCAGGGCGCGATCTTCGCGATCGACGTCGCCAACTGCGGCGGCAGCGGTACACCGTTTGACGCCAACTACGTCTTCCCGCCGATGGTGCTGCGCGATACCGCCTCCGCAGCTACGCCGTGCGAGAACGGCCGCGAGAGCGGAACCTGCTTCCGCATGTGGTACGTCGGCGCGGATGGGTCGGAGACCTACCGCATCGGCTATGCCGTCTCGCCGGACGGGGTCACGTGGACGCATGTGCCAGGCGGCGGCACGAACGGGAGTGTCTTCGAAGCCTCCGGAGCGTCCGGCACGTTCGATGAGCTAGGCGTCCTGACGCTCAGCGTGCTGCGCGACGGCGACACCTTCCACATGTGGTACACCGGCATCGGCGGCAGCGGGCAGGTCGAGGGCATCGGCTACGCGACCTCGGCGGACGGCAAGACCTGGACGCGCGTCAATGGCAGCGCCGGAAGTTTCCCGAGCGGTAACGCGAACGCCGTCCTGGTCGAGCGCGGCGGCACCGGCGACTTCGACCGCATCCGCGTCCAGGCCCCGTACGTCATCATCGACCGGGCATCTCCCGCCGCCCCGTGCGGGGCAGTCCCTGAAGGCGAGCGCTGCTTCCGCATGTGGTATGAGGGCCTGGGCGACTTCTTCAGCATTGGCTACGCGGTCTCGCCGGACGGCATCGCCTGGACGCGCGTCCTCAGCGATGATGCGGGCGGCGCGGTCCTCAGCCGAGGCCCTTCAAGCACCTTTGACGAGAACGCTGTGCTGAAGCCGGCGGTCATCAAGGATGGCGCCTTCTACCGCATGTGGTACGAGGGGACGGACTTCTCCTCCGGTCTCGTCAAGTTCGGCCATGTGGTCTCGACGGATGGCAAGAACTGGGTGCGCCCGACGCCGAACGCCCCGGTGTACACCGGCGCCGCCGATGCGATCAGTTTCCCGCCGGACAACGACAGCGTGTGGGTGGCGCGCCCGCTCAAGCTCGGCGCCGCCTATGAGCTGCGCTATGCCACGAGCACCCCGCCGAACTCGAAGCGCTTCGGCCTGGCACGCATGACGCCCGGCGCGCAGCTCAGTTCACTGGCCGTCGAGAAGTCTGGAGCGAGCTACACCGTGCGCTTCACAACCGCGGTGACCATCCCCGTGAACGGCAGCGTGCTGCTGACGCTGCCGCCGAGCGTCCCCTTCAACCAGGTGGCGGCCGGCACGGTGGAGGGCTTCGGCCCTGGGGCGACGCTGGTGGCAGACCCGGCGGCTGTGACCGACGCGGCCTCGATGGGCGTGGCGCGTGACGCACTGCTGCTGCGCCTGTCTGAGGAGGCGGCGCCCGGCCCCAAAGCCCTCAGCTTCACCTATGGCGGCGCCGCGCCAGATGATCTCCTGGTGCAGACCTTCGATACCCGCGAGGTGCTGGAGTATGGCCAGGTTCTGCAGACCGACCTGCAGATCAGCGTGACCGACGGCCGCAGCAACCAGGTGGCTGGAACGTCGGTCAGCTACACTATCACCGCGTCGAACCTTGGCCCGAACGCCGCCAACGGCGCGACGGTGACCAACACACTGCCCGCCGCGCTCACCGGCGTCAGCTGGACCTGCACGGCGCAGGGCGGGGCCACCTGCCCGGCCAGCGGCAGTGGCGCTCTCAACGCCACCGTGAACCTGCCGGTTGGCGGCCAGGTCACCTTCACCGTCACCGGGACGCTGGCCCGCTCCGCGAGCGGCTCGCTGGTCCATACCGCGCGGATCGCCGGCACCTTCGACGGCAACCCGGCCAACAACAGCGCCACGGACACCGACACGATCACCCCGGTCGCCAACCTGGCGATCACGAAGGTGGTCGCGCCGAACCCGCCGGTGCCCGGCATGACTGCCACCTACACGATCGTCGCATCCAACAGCGGGCCGGCGGCTGTGACGGGAGCGCAGGTGGTGGACACCTTCCCGGCATCGCTGAGCGGTGTGAGCTGGACTTGCACAGCCCAGGGCGGGGCCACCTGCCCGGCCAGCGGCAGCGGCACTATCAACGCCACCGTGAACCTGCCGGCCGGCGGCCAGGTCACCTTCGTCGCGACCGGGGCCGTGGCGCCGGGGGCGACGGGCACGCTGGCCAACACCGCCACGATCGCAGCGCCCGCCAGTGTCGTGGACGACGCCCCGGGTAACAACAGCGCGACGAGCAGCGCGGCGTTGGCGCCGCGCGCCGACCTCGCGGTCACGAACCTGGAGTACGAGTCGAGCGGCGCGCCCGGCGCGGCGATCCGCTACATCATGACGGTGCGGAACAACGGCCCGAGCAGCGCGCCGCACGCGCTGACGACGCTGGCGCCCCCCAACGGCGTGCAGATCACGGGCTGGACCTGCAGCGCGGGCCTCGGCGCGCAGTGTGACGCCGGGAGCGGGTCGGGTGATCTCAGCGCGACGGTTGACCTGCCGCCAGGTGGGGAGGCGACCTTCGAGGTGAGCGGGACGATCGAGAGCTCGGGGGCCAGCATTGCGAACACGACGGCCACGATCGCGGCGGCGTCCGGCACGACCGACCCGGACCAGAACAATAACAGCAGGAGCCAGGCTACCAAGAGAGAACACCAGATTTACGTCCCGAGGGTGACACGGTAGGCGGACTCATCCACAGGCGGTTGTGGGTAGCAGCTGGACGGCATGGAGGGAAAACCCCTCCATGCCGTTTTTATGAGCGCCAAAGTCAAAGCGCGCCCGCGCATGGGGTGTGGAGGCGGCGGAGCTGTCCCCAGACCTCCATCGGGGGAGGAAGTGGAGGGCGAAGTCCTCCATATTCTCCCTTATTTGTATTGTGTCTAACGGTATTTTCAAGGCACGCGCACACTGCGTTCATACGCATTTCATCGCCTGGCAGCAGAATGAGCGTGTGACGGCAACTCGCCACACGCGGCCGTACCGTCTACTTACGCGCGCCGCCTGCCTCGCAGCGGTGGAGGGGCTATGCAGCTCTCACTGGTCATCCCTTGCTACAACGAGTCGGACAGCGTCGCGCAGATGTACGCGCAGCTCAGCGCGATCCGCGGCGAGCTGGAGCGCCGCGGCGCGTTCGAGGTCGTGTTCGTCGACGATGGCAGCACCGACGATACCTTTACGCAGCTCAGCGGAGCCTTCAGCGGCTGGGGTAACGTGCGCATCGTCCAGCACGAACGCAACCGCGGCTTGGGCGCCGCGCTGCGCACCGGCTTCGCCAACGCCCGTGGCGAGATCATCGTCGTCACCGATAGCGACGGCACCTACCCTTTCACCACCATCCCTGGCCTGCTGGACCGGCTCACCCCGGATGTGGACATCGTCACCTCCTCGGCCTACCATCCGCAGGGCGGCGTGGAGGGGGTGCCACCCTACCGCCTCCTGTTTAGCAAGGGCGCCTCGCTGATCTACCGCATCCTGGTGAACCGGCACATCTATACGTGGACGGCGATGTATCGCGCCTATCGCCGCGGCGTTCTGGAGCGGGTGCCCACCACGGCGGAGGGCTACCTGGTGATGGCTGAGCTGCTGGTGAACGCGCTGCTGGCTGGCTACCGGGTGGCCGAGTACCCGGCGGTGCTGCATGTCCGGCGCTACGGCCAGTCCAAGGCCAAGGTCTGGCGTATCACCCGCTCCCATCTGCGATTCCAGGCCGGCATCCTGCGGCGGCGGCTGCGCTCGGTCTTCGGCGGCCCGTCCACACGCCAGCCGGGGCGCGCCCGGTAGTGGGGAGGCTCGCAGGGTGAAGCCCCTCCGACCACGAGTTGTGTGGGTCTGCGGGCCCCCGCCCCCAGGGGAGGAGCCAGGGGAGGGCTTCGCCCTCCCCTGAAACCCCACCCGAGTTTACATTTCAGCGCAGCGCGCTGTATGAGAGTGCTATGAAGACCGTCCTGACCCTGATGGGCACACGCCCGGAGATCATCAAGCTGTCGCCGCTCATCCCGCTGCTGCACAGCCGCTTCCGCCACGTGCTGGTGCACTCCGGGCAGCACTACTCGGCCGAGATGGACGCGGTGTTCTTCCGTGAGCTGGGGCTGCCGGCGCCGGACCACACGCTGGCCGCTGGTTCGGCCAGCCATGGCGAGCAGACCGCGCGCATGCTCGCGCGGCTGGAACCGATCCTGCTGCGCGAGCGGCCGGACACCGTGCTGGTGCAGGGCGACACCAACACCACCCTGGCGGGCGCGCTGTGCGCCGCCAAGCTCGGCATCCCGGTGACCCACCTGGAGGCCGGCGGGCGCTCGTTCAACCGGCAGATGCCGGAGGAGTTGAACCGGGTGGTGGTGGACCACATCTCGGCGCTGCTGCTGGCGGCCGACGGCATCGCCGAGCGCAACCTGCTGGCCGAAGGGTTGCCTGCCAGCCAGATCCGCGTGATTGGGTCGAGCGCGATCGACGCCGTGCTGCATAACCGCCGCCACGCCGAGACCTCCACCATCCTGGAGCGGCTGGAGCTGGCGCCGGGCGGCTACCTGGCGCTCACCCTCCACCGCAGCGAGAACACCGCGCCGGAGGCGCTGCCGGGGATGCTGCGCGCGCTGAACGAGCTGGCCGAGCGCCACACGATCGTCTTCCCAGTACACCCGCGCACCGCCGCCGCCATGCGTCAGCAGGGCCTGGCGCTCTCGCCGCGCATCCGCGCCTGCGAGCCGCTCGGCTACCTGGACACCCTTAAGCTGGTGGGGGGCGCGAGCGCGCTGCTCACCGACTCGGGCGGGCTGCAGGAGGAGGCCGCCGCGCTCGGCACGCCGGCGCTGATCATCCGCAACGAGACCGAGTGGCGCTACCTGGTGGATGCCGGCATGCACGTGCTGGTGGGCAACACCTACGAGTCCATCCTGGCCGGCGCAGCGCGCTGGCTCCGCCCGGACGCCCTGGCCCAACTGCGCGCCGCCGAAGCGCCGATCGTCGCTGGCGCCAGCGAGCGGGCCGTCGATGCGATCGCCGGGTTAGTAAGCGGATAGCCGGACAGCGGATAGGAAGCGGATAAGCTGATTCGTATCATATCCGCTTATTCGCTGGCTATCCGCTGTCCATATCCGCTTATCCGCTGGCTATCCGCTGTCCATATCCGCTCGCTGTCCACATCACTCTGGAGCCACCATGCACGCACAGACATCTACCACTGTAAACGATACGCCCATGCCGGCTGTGAAGCGAGGAGCCCCTCCCATGATGCTGACGATCATCCTGATCCTTATCCCGACAATCGCCGGCGTGGCAGGCCAGCTGTTGCTCAAGATCGGCATGTCTCAGCTCGGCCCGCTGGAGATTAGCGCCGCAGCGGCGCCTACCCTGCTGTGGAAGATCGTCACCTCGCCGGCCGTGATGACCGGCCTGGCGATCTACTTCGGCGGTGTGTTCTTCTGGCTGCTGGCCCTCAACCGTGCGGCGCTCAGCTACGTCTATCCGTTCGCCAGCCTCAGCTATGTGCTGATCACGCTGGCGTCATGGGCCATCCTCCACGAGAGCATCCCGCCGCTGCGCTGGATGGGGCTGCTGGTGATCTGCGCCGGTGTGCTGCTGGTAGCGCGGTCATAGGCGCTAGGTGCTAGGCGAAGGGCAGAGCGGGGGTGTGGGGCGGAGCCTCCACGAACATCTCCCCTACTCATTTCAGCAATCCTACTGGATTGCTCTATCACCTATCGCCTATCGTTCACTGAAGAAACATTCATAGCCGCCGGGCGGCATGTCATCCCGATTTCAAGCATCCCTGCTACAGTGCATACATACAGCGGGGTGATACCCCCGGAGGAAACGCAGTAATGAACACAGTCGATATTGTCGGCGGCGGAATCCTGGGCCTGGCGCTTGGCTACGACCTGCTCAAGCGCGGGCACGGGGTGCGCATCTGGGAGCGCAGCAGCGAGCTGGGCGGGCTGATGGGGCGCACCCGATTCCCGCAGCTGGGTGACCTCGAGGTGGACCGCTACTACCACGCCATCCTCACCAGCGACCGCACGCTGATGGCGCTGTTCGAAGAGCTCGGGCTGATGGGCGAGCTGCATATGGTCAGCACCCGCATGGGGTTCTACCACGGCGGCAGGCTCTACCCGATGTCCACGCCGATGGACTTCATGCGCTTCCCGCCGCTCTCGATGATCGACCGCTTCCGCCTCGGGCTTACCATCATCGGCGCGCGCCGCGTGAAGGACTGGCGCGCGCTCGAGCAGATCCCGGTGGTGGAGTGGCTGACCCGCCTGGGCGGGAAGGGCACCGTCGAGCATATCTGGAAGCCGCTGCTGCGCGCCAAGTTCGACGGCGGCTTCGACACCGTGCCCGCCACCTACATCTGGTCGCGCCTGGTGCGTACCACCGACACCCGCACGAAGGGGGGCGCCCGGGAGATGATGTGCTTCCTGCCCGGGGGCTACAACATGCTCATCCAGGCGCTGCGCCGGGCGATCGAGGCGCGCGGCGGCGCGATACACACCGGCGTGGCCGTGCAGCAGATCCGTGTCAGCGGCGGCCGCGTGACTGGCCTGCAGCTGGCAGATGGCGAGGTGCCGAGCGATGGTGTGGCGATCACCATGCAGACGCCGATCGCCCGCCGCCTGCTTCCGCCGGAGGCCGCCGCGGTGGCGGCGCGCTGGAGCCGGCTGGATCAGTACCTGGGCATCGTCTGCATGCTGCTCGTGCTGCGCCGCTCGCTCGTGCCGTACTACACGCTCAACATCACCGACGAGCGCATCCCGTTCACCGGCGTGATCGAGACTACCAACCTGATCGACCGCGCGTACACCAACGGCTACCACCTGGTCTACCTGCCCAAGTACGTCGCGCCGGAGAATGTCTTCGCCCAGATGGACGACCAGACGCTGCAGCAGTCGTTCCTGATCTATCTGCGGCAGATGTTCCCCGACCTGCGGGAGGAGGACATCGCCGCCATCCGGATCGGCCGCGAGCGCTATGTGGAGCCGCTGCACCCGGTGGGCCGCACCGATGACATCCCGCCGATCGAGTCGGATGTCGCCGGGCTGTACCTGGTGAACAGCAGCCAGATCTACCCTCAACTCACCAACGGCGAGGCGGCGGTGGCTCACGCTTACCAGGCCGCAGACATGATCGTCCGTGCCCAGGAGCGTGTAGTCGAGCCGCAGGTCGCTGTCGCGGCATGATGGAGCCCATGCCATGAGCGTCTTCGAAGGCCTTCTCTCGCCGGCTGGCCCGCGGACGGTGGCGCGCCGCACCGAGCAGCGCGTGCTGATCGCGATGCTGGTGTTGGTCGATGCGTTGGTGGTGGCGGGGAGCTTCGCGCTGGCCTACGTGCTGCGCTTCTGGCTCCCGCTGCCGCTGTTCGATGAGGGCATGAGCAAGCCCGAGTTCTACGCGCTCGTCACCGCCGCGCTTGTACCGTGCTACCTGGCGCTGTTCCAGATCTACGGCCTGTACAGCCGGACGAACCTGCTCGGCGGTACCATCGAGTACGAGCGCCTGTTCAACGCCGTCACCACCGGCATGCTCCTGGTGATCGGCATCAGCTTCATCCAGCCGGACTTCGTGGTGGCGCGTGGCTGGCTGCTGCTCGCCTGGGCGCTCCTGGTGACCATGGGTATCACCAGCCGCTTCTTCGTGCGCCGCCTGGTCTACGCGCAGCGGCGTGGCGGCCGCTTCGTGGACCGCACGCTGATCGTCGGCGCGAACCCGGAGGGCCTGGCGGTGGCCGAGCAGCTGCGTCAGGCACACACCTCCGGCGCACAACTCGTGGGCTTCATCGATGACTTTTTGCCGATCGGTTCGGAGCCGGTGCCCGGCGTGCCGGTGGTCGGCAACTCGAACGCCTTCGCCTCGCTGATCGCGCTGCAGGAGATCGATACCGTCATCATCGCCAACACCACGATCATGCGCGAGCGCCTGCTGTCGGTCTATACCACGCTGGATACCTTCCAGGACGTGGAGGTGCGCCTGGCGTCCGGTCTGTTCGAGTTGCTCACCACCGGTGTGCGCGTCCGCGAAGAGGGCTTCGTGCCGCTGCTGGTGCTCAACAAGACCCGCATCACCGGCGTCCACCTGCTGTCCAAGACACTGCTGGATTACCTGGTGGCCGGGCTGGCGCTGCTGGCGCTGCTGCCGTTCTTCGCCGTGCTGTGGCTGCTGATCAAGCGCGACTCGCCTGGCCCGGTGATCTACCGCCGGCGCGTGGTGGGCCAGGGGCGGCGCGAGTTCGACGCCTTCAAGTTCCGCACGATGTACATCGATGGCGACCGGCTGCTGACTCCTGAGCAGCGCCAGGAGCTCGAGACATACGGCAAGCTCAAGGACGACCCGCGCATCACGAAGGTCGGCGCGTTCCTGCGCAAGTACAGCCTGGATGAGCTGCCGCAGCTCCTCAATGTGCTGCGCGGCGAGATGAGCCTGATCGGCCCGCGCATGATCACAATGCGCGAGCTGGAGAAGTTCGGTAAGTGGCAGCACAACCTGTCCACCGTCAAGCCGGGACTCACCGGCCTGTGGCAGGTCAGCGGCCGCAGTGACCTCTCCTACGAGGACCGGGTCCGGCTCGACATGCACTACATCCGCAACCACACGATCTGGCTCGACATCCAGATCCTGTTCCAGACCATCCCGGCGCTGCTCTCGGGGCGGGGGGCGTACTAGAGCCTATCCGCAAACGGCATTTGCGGGGCTTGGGGGGCGCAGCCCCCAAAAATCTGCTCAAAGGTTCGTTTGGCGGGGCTGCGCCCCCCTCTAGAAAAGCTTAGCGGGAGGGCAAGGGAGGGCACAGTCCTTCCTCACACCCATTCCATCCGGCAAGTCCCTTGGCAGAAGTGCGAGGGCGCAGGCGCGCTCCGCGCGCGTGTCCCCGCAGCAGCTACACAACGAAGGAGCACGTCTCAATGGGCAAGATCCTGCGCGCCGCGGTGATCGGCGCCGGTAGCATGGGGCGCAACCACTGCCGTGTCTACACCGAGATGGACGATGTGGAGCTTGTGGCGGTGGCCGACGCGGACGCGAGCGCCCTGGCGCGCCTGGTGCAGCGCTACCACGTCCGTACCTACACGGACTACCGGGTGATGCTGGAGCGCGAGCAACTCGATATGGTCTCGGTGGTGGTGCCGACCGAGCTGCACCACACGGTGGCGCGCGAGACGCTGCTGGCGCGCGTGCCGACGCTGGTCGAGAAGCCGATCGCCGCTACGGTGGAGGAGGGCGCGGCGCTGTGCCAGCTCTCACACGAACTGGGCGTGATGCTCACCATCGGCCACATCGAGCGCTTCAACCCGGCGATCGTGGCCCTCAAGGGCCAGCTCGAGCTCGGTGCGCTCGGCAAGGTCTACCAGATTGTGGCCCGCCGCATCGGCCCCTTCCCGGCGCGGATCAAAGACGTCGGGGTGGTTATCGACCTGGCCACCCACGACCTCGATATCATGCACTACCTGACGGATTGCATCGTGACGAAGATGCACGCCGAGGTGGGGCGACGCCTGCACACCGCGCACGAGGACCTGCTCTCGGCGGTGCTGCGCTTCGAGAACGATACGATCGGCGTGCTGGACATCAACTGGCTCACGCCTACCAAGGTGCGCGAGATCTCGGTGCTCGGCGAACGCGGCATGTTCGTGGCTAACTACCTGACCCAGGACCTGACGCTGTATGAGAACGACGCTGCGCCCCCCGGCGAGGACTTCCACCTGGCGGTGCTGGGAGTGGCCGAGGGGCGCATGATCCGCTACAAGGTGAGCAAGAAGGAGCCGCTGCGCGAGGAGTTGGAGGCGTTCGCGCGCGCAGTGGCGCACGGCAGCCCGGCACCGGTGCGCCCCGAGGACGGCCTGCTGGCGCTGATGACTGCGCAGAAGCTGGTGGAGTCTGGCGCGCACGGCGCACCCACGGGTGGCGACCGGCTGCCGGCCCTCATGCTGGCGCCGCAGCTCGCGTCGGTGGAGCTCGGACGTTGAACGTCGAACGTCAGCATATTGAACGTCCCGGGGCCTGATAGAAGCAGAACTGCTCAATCAGGCCCCGGAACGTTCAACGTTCAACGCGCAATGGGCGACCATTCAACCGCACGATGCACGCTGGCGGCGCGCGAGGCGCACACCGCAACGTCCAACGGTCAACGGGCTAACGGTCAACGGTTGAAGCGGCCAGCTGCCGCAGCACGTAGTGCAGGATGCCGCCGTTGCGGTAGTAGGCCAGCTCGCCCTCCGAGTTGATCCGCACCCGCACCGGGAAGGCGCGCTCGTGGCCGTCCGCCCGCCGCGCCCGCACCATCAGCACCTGGCCGGGCTGCAGCCCCTCCACCCCCTCGATCGTGAAGGTCTCGGTGCCGTCCAGCTTGAGCGACTCCCAGCTCTGGCCGTCCTCGAAGGTGAGCGGCAGCACCCCCATCCCCACCAGGTTCGAGCGGTGGATGCGCTCGAAGCTCTCTGCGATCACCGCCCGCACGCCGAGCAGGAAGGTGCCCTTGGCGGCCCAGTCGCGCGAGGAGCCGGTGCCGTACTCCTTACCGGCCAGCACCACCAGTGGCGTGCCGTCCTGCTGGTAGCGCATGGCCGCGTCGTAGATGCTCATCTGCTCGCCGGTGGGGAAGTACACGGTGTAGCCGCCCTCCACGCCCGGCACCAGCGCATTCTTGAGGCGGATGTTGGCGAAGGTGCCGCGCATCATCACCTCGTGGTTGCCGCGCCGAGCGCCGTAGGAGTTGAAGTCGGACGGCTGCACGCCGTGGGCGATCAGGTACTTGCCGGCCGGGCTGTCCTTCGGAATACTCCCGGCGGGCGAGATGTGATCGGTGGTGACACTATCGCCCAGCATGGCCAGCACACGCGCATTGCGGATGCTCTTCAGCTCCGGCAGCTGGCGGGTCATGCCCGTGAAGTAGGGCGGGTTCTGGATGTAGGTGGAGCTGGCGTTCCAGGCGTACAGGTCCCCGCCGGAGACCGGGATGGCGTTCCAGGAGGGATTGCCGGTGAAGACGTTGCTGTACTGCTCGCGGAACAGCGCGGCGTCCAGCGAGCGCGCCATCGCCTCCTGTATCTCCTCCGGGGTGGGCCAGATGTCCGCCAGGTAGACCGGCTGGCCATCCTTCCCCACGCCGAGCGGCTCGCGCTCCATGTCGATGTCTACCGTGCCGGCGATGGCGAAGGCTACCACCAGCGGCGGCGAGGCCAGGTAGTTGGCACGCACCGTGGGGTTGATGCGCCCCTCGAAGTTGCGGTTGCCGCTCAGCACCGCCGCCACCACCAGGTTCTGCTCCTTGACGGCGGCCTGGATCTCTTCGGCCACCGGCCCGGAGTTGCCGATGCAGGTGGTGCAGCCATACCCCACCACGTGGAAGCCGAGCGCCTCCAGCGGCTCCATCAGGCCGGCTTTCTTGTAATACTCGGTCACTACCCGCGAGCCGGGTGCCAGGCTGGTCTTCACATAGGCCGGCACCGTCAGGCCGCGCTCGGCGGCCTTCTTCGCCAGGATGCCGGCGCCCAGCATCACCGAGGGGTTGGAGGTGTTGGTGCAGCTGGTGATCGCCGCGATCACCACCGAGCCGTGGGTGATGGCGGTCCGCCGGCCATCCAGGGCGATCGGGGCGCTACTGGCCGCGTAGATATCCTGGCGGGCCGGCCGGCGCACGCCGTTGCCGCTGTAGGCCGGCACGTCGCGCCCGAAGGTGCTCCGCATGGCCTGGTTGAAGGCCGGCTTGAGGCCGCTGAGCGGCACGCGGTCCTGCGGGCGGCGCGGGCCGGCCACGCTCGGCTCCACTGAGCCGAGGTCCAACTCTAGCAGGGTGTTGTAGGTCGGGATGGGCGAGTCGTCGGTGCGGAACAGCCCTTGGGCCTTGGAGTAGGCCTCCACGAGTTGTACGAGCTCCTCGGGGCGGCCGGTGAGTCGCAGGTAGCGCAGCGTCTCTTCATCCACCGGGAAGAAGCCGCAGGTGGCACCGTACTCGGGGGACATGTTGGCGATCGTGGCGCGGTCCGCCAGGCTCAGGCTGCTGAGGCCCGCGCCGCAGTACTCCACGAACTTGTCCACCACGCCGTGTCTGCGCAGCATCTCGGTGACACGCAGCACCAGGTCGGTGGCGGTGGCACCCGGCCTGAGCGCGCCAGTGAGCTTCACGCCCACCACCTCGGGGGTCAGCATCGCCAGCGGCTGGCCCAGTAGCACCGCCTCGGCCTCGATGCCGCCCACGCCCCAGCCGAGCACCCCCAATCCGTTGATCATGGTGGTGTGGCTGTCGGTGCCCACCAGCGTGTCCGGGAAGGCCAGCGTCTCACCGCCCTCCTCCTTCGTCCAGACCACCTTGGCCAGGTACTCGAGGTTCACCTGGTGGCAGATGCCGGTGGCTGGCGGCACCACCTGGAAGTTGTCGAACGCCTGCTGGCCCCAGCGCAGGAACTCGTAGCGCTCGCGGTTGCGCTCGAACTCGTACTGGGCGTTCAGAATCAGCGCCATGCCGTTCGCGAAGGCATCCACCTGCACCGAGTGGTCGATCACGAGGTCGGCCGGGACGAGCGGGTTGATCCTGCCCGGGTCACCGCCGAGTTGCTGCATCGCGTCGCGCATGGCGGCCAGGTCCACCACCGCCGGTACGCCGGTGAAGTCCTGCATCAGCACGCGCGCGGGCTTGAAGGCGATCTCGCGCGTGGCGGCGCTCGCCGGCGTCCAGCGCGCCAGCGCCTCCACATCCTCCGCGGTGGTGAAGCCGTCGCCGATGTTGCGCAGCAGCGCCTCCAGCACCACCCGCACCGAGTACGGCAGCCGCGCCAGGTCCGCCCCGCTGCGGCCAGCCAGCGCGTCAAGCCGGTAGATCGTGTAGCGCCTGCCGCCCACCTCCAGTGGCGCGCGGGCGTTGAACGGGTCCTGCGTCGCGCTCATATCGCCTCCTCGCTGTTCGAGTTCAGTGTTTCGCTGCCCGAAAGTATACCAGAAGATGTTCTATCATTCAAAATGATTGTTTCGATATATATGATAGAATATTCCTATGGACTTACACAAGCTACGCATCTTCGTGGAGGTCGCCCGCACCGGCGGCTTCACGCGCGCGGCCGAGCTGCTGCACCTGACGCAGCCAACGGTCTCGCAGCAACTGGCGGCGCTGGAGGCGCAGGTGGGGGCGCCGCTGATCGAACGGCAGGCACGCCGCCAACGCCTCACCCCGGCGGGCGCGGCGCTGCTGCCCTACGCCGAGCGGCTGCTGGCCCTGACCGACGAGGCGCTGGAGGCTGCGCGCGCTGCGGCGGGGGTGGCCGACCGTACGCTGCGGCTGGGGGTAGGGCACACGCTCGCCACCTACCTGCTGCCGGGGCTGCTGCGGCGTTACCGCGCGGCGCACCCTGGGCGCCTGGTGCGGATCAGCGTCGGCAACACGGCGGAGCTGCTGGAGCAGGTGGCTGCTGGCGCGGTGGAGCTGGCGCTGGTCGGCTCGCCAGCTGAGCACGCGGGGGTGGCGGTGACCCCCTTCATGCACGACCGGCTGGCGGTGATCGTGGCGCCGGAGGATGAGTGGGCCGGCCGTGAGGCGGTGGAGCTGGAGGAGCTGCGCGCTCGCACGCTGCTGACGCGCGAGCCAGGCTCGGCGCTGCACGCTAGCGTCGCGCGGCTGCTTGGCCCGGCCGCGCTCGCCGGCGAGCGGGTGATCCTGCTGGGGGAGACCGAGGCGATCAAGCGCAGCGTGGAGGCCGGCCTGGGCGTGGCGCTGGTGCAGGCCATCGCCGTGGAGCGCGAGGTGGCCGCGGGCACCCTGCGCGCGCTGGCGCTGCACGGTGGCGACGACACGCGCACCTACAATGTCGCGCACGCGCAGGGGCGGGAGCTCTCCTCCGCCGCGCGGGCGCTCCTCCATCTTCTCTTTCACCACGAAGGCACGAAGGCGCCTGGATGACGCCTCGCCACGCTGGAGCTCCCCGTCGTGCCCTTCTCACGGCGTGCCTTTGTGTTTTTGTGTCTTCGTGGTTCCGCGTTCCATTGACACTCGGATAGCACATGCTATAATCAGCCCACCCACCGGCATACCATCATACTGCTTCGTGCGAGGGCCTCGGCGTGGAGGGCTGCGCGCTCCCCTGAAATCCCGCCCTCTCCGGGGTATCCGGATAGGCACTTATTCTGCAAGCTCAGGCTGCAAGCATGGAGAAGGGCGGGCTGTGATGGCGTCCGACCGAACCGCAGACCAGGACGGCGATCGCTTCCAGGCCGTGGCGCGCGAGTCCACCCTGGCCAACCGCGTCGCTGCGGAGATCGAGCGCCACATCGTCGGCGGGCGCATCCACCCCGGCGAGCGCCTGCCGTCGGAGCGCGAGTTGGCCGAGCAGTTCGGCGTCAGCCGCACCGTGATCCGCGAGGCGGTGCGGGTGCTGGCCGCCAAGAGTCTGCTGGAGGTGCGCTCCGGCAGCGGTACCGTGGCGCGCGCCCCCACCCCCCGCTCGGTGTCGCAGTCCATGCTGCTGCTCCTGCGCACCGGGCAGCCGCTCGATCACACTAAGGTCCAGGAGGTGCGCCGCACGCTGGAGATCGAGATCGCCGGGATCGCGGCCGAGCGCCGCACCGCCGAGGACCTGGCGGTGCTGGAGACGCTGCTTGGCGAGATGGAGGCGCTGCTGCGCGCGCCCGAGCGCCTGCCCGCCAACCGCGACCGCTTCACATCCAACGACGTGCAGTTCCACGCTGCCCTGGCGCGCGCCACGCACAATGAGCTGTTCGTGGTGCTGCTGGACTCGATCGCCGACGTGCTGCTGGAGGTGCGCCGCATGGGCTTCGAGGTCCCTGGCTCGCACCAGGACGCGCTCGCCTACCATCAGGCGATCTTTGAGCAGGTGCGGGCCGGGGATCCGCCGGGCGCGCGCGAGGCGATGAGTGTCCATCTCGCCAATGCCGAGCAGGTGATGCGCGAGAGCATCGCGCGCCACCGCGCGGAGTAGGATGGACGCAGGGGACGCCCCGCGCAGCAGGGAAGCGCGAGGATGCCCTCGCACGAGGGGAGCGCGGGGGCCTCGCACGAATCCTTCTTGCCTACCAGATGCCGTGCGCGCGGCGCACACAGTCGAGAGGAATAGCATGTTTCGCGGACTCGATCACCTGGCGATCGTCGTGCCGGACACCGAGGAGGCCCTCAAGGTCTGGCGCGACCGCTTCGGCTTCCCGGTGCTGTTCAGCGAGAAGGTCAACAATGACACGGCGCTGCTCACCCACCTGGATCTCGGCAACACCCACCTGCAGCTCGTCCAGCCGCTCACCGGCGATTCTCCACTATGGGAGTGGCTGGCGAAGAACGGCCCCGGCCTGCACCACTTCTGCCTGGCGGTCGAAGACGCCGCCGAGGCCTTCGCAACCGCGCCGGCGCTCGGCCTGCCGCCTGGCCAGGCCAGCCTCCACCAGGGCACGCGCGGCAAGCGCGCCCTGTTCCTGGACCCCGCGGCCACCCAGGGTGTGCGCGTGGAGCTGAGCGGGGCATGACGCCTCTCGCGCAATATGACACGCGAGGGTGGAGGGAGGGCTTGCCCTCCCTGCGACCCACCCGGTCCCTTCTGCGGTGCTACGGGAGGGCCAGGGAGGGCCAGCCCTCCCTGAGATCCCCCTTTTCCGCTGACAGTGTGCGCACAGCGCCTGAGAGTCATGAGCACAGCGAAGCCTGAGCCCTGCCCTGGCTGCGGCGCCCCGCTCCCGCCGCACGATGGGCCGACCCACCGCTACATCGGGGCCTCACCGGCCTGCTGGGCGCTCTTCACGGCGCTGAGCAGCGGCGGCGAGCCGCCCGTGGCGCCCACACCCGCGCTCGCGCTGCTGACCGACGCCTACGCCGCCCAGCACCCCGGCACCCCCTCGCCCCAGGCCATCCAGTCGGTCGCCATCCACCTGCTGACGCTCCACGGCGTGCTGGCGCGCAGGGTGGCGCCGGAGAACGCCCTCTGGGTGCGCCGGCGGGCGCTGCGCGAGCATGTGCGCCCCAGGCACAGCCAGTTCACCTGGCTCGCGCCGCCCCCGCCGGACGGCTGGACCACCGTGGCCGACATCGTCCGCGAGCCGACGCCGCAGGCGCGCGCGGCGCGTGTGGGCCGCTACGCCACCGAGGTGCTCGATCGCTGGTGGCGCGCACACGGGCCGACGATCGCGGCCTGGTACGATGCGTATGTGGTGGCTGAGTGATATGAACCCAACCTTCTTCCCAACGCCAGCCGACTTCCGCGCCTGGTTGGAGGCGCACTACCAGGACGCCCGCGAGCTGTGGGTCGGCTTCTACAAGGTAGGCTCCGGCCGGCCGAGCATCACCTGGCCGGAGGCGGTGGACGAGGCACTCTGCTTCGGCTGGATCGACGGTCTGCGCCGTAGCGTCGACGAGCAGAGCTATGCCATCCGCTTCACGCCGCGCAAGCCGCGCACCACCTGGAGCGCCGTCAACATCGCACGCGTCGCGGAGCTCACCGCCCAGGGGCGCATGCGTCCGGCGGGAATCAGGGCCTTCAAGGAGCGCGTGGAGGAGAAGTCGGGCATCTACGCCTACGAGCAGCGGGAGAATGCCGCGCTCGACGAGGCGGCCGAGCGGCAGTTCCGCGCCAACCAGCAGGCGTGGGACTTCTTCCAGGCCCAGCCGCCCTCCTACCGCAAGGCCGCCATCTGGTGGCTGGTGCGCGCGAAGAAGGAGAAACGCTCCACCACCTTGTCCCCCTCGGCGATCAGATCCTCGGTCGTCACCTCGACATCCGGGAAGGCGGCGAGGATGGCGGCGTGCGCCATCTTGCCCCCCTCGCGTCCGCCGGGCAGTCCTGGCAGCAGGCTGTGGCTCATAAGGTCTGGGGCGACGATCTCATCCAGCGCGGCCATGTCGTTCCGATTGTGCGCCTCGCGATAGCGGCGGATCAGCGCCTTGTTCGCCTCGGTCGTCCGCTGGTCTGTCATTCTGGTGCTCCTGTCGTCATAGGCCCCGTGGTATACACCTCGAAAGATATGACGGCGCGGGAGCGGAAAACTGTTCGCTCTCTACCGGGCGCGCTCAGATTGACGAACGCCCCGTGCGGCACTACCATGCGCGCACCGTTGCATCCCTCCCGGCCACAAGGAACGCCATGACCACCAACCGCGACCGCATGCTTGCCCGTATCCGCGCCGGCCTGGAGCGCACCCGTCCCGCGCTGGAGGCCGAGGCCGCATCCGCGCCTCATGTCCCGCCGCCCTTCGTCCACCCCGCCGAGACGGACGACCTGGCGCAGCAGTTCGCCGCCGAGCTTGCCCGCCTCCAGGCCCACCCGCACCTGTGCGCCGACGAGGAGGCCGCCCTGGATGTGATCCAGCAACTGCTGGAGCGCCACACCGCCCGCGCGGTGATCGCCTGGGATCTGGACGAGGTGGGACTGCCTGGCCTGCGCGCGCTGCTGGACGCCCGCGGTGTCACGGTGCATGACGCAGCGCTCGGCGACGTCAGCCAGCGTGCCGCCCGCCTGCAGGCCATGGAGCCTGCGCCCGTCTGCATCTCCGGTGCGGACGCCCTGATCGCCGAGAGCGGCACGGTGGTGCTGCGCGCTGGTCCCGGCCGCCCGCGCCTGGCTTCGCTGCTGGCCCCGGCCTACATCGCCGTGGCCCGGCGCGGCCAACTCGTGCGTGGCCTCGGCGAGGCGCTCGCCCGCCTGCGCGAGCGCTACGGCGCCGCCGTCTTCGAGGACGCCAGCGCGCTTACCCTCATCACCGGCCCCAGCCGCACCGCCGACATCGAGTTGACGCTCACGCTCGGCGTCCACGGCCCGCGCGAGGTGCACGTGGTGATCATTCAGGTGTGATGACGAGTCGTGCGGGCGCCGACCACGCCGGCGGCTGATGCACGGTGCGTATGTAATCGGGCATCAGCGGCCAGGCGAGCCGTTGTTACGACCCCTGCGCCGGGTTGGGCCTCAGCCCGCGCAGGCGGACTTCGTTATGTAATCGGGCATCCTGGTGGTCCACCACGCCCGGCCCGTGAACGGGCGGGCTATCTGTTACAAAGGCCGCCTACGCGGCCTGATTCAGCCCGCGCAGGCGGGCTTGGCACAGGATAGCCCACCGCTTCAGCGGCCGGGCGTGGGATGCTGCCACATACCCGATTATTTGGTAAAAGTTCATCAGCCGTGGGCGCGCCGTTGCCACGCCCGCCGCCGCGGGCTGGGTCTCAGGCCACACAGGCGGCCTTCATGAGGGATCGCCCGCGCGTACCCTGCGGGAACGCCTGCGGCGTGCACGCGCCGGGCGTGGTCCGGTGCCAGGTTACCCCATTAAATGGGCAAAGTTCATCAGCCGCGGGCTATCCTTGGCCCCGCCCGCCGCTGCGGGCGCCGACCACGCCGGCGGCCTGCGGGACAGTTCGCCCGCCCGTCCACGGGCTGGGCCTGGCGCCGCAGCGGCCCGACATGACGGCGCATCCTCCGCTGTCTGCGCCCTTGACGAATCCGCCCCCCGGCCTTACAATCGCGCCCATCCACCTAGCGCACAACTAAGAGAGATAACCGGCGGCCCGCTGCGGCGCCGCCTGCCCTGGTGTACGCCGCGGGCGCGAGCGCGCCCGCCCTGACCCGCGGAGGGATCCATGGCGCACGGCCCCGTCCCCGGCATGCTCAGCCGTGCCGAGCTTGGCGATCTCGTGGAGCGCGGCGAGATCGAGACCGTCCTGGCCGTCTTCCCCGACCTCTACGGCCGCCTGATGGGCAAGCGCATCACCGGCCCCTTCTTCATGGAGCACGTCGCCGACGACGGCATGCACGCCTGCGACTACCTGCTGGCCTGCGACATGGAGATGGACGTCATCCCTGGCTACCGCTTCGCCACCTGGGAGCGCGGCTACGGCGACATGCACTGCATGCCGGATTTCGCCACCTTGCGCCGCGCCACCTGGCTGCCGAAGACTGCCTTGGTGCTGTGCGACCTCGCCAGTGAGCCGGATCACGCCCCGATCGAGGTCGCGCCGCGCCGCATGCTCCAGCGCCAGGTGGCCCGCGCCCGCGAATTGGGCCTCACTGTGATGGCCGGCTCCGAGATCGAGCTCTACCTCTTCAACGAGACATACGAGAGCGCCGCCGCCAAGCGCTTCCACGACCTCCAGCCGATCGGCGCCTACAACGAGGACTACCACATCCTCCAGGGCACCAGGGAGGAGCCGCTGGTGGGCGCCATCCGCCGCCATCTGGACGCCAGCGGCGTGCCCGTCGAGTTCAGCAAGGGCGAGGCCGGCCTCGGCCAGCAGGAGATCAACCTGCGCTACTGCGATGTGCTCGCCCAAGCGGACCGCAATGTGATCTACAAGCACGCCGCCAAGGAGATCGCCCACGCCCAGGGCAAGGCCGTGACCTTCATGGCCAAGTGGGACGAGAAACACACTGGCTCCTCGGCCCACCTGCATCTCAGCCTGTGGGACGCATCCGGCGAGCGGCCGCTCTTCCCAGGCGACCAGCAGGTTGGCCCCGTCCAGGCCAGCGACACCTTCCGCCACTTCCTCGGCGGCTGGATGCGCCGCGCCCGCGAGTTCTCCGTCTGCTACGCGCCCTACGTGGCCTCCTACAAGCGCTACCAGTCCCGCTCGTGGGCGCCCACCGGCATCGCCTGGAGCTACGACAACCGCACCGCTGGCTTCCGTGTGGTGGGCCGTGGCCCCTCGCTGCGCATCGAATGCCGGCTCCCCGGCGCCGACGCCAACCCCTACATTGCTTACGCCGCCGCCATCGCCGCCGGGCTAGACGGCATTATTAACCAGGTTGAGCCGCCGCCGATCTTCCAGGGGGACATCTACGCCGCTGCCGAGCTGCCGCGCGTGCCTTCCACCCTGCGCGACGCGATATCTGAGTTCGAGCGCAGCGACCTGGCCCCCGAGGCCTTCGGCGCGGATGTGGTCGAACACTACCTGCACTTCCTGCGCACCGAGCAGCGCAAGTTCGACGAGGTGGTGACGAGTTGGGAGCGGGCCAGGTACTTCGAGCGGGCCTGAGCGGGAGTTGTAAGTTTGAGTTTTGAGTTCGGGGCCGGCCAGCTGAGAACTCAAAACTGAGGAGTTTGGTATGCGGCTTGAGAACAAGGTTGCCTTGATAACTGGCGCAGCCTCCGGCATCGGCCGCGAGACCGCGCTGCTCTTCGCCCGCGAGGGCGCCAGCGTGATGGTGGCCGACATCAACGATGAGGCCGGGCGCGCGGTGGTGGCCGAGATCGAAGGGGCCGGTGGGCGCGCCGCCTACGTCCACGCCGACGTGTCCCGCGCCGAGGGTGCGTCCGGCATGGTGCGCGCCGCCGAGGAGACCTTCGGCCGGCTCGATGTGCTCTTCAATAACGCCGGCATCTCCCACATCCGCGACGACGACGCGGTGGCCACCGAGGAGGAGGTCTGGGACCTGACGATGGCCATCAACCTCAAGGGGGTGTTCCTCGGCTGCAAGTACGGCATCCCCGCCCTGCGGCGCGCCGGCGGCGGCTCGGTCATCAATACCGCCTCGTTCGTCGCCCTGCTCGGCGCCGCCACGCCGCAGATCGCCTACACCGCCAGTAAGGGCGGTGTGTTGGCTATGACCCGCGAGTTGGCCGTGGTCCACGCCCGCGAGGGCATCCGCGTCAACGCTCTCTGCCCCGGCCCGCTGCGCACCGAGCTGCTCATGAAGTACCTTGACACCGAGGCCAAGCGCCAACGCCGCCTGGTCCACATCCCCATGGGGCGCTTCGGCGAGGCGCGCGAGATCGCCTACGCCGCGCTTTATCTGGCCTCCGACGAGTCGTCCTTCGTCACCGGCGCCACCTTCACGGTAGACGGTGGGATCACGGCGGCGTACGTCACCCCGGAATAGGTGCACGTTGGCACGTTGGAACGTCCCAACGTGCAACGTTCTGCCATTCTAAGAGCTTGTTTGAAACGCCTCCCGGCTGGGGGTGCGAGGGGCTGCGGCCCCCTCACGCTTCCCGTTTCAAACAGGCTCTAAGGTGAAACGGGAGGGGTGGGGAGGGCACAGCCCTCCCTGAAACCAACCCCGTTGCCACAGGCGGGATGCGCGCAGCGCATGGGGGGGCGAACGTTCGACAGAAGGAGGGAGGTACCCATGTCCACGGAGAGCCAGCGCGGCAGCGTACGGTACGAGACGGTGGACGGCGCGTACCTGGAGCAGCGGCAGCTCCGCAGAAGCGCCGGGTGGTTCCTGCTCTGGGGGCTTGGCGTCGGCGCGGTGATCTCGGGCGACTTCTTCGGGTGGAACTTTGGCCTCAGCGCGGGGGGGTTCGTCGGGCTGGCGATCGCAACCTTCCTGATGGCCACCATGTACGTGTGCATGGTCTACAGCATCGCCGAGCTGTCCACCGCGCTGCCGCACGCCGGCGGGTTCTACTCCTTCACCCGCCACGCCTTCGGACCCTGGGGCGGCTATATCGTCGGCGTCACCGATACGATCGAGTACGTCCTTACGCCGGCGGTGGTGGTGGTCGGCATCGGCGGCTACATGCAGTCGCTCGTCCCCAGCATCCCCGTCTACATCTGGTGGCTCGTCGCCTACACCATCTTCGTCGGCATCAACATCAGGGGCATCGAGATCACACTGAAGGTCGGCCTGGCCGTCACGCTCCTGGCCGCCGCGGTGCTCGTCATCTTCTTCGTCGCCGCGCTGGCCACCGGCGCGTTCCGCTGGGAGCTGCTGTATAACATCCCGCCCGACCCCGGCCAGCCCCAGTGGCTGCCGAAGGGCTGGTACGGCGTGTTCGCCGCGGTGCCGTTCGCTATCTGGTTCTACCTGGCGATCGAGCAACTCCCGCTGGCCGCCGAGGAGACCGTCGATGTGGTCCGCGATATGCCCAAGGCGCTGATCCTCGGCATCTTCACGCTGCTGGCACTCTCACTCTTCACCCTGGTGCTCAACGCCGGCGTCAACGGCGGCGCCGCGGCCATCGGCGAGTCCGCCGCGCCCCTCGCCGACGGGTTCATCGCCGTGTTTGGCGCTGGCGCTACAACCACCGTGCTCACACTGGTGGCCCTCACCGGCCTGATCGCCAGCTTCCACACGATTATCTACGCCTATGGGCGCGTGCTGTTCGCGCTCTCGCGCGCCGGCTACTACCCACGCTGGATATCGATCACCGGCGTGCGCACGCGCACCCCCCACTGGGCCCTGGTCGTCGGCGCCGTCGTCGGCCTGGTCGCGGCCTTCGCGATCGACCGGTTCGGCAGCGGGATCGTGGGCGCCGCACTGCTCAACATGGCGGTCTTCGGGGCGGTGATCTCCTACGCCGCGGTGATGCTCAGCTATATCAAGCTCCGCCGCGACCGGCCGACCATGCCGCGCCCCTATCGCAGCCCGCTCGGCGTGCCGGGCGCCCTGGTCGGGACCATCCTGGCGCTCTTCGCGCTCGCGGCCACGTTCGCCGTCGAAGATTACCGGCCGGGGGTCGCGGGCGTGGCGATCTTCCTGCTGATCGCGCTGGTGTACTTTGCGCTCTACAGCTCCAAGCGCCTGGTGGCGCAGGCGCCGGAGGAAGAGGTGGCGCTGGTCGCTGAGGCCGAGCGGGAGCTCGCGCACTATGCGAAGGACCCCGGCACGACCGGCGCGTGACGGCGACCCACGAAGGCACGAAGACACCAAGACGCAAAAGGGGGAAGCACACGCGGGGCACGATACCTACGTTGCTCGTGCCCCGCGTGTGCTTCTATCGTGCCTTCGCGCCTGCGAATCTTCGTGGTTCAGCCCTACCCGAACTCTTTTGCCGCGATGTCCCCCCGGTAGGTCCGCCCATCGAACTGCACCCGGTCGGCGTTCACCAGCGCCCGCGCCCGCGCCCCGGCCAGCGTGGCGCTCTGCGTCACTAGCGTCAGCGCCAGCCCGCCGGTGGTGTGCAGCACGCCGCCGCCGTGCGGCCCCATGCCCATCAACCCGCCCAGCATCGAGCCGAGCGCCCCACCGCGATTGACCCGCGGGGTGTAGCGCAGCGTGGCGCCGGGGTTGGCGGTGGCGCTGTGGAACGCCAGCACCCCTTCGTCCAACTCCTCCAGGCCGCGCACCGCGCCGCCGTAGGGGAAGAAGTTCGGGTAGCCGCGGGCGAACAGCCCCAACCCCACCGTCGGCGTGGCGCTCCAGCGCAGCGGCGGCAGCTCCCCGAGCCGCCGCGCGATCGCCGCCTGCAGCCAGGGCACCAGGTCGTCCTCCAGGCGCGGCAGCACCACCTGCGCCTCGCCCTCGCGCATGCTGAAGCGGATGGCCGTCAGGCGCGGCCCCTCCGCGGTGATGATGCAGTCCACCCCCAGGATGCCCCAGAACGGCAGCCCCTCCTGCGCCAGGCCGGCGGCCACGGGCAAGATGAACCGCTCGTGCAGGTAGCGAGTCAGCTGCTGCGCGAACACTGAACTGCCGGTGTGCGCCCCTACCCCCGGCGCGTTCGCGCCCCGGTCGCTCTCCTCCACCCGGTCGTACAGGCGCACCGCCAGCATGGGCGCCGCCGCCTGCCCGTCCACGAAGGCCGAGAGCGCCACCCGCGGGCCGGCCAGAGCGCTCTCCACCACCACGCCGTCGCTCTGGCCCTCCAGGGGCTTGTTGGCGAAGATCCGCCGCAACCCCTCCAGCGCGGCGTAGCGGTCGTCGAAGCGCTCCTCGCCTGCCAGCGGGCTATCGGCCTTGATCATCACCGGCAGCGGCTGCGCGGCCAGGTAGCGCTCGGCCGTCTCCAGGCTCGTGAAGGCCCGCCCCGGCGCGGTGGGCAGCCGGTGGCGTAGCATGAACTCCTTGGCTTGGCAGCGGCTGCGCTCAAGCGCCGCGGCCCGCTGCGAGCCGCCACACACCCCTACCTGCAGCGAGAGCGCCTCCTCCGCCAGCCCGGCGTGCAGCGGCCGGCTGTCCGCCGGCAGGATCAGGTCGAACAGTTCGTCGAAGGCCCAGCGGCTCACCACCCGTACGTCGCCCACCTCCAGGTCCACGGTGAGCGTCATGGGGGCGGTGCCGCCGTTCCCCGGCGCGCACACCACCTCGGGGTAGAGCGGGCTGTTGAGCAGCTTCCAGGCCAGCGCGTGCGCCCGCCCGTCGTCGCCCAGAATCAGGATCTTCATCGCGCGTTCCGCTTCACGATGCGGCTTCCGTGGCCGGATTATAGCACCGGCACGCGCGCGCCGGCATAGCCGGATCGTCCCGCCTTTCTACTGTCCGCTCCCTATCCGCTGTCCCCGTATCCGCTTCCTATCCGCTGTCCCCCTCCCCTACTGCACACTGGCGCACGATCCAGCCATCGCCCACTGCGGAGAAGGTGATCGCCTGCGCCTCGGGCGTATGCTCCCCGGCCCTCAGCCCTCAGCTCTCGGTCCTCAGTTCGCCACGATCCACCCCAACTCCTCGGCCGTCGTCCCGCCCGCTACCCGGCGCCGCGGCAGCGCGAGCGCGTCGGCGTAGTCGAAGTCCCAGCGGGTGGTCGTCGCGTTCTCGTAGCCGGCCGCCCGCACCGCCTCCACCACCGCCGCATTGTAGCGCCCGGCCGGGTAGCAGAAGCTCACCACCCGCACCCCCAGCCGCGCCTCCAGCTCCGCCCGCGAGCCGGCCACCTGCCGCTCCAGCTCGGCCGCGTCCAGCGTCGTCAGGTCCGGGTGGCTGATGGTGTGCGAGCCGATCTCCATCCCGGCGTCGCGCAGCGCCGCCAGTTGCTCCCAACCCATGTACCCCGGCTGCCCCACGAACCCCGTCACGATGTAGAAGGTCGCCGTGAAACCATGGCGCCGCAGGGCCGGCAGCACCACCGTGAAGGCGTCCTCGTAGCCGTCGTCGAACGTCAGCGCCACCGGCCGCGCCGGGCACGCCGGCGCCCCATCCCGGCCGCCCGCGCCGCGCATGCAGCGTGCCAGCAGATCCACCTGCACCCCTGTGTACCCGGCCTGCGCCAGCGCGGCCATGTGCTGCTCGAACAGCGCCGGCGTCACCGACAGCTCCCACCCCAGCGGGTCGGCCGCATGGTCCACCGCCCGCACGTAGTGGTACATCAGGATCGGCGCTGGCCCGCTCCACAGCGCCCCGCCCTGCGGCGGTATCGCCGGCGCGCCTGCGGGCCCGCCGGTTGGTGTGGTGGCCGTGGCCGGCGCAAAGGGGGGCGGCGGGGTGGGCGTCAGCAGCGCCGCGGTCGGGGGCGGCGCGGCGGCCTCCTCGCGCCGCGCCGCTTGCCGCGTCAGCGCCACCAGCAGGAGGAGCGCGCTCGCGAGAAAGACCCCGATGGTGTACAGCGTCCACTGGACGTCAGGGTTCTGCCGGCGTCGCAACATAGCGTCCTCATGGCGTAGGGGCGCTTCAGGGGGGCTGACGGGCGAAGCCCCTAGAGCACTGGTCACATCGCGCGCGGCATGCGGCATTTCCGGCACGCGACGCTGCTGAAACCAGCGCCTCTGGGGATCCTCCTATCCGCCGTGTATTATACCCGCTGCCGAAACAAGAGTACCCCCGCATGACGTGCCTTGAGTACCAGCGGCCGGCTTGACCGGCCCGCCGCCTCCGTAGTATGCTGCGTCGTGTGGTGGAGTCACATCGGGCCGCATGTGCCCCGCGGGAATCCCTCGATGATCACGCCTGGCCTCCTCGACCAACGTACGGAAGAACGTCCCTCCGTGGATGTCCTCCTTCTGCGCCTGGACCAGGAGATCTACGCCCTGCCATCGTCGAACGTCCGCGAGGTCTTCCGGCATCGGCCGATCACCCCCGTACCCGGCGCACCCCCGGCGCTGCCCGGTATCCTGAACCAGCGGGGCGCGATCCTGCCGGTGATCGACCCGCGCCTGCTGCTTGGCCTCGTCCAGTCGCCCGTTACCCGCAGCACCCGCCTCGTCCTCGCCTCGCACGAGGACGTCGACGTCGCGCTGTTGGTGGACGGCGTGCTGGACCTTGTGGCCCTGTCGTCCGATACGGTCGAGGCCGTCCCGCCCGCGCTCGACCCGGCGCGCGCCCGCATGATCCGCGGCGTCGCCCGCCACGACGCCATGCACGTCATCCTGCTCGATCTCGGCGAACTGATCGCCGCCGTCCGTGACTGGTCATAGATGTCGTGCCTATCCGCTATCCGTTTATTCGCTCCCTATCCGCTGTCCATCACCCATGACCGCTCTGCTGCTGATCGTTCGTACGGCGCTGCGGCGCTACGCCGTCCTCCGCAGTGACATCACTGAGGTGCGGCTGTTGGCCGGGCCGGACGACCTGCAGGGCGGCGATCGGCCTTACGTGCGCGTCGAGCTTGGCCCGCTACTGGATCCGGCCGACCGCAGCGCCCAACTGCGCCGCCAGGCCCTGGTGGTGCCGCTGCGCCGCCGAAATATCGCGCTGCTGGTCGACCGGGTCGAGGAGTTCCTGGAGCGCCCGGCGGTCCATCCCCTCCCGGCGCTGCTGCGCGAGCGGCTGCGAGATCCATGGGCCACCGGCGCACTGCTGCTGGACGGCGACATCGTGATCCAGCTCGACCTGCGGGCGGTCGCCCGCAGCGCCCTGCTCAACATGCCGGCCCAAGGCGGCGCGAAGGGATGCAGCCCCGCCGCATGAACACGCAACCAGCAGGGCGGCGCGAAGGGACGCACTCCCGCCGCAAACCTGTAGACCATACCCCCGCCGGCAGGCGGGCAGGCCGGGCAGCGCGGCGGGAC
>DATMBA010000521.1:0-5015 GCA_035559635.1 Roseiflexaceae bacterium
TGGCGATGGGCCGGGGGGCGTGCCGCCATTGCCGGGGGCAGGGCGCCATCGCCGGGCCATGGTACAATGGCGCGCATGGCGGTAGATATCCAGGTGATCCGGCGGGTGCCGCTGTTCGCCGGCCTTGCGCCTGAGGTGCAGGTGGCGTTGGCGGGCATCGGCGTGCCCTTGCGCCGGCCTGCCGGGGCCACGCTGTTCCTCGAGGGGGACCCGGCCGCCGGGCTGTACATCGTGGTCGAGGGGCGGGTCAAGATCATGCGCACGTCGGCGGCCGGCCGCGAGCAGGTGCTACACGTCTTCGGCCCCGGCCAGCACTTCAACCACGTGCCGGTGTTCGACGGCGGCCCGTGCGCGGCGGACGCCGTGGCACAGACGGAGGTGACGCTGGCGCTGCTGCCGTCCGACGCGCTGCGCGAGTTGGTGGCGCGCAGCGGCTCGCTGGCGATGATGTTCCTCACCGAGCTGAGCGGCCGCCTGCGCCAGATGGTGAACCTGGTGGATAACCTGGCGCTGCACTCGGTGCAGGGGCGCCTGGCCGGGCTGCTGCTGGCCCAGGCCGATGCGGCCGAGCGCGGCGAGCCGGTGCATGCGCTCAGCCAGGCTGAGATGGCGGCCCGCCTGGGGACGGTGCGCGAGATGATCGGGCGCTCGCTCAAGACGTTCGAGTCGCTCGGCCTGGTGGAGATCAACCGCGGCAGCATCGTGGTCGTGGATCGCGAGGGGCTGGCGCAGCAGGCGGAGATGTAGCACGTTGCACGTTCCAACGTTCAACGTTCAACGTTCAACACTATCAGATGCGCGTTCGAGCGATCATCTATGCTCTCCCCCTCGCCTTCCTCGGCTTCTTCTTCCTCTACCCGCTGGCGGCTATTCTGCGCCTGAGTCTGGGCGGCGGGCGGGGGGCCGGCCTTGCTGTGTTGCTCGTGGACCGCTACTACCTGGAGGTGGTGTGGTTCAGCGCCTGGCAGGCCGCGCTTTCCACGCTGCTGACGCTGGCCGCCGGCATCCCGGTCGCCTACGTTCTGGTGCGCTACCGCTTCCCCGGCAGGCGGCTGCTGCGCGCCCTGGCCACCGTCCCGTTCGTGCTGCCCACCACCGTGGTGGCCGCCGCGTTCGCCGCGCTGCTCGGCCCGCGGGGGCTGCTGAACGCCTGGCTGCAGGAGGCGCTGGCGCTCGAGCGGCCGCCCATCCAGGTGCTCGGGACGCTGGGCGCCATCCTCCTGGGGCACGTCTTCTATAACCTGGGCGTCGTGGTGCGGATCGTCGGCGGCTTCTGGAGTACGCTGGACCGGCGGCCGGAGGAGGCGGCGGCGACGCTGGGTGCCGGGCGCTGGCAGGTACTCCGGTACGTCACGCTGCCGCTGCTGCTGCCGGCCGTTGGCGCGGCGGCGCTGCTGGTGTTCATCTTCACCTTCGGCAGCTTCGGAGTGGTGCTGCTGCTCGGCGGGCCGCGCTTCGCCACGCTGGAGGTAGAGGTCTACCGGCAGACGGCGCAGCTGCTGCGGCTGGACGTGGCGGCGGCGCTGGCGCTGGTGCAGGTAGCGGTGACGCTGCTGCTAACGCTGGCCTACACGCGCATCCAGGCGCGTGCGGCGGCCCCGCTCGAACGACGGGCGCAGCATGCGCTCGAGCGGCCGCCCCGTACCTGGCGGGCGCGCCTGCTGGTGGTGGGCATCGTGGCCGTGCTGCTGCTGCTGGTGGGGGCGCCGCTTATGGCGTTGGTGCTGCGTTCGTTCACGGCGCTCGGGCCGGGCGAGGCTGGCGGGCTGACGCTCGAGCACTACCGGGCGCTCGGCGAGAGCCGCCGCGGCGCGCTGTTCGCCGTCCCGCCAGCGCGCGCGGTCCTCAACTCGCTGGTGTTCGCGGTGGTGGCCACCGTCATCGCGATGCTGATCGGTATTCCAGCCGCGTATCTCCTATCAACGCAAAATGCAACATTCACAAGGCGAAATGGAGCCAGGAGCTATCGAAACGGCGGTTTGCAGGTTGCATTGGTCATGTTGGACCCCCTGTTCACGCTTCCGCTGGGGGTGAGCGCCGTGACCCTGGGCCTGGGATACATTGTGGCGTTGGGGCCGCTCGGGCTGCTGCGCTCGCCCTGGCTGATCCCGGCGGCGCACGCGCTGCTGGCGTTCCCATTTGTGGTGCGCAGCCTGCTGCCGGCGCTCCGCGCGCTGGACCCGCGGCTGCGGGATGCGGCGCGCGTGCTAGGGGCCGGCCCGGCGCAGGTGCTGCGCGCCATAGACCTGCCGCTGCTGTTCCCGGCGCTGCTGGTGGGCGCGGTGTTCAGCTTCACCGTCTCGCTGGGCGACTTCGGCGCGGCGCTGCTGCTGGCGCGCCCGGAGCTCCCCACGGCGCCGGTGGTGATCGGCCGGCTGCTGGGACAGCCCGGCGAGGCCAACTATGGCCAGGCGCTGGCGCTCGGCACCGTGCTGATGGCAGTGGCGGCGGCGGGCTTCGTGGCGCTGGAGCGCCTGAGGTTCCGGGACATCGGGGAGTTTTAGCGTTCTACCACCGTGGCTGTGGGGGGTGGGTTTTTAAGGGATGGCGCAGCCCTCCCTTGGGCACTCCCCTCCACCTCTGACGCGGCGGGGTGGAGCGCCAGGCCGTAGGCCCCGAAGGGCTCGAGCGTCAGCCGCAGGGCGTGCAGCTCGTCGCGCGCCCAGGCGTGCCGCCCCCCCTCGCACCAGCGCTGGCCGCGCAGCAGGTCCACGATCTGGTAGTCGCCATCGGGGAGCGCGAGCTCGTGCAGCGGCAGCGCCAGTGTGACGGTGTGGCGGTGCGGGCCGACGTTGAGCAGCCCCAGCACGGCGTCCTCCCCGTGGGTGCGCAGCACACTGAAGACCTGCGGGCTGTCGCAGGGCGCGGCATTGCAGCGCACCGCGCCGTGGCGCAGGGCCGGGGAGCGGGCGCGCGCGCCGAGCAGCGCGGCGATGAACGCCTCCTCGCCCTCCTCCTGGCCGCTCCAGATCAGCGGCACGAAGCCGCACAGCACCATGCCGGCCAGCAGCATGCGGCTGATACGCGAGCCGCGCATGCCGTCGGCGATCGGGTTGAGCAGGCGGGTGTGGTGGCTCTCGGTGAAGCAGGCGCGTACCGTGCCCGGTGGCAGCGCGCCCCAGTGGTCGGTGAGCCAGTCGCCAAGCTCGGCGGGGGTCACGCGATTGAGCGCCAGGTGGAAGAACATATGGTGCGGCAGTTCGTCCACGGCGAAGTCTTGCCGCTGGGCGCAGGCCGGCCCGCCGAGCGCGCCGAGGATGGCGGCCCACGGGCGCTCCTGGCGGATGGCGTGGCGCAGCCGTTCGATCAGGCTCAGGTAGCCGAGGGTGCTGGCGCTGGCGTGGTAGGGGAGGCCGCGCGCCCAGTTCGGCAGGGGCGCGCGCGGCGGGATCACGCGGAAGCCGTCCAGTTCGTAGTCGCGCAGCAGGCCGAGGGCCCAGCCGGCGAAGTGGTCCCGCAGGCCGGGGTTGGCCCAGTCGAAGGCGACGACCGTGTCCGCACCGGGGGCGCGCGCCGGCTGGCCGTGCTCGTCCTGGCAGAACCACTCCGGGTGGTCAGCGAGGTAGCCCGCGCCGGGGGCCACGCCGGCGAGCGGCAGGTCCAGCAGCACCCGGATGCCGCGGGCGTGGGCGGCCTGGACCAGGCGGCGCAGGTCGGCGGGGCCGCCGAGTCCGGCGGCGAGCCGGCCGAAATCGGCGACGGCGTAGGGGTTGCCAGCCTGCCAGTTGCCGTCCCACGGCCGGCCGTCAGGCGCGCCGTAGTCCCAGATCGGCAGCAGGCAGAGGGTGTTGACACCGAGGGCCGTCAGGCCCGGCAGCGCGTCGGCCAGGCCTGCGAAACCGCCGAACCGCGCCGGGTGCACCTCGTAGATCGCCGCGTCGCGCACCCACGGCGCCGCGGGCGGCGCGTCGGGCGGCAGGGCGCCGCCGGCGAGCGCCCACGTGCGCTGGAAGGCCTCAAGCGCCTGGCTCCACGGCATGTCCAGCAGCAGGATGTACTGCGCGTCGGCGCTGATGCCCACCTCGGCGCGCAGCCACTCGGCCACCTCGACGACGTGGGAGAGGGTCACGGCCTGGCCGTTGCCCTCCACCTGGGGCAGCGCCGGCTCGACGGCGCTGTGGTACCAGCACAGGAGCGCGCCGTCGCCGCCGGCATCGTGCAGCGCCATGAGGCCGGCGGCGATGGTGGGGGCCGGCTCGAGCGCGCGCTGCTGGCGCAGGCCGGGAGCGAAGAAGCGCCGTGGCAGCACGCCGGGGCGCTGGTCGGCGGCCACGGCGAGCGGCACGCGCGGGCGCACGCTGTTGCCAGGGGCGTCGAAGCAGCAACTCTCGGGCGGGCCGACGCGCAGCCAGGGCAGCATCATGCGCACACCGCACAACTGCACCTCGTCCTCGCCGACGTTCTCCACCGAGACGCGGCGGGTGATGAGCGACCCGGTGACACGGTAGCGGTCGAAGACCTTGAGCGCGCCGATGCCGATCACGACCACGACCTCCACCGCGCCGTCGCGCTCCTCCACAGTGTAGCTCAGGTAGCGCACGAAGACGCGCTCGGCCAGCCAGCCCTTGCCGCCCACACAGATATCCACCGAGGGCCGGGGCTCGCCGTGGCCGGCGAGGTTGGGGCCGCCGCCGTGACGCAGCACCCGCAGCCCGCCGTCGTCACACGAGAACCCAAGCTCCACCTCGGGCGTGCGGACGGTGAGGAGTTCGCGTGTCTGGCTGACAGTGAAGGCCATGGGAGTGCTGATAACGAATTACGAATCACGATGTACTGAGCGCAGCTCGCGCGGGATGCCGGGCATTCCCCTCGCTCACGATCCTGCCGCCGCGGCGGCGAGCGCCCGCAGCGCCTCGAGTGCCGGCCCATCCGGCAGGCCCGTGAGTTGCGCGGCGGCGCGCTCCGCACAGGCGCGGGCCTCGGCGTGGGCACGCTCGACCCCGCCGCGGCGGCGCACCTCGGCGAGGGCCTCCTGGAGGCGCGGCTCGTCCACCCGCGAGTCGAGCACCTCGGCC
>DATMBA010000522.1:0-6981 GCA_035559635.1 Roseiflexaceae bacterium
GGCTTCCACGGGCGGATCCCGTAGGCCTCGCCCAGCAGCCGGTGCACCGCCATGGCCCGCGCCGCGAGTTCCGCCTCGCCCTGCACCCGCTCGGTCATCGTCGTCCTCCTCCTGCGGTGCTCTGCGGCAACCGGCGTGCCAGTAAGGGCGCAGCAACGGGGGATGGGACGCATCACGATCGCACCCCATCCCCCAGTACTGCGCCCTTACTTGTGGTACGGCTGGCTTACCCGTCCAGCAGGCCGCCGATGATATTGCCCGCGGCGCTGCCTGAGCCGCTGCTCCCCGCCGAGAGGTACGGCGCCACCGCCTTCGCCAGGTTCATCGTCGGCATCGTCTGCAGCCAGACGCGGCCGGGGCCTTGGAGCGTGGTGAGGAACAGCCCCTCGCCGCCGAGCAGGATGTTCTTGAACCCCTTGACGAGCTCGATATCGAAGTTCACCGTCGGCTCATACATCGCCACGTGCCCAGTGTCCACCTTCAGCATCTGGCCGGCCTCGAGCGTGTACTCGACGATCTCGCCGTCCAGACAGACGAAGGCGATACCCGGGCCGGTGAGCTTCTGCATGATGAAGCCCTCGCCGCCGAAGAAGCCGGCGCCCAGCTTCTTGCGGAAGTGGATCTCTAGCCCCACCGTCTTCTCGGCGCACAGGAAGGCCTGCTTCTGGACGATCATGCTCTGGCCGGTGTCCAGCATCACCGGCACGATCTTGCCGGGGAAGTCCGAGGCGAAGGCCACGATCCCCTTGCCGCCCTGGCTGGTGAACTCATTGAGGAACAGGCTCTCGCCGGTGAGCGCGCGCTTGAACATGCCGCCTAGCCCGCCGCCGCGCCCGGAGGTGGTCATCTGGATATTGCCGCTCATCCAGGACATGCCGCCGGACTCGGAGTAGACCGTCTCGCCGGGGTCGAGCTCGAGGATCACGGCCTGGAGCGTGGTGCCGATGATCTGGTATTCCATCCCGGTGGTCCCGCGCCCGCGCGCCGTCACTGGCGGGTCGGGCAGGTCAAGGCGGTTGCCGGGCTGGTTCAGATTCGTCATTGTGGTGTCTCCTGTTGCTGGCGTGGATGCCGGGGCGGCCACTGCCGCCCCACAGCGAGTACAGAACCTGGCGTTCGGCGCGAGAGCCGCGCCGCAGCTAGCGCACTGCATCGATGCCTTGCTCCTGTTGGATCCAGAGGGTGGCAACGACGGCGAGTGTGAGAGTGATGGCCGCCCGCGCGCATCCTGCTCTCGTACGCGCGCCGCGCGCCGCGCATTGCACCGTGGCCGGCGCTGCTCGCCGCTTGTTTGCCATCCGCTCTCTAACCGCTGTCTAGCCGCCCTTCGTCAGCGTGGCGAGGAACTCCTGGTTGGTGCGGGTCTTGGCCATGCGGGTGAGCACCAGCTCGGTGCCCTCGTTCTCGCCGAGCATGCTCACCATGCGCCGCAGCGTCCACACCTGGCGCAGCGCCTCGGTGCCCAGCAGCAGCTCCTCACGGCGTGTGCCGCTGCGAGTGATGTCGATCGCCGGGAACACCCGCTTCTCGGCCAGCTTGCGGTCCAGGTGCAGCTCCATGTTGCCGGTGCCCTTGAACTCCTCGTAGATCACATCGTCCATACGGGAGCCGGTGTCCACCAGGCAGGTGGCGATGATCGTCAGGCTGCCGCCGTTCTCGATGTTGCGCGCGGCGCCGAAGAAGCGCTTGGGCGGGTAGAGCGCCACCGGGTCGATGCCGCCGGAGAGCGTGCGCCCCGAGGGCGGCATGTCCAGGTTATAGGCGCGCGCCAGGCGGGTGATCGAGTCCATCAGGATCACCACATCTTGCCCGCCCTCCACCAGGCGCTTGGCGCGCTCGAGCGTCATCTCGGCCACCTTAGTGTGATCCTCCACCGGCTCGTCGAAGGTCGAGGAGATCACGTCACCCTTGACCGAGCGCTTCATGTCCGTGACCTCCTCCGGGCGCTCGCCGATCAGCAGCACCATGAGATGCACATCCGGGTGATTGGCGGTCACGCCATTGGCGATCGCCTTGAGCAGCAGCGTCTTGCCGGCCTTGGGCGGCGAGACGATCAGGCCGCGCTGGCCGCGGCCGATCGGCGCCACCAGGTCCACCACGCGGGTCGAGAGGATGTTCGGCTCAGTCTCGAGCTTGAGTTGCTGGTTGGGGAAGATCGGGGTGAGCTGGTCGAACCCGGGGCGCTTGCGGGCCGTCTCGGGGTCCAGGCCGTTGATCAGTTCGACGCGCAGCAGCGAGTAGTAGCGCTCGCTCTCCTTCGGCGGCCGGATCTGGCCCCAGATACGGTCCCCGGTGCGCAGGCCGAAGCGCCGGATCTGTGACTGCGAGACGTACACATCGTCCGGGCCGGGCAGCATCCGGTCGCCGCGCAAGAAGCCGAAGCCGTCCGACACGATGTCCAGGATACCGTCCGAGAGTTGATGGCCTTGCTCCTCGCTCTGCACCTGCAGCAGCTTGAACACCAGATCTTGCTTCTTCAGCCCCGTCACACCGGTCAGCCCGCTGGCCCTGGCCATCTCCCGCAGGTCGTTCAGAGTCTTGTTCTCCAGATCGGCGATGTTGATCGCCGGTTTGTCTCTGGAGGGCGCGGGCTCGGCGTACTCAACCGCCGTATCGCCCGCATTATTCTTCGTTCGCATCCGTGGCACACGAATCTCCTTGCCGCCGCACCTATCGTCGGCGGCCATCACTAATGAGGTTTCCAGTCACGTGAAGGCGTAGGGAAACTGAGCCTGTGGGGCGATCAGTTCGCCTCCGGCCCGATCCGGGACGTTCGTCCTGTATTCATATCGTCAGGCACGCCGCGGCTACGCGTGCGCGCCGATATGCCGTGAGCAGTTGTGGACCCTCGAGCCATGGTAGGTTGTTGTCATGAGGTCTGCGCTGTGCAGAATATCTGATGTGTGAACGCTGCTCAACGGTGGCAGGTATTCGCTGAGCGCGGCCAGGGGATGATACACTTCGATGGTCGGGGTGTGTCGCTGGTACGAGCGGCGGAGGGTGCCGGGACAACACGTCGCTCGCGACCCCTAGTATACCATACATGTCAAGAATATGCGAGTCCGGATCAGGGTGTCACTCGTTACACGCTCCTCATCACGCCGCTTCTTCCCTGCCCTACGCGATCAAGGCCGCCTGCTCCACGGCGAAATAGTTGACGCTAGGCGCGCCGCGGCGTACAATGCACGGGAGCACCGGGCAGCGCCCGCTCCACGGCACCCCTGCCAAAAGGCCTGCAGGGGCGAAGCCCCTCGCAACGAAATCCATTACAGGAGGGACGCGGGAGCAGGCCCCCCGCATCCCGCCAAGGACGCCGACTGCGTACGTCCTGCTATGTCGAGGATTGGACCGATGAAAAAGCTCTCCAGCGCCGAGATCCGCGAGCGCTACCTGTCGTTCTTCGAGCAGCGCGGCCACACCCGCGTCCCAAGCTCGTCCCTCATCCCTGGCAACGACCCGACGCTGCTGTTCGCGAACTCGGGCATGGTGCCGTTCAAGGATACCTTCCTGGGCCTGGAGCAGCGCCCCTACACCCGTGCCACCTCCGCCCAGAAGTGTCTGCGCGTCTCCGGCAAGCATAATGACCTCGAGGAGGTCGGCCCGTCGCCCCGCCACCACACCTTCTTCGAGATGCTCGGCAACTTCTCCTTCGGCGACTACTTTAAGGAGTTGGCCATCCCTATGGCCTGGGAGTTGCTCACCGAGGTCTTCGAGTTGCCGGTCGAGCGCCTGTGGTTCACGGTGTTCGAGGGCAAGGGCGACATTCCGCCCGACACCGAGGCCGAGCGGCTGTGGCAGCAGGTGGGCGTCGACCCCAGCCGCATCTTGCGCTTCGGCGAGAAGGATAACTTCTGGGTGATGGCCGACACCGGCCCGTGCGGGCCGAACTCGGAGATCACGGTCTATATCGGCGATGATCTTAGCAAGATGAGCGCCGCCGGGGTCAACTCCGACGACCCGGACTACGTCGAGATCTGGAACCTGGTGTTCATGCAGTTCGAGCGCGCCACCATGCAGCCGCTGCCGCGCCCCTCGATCGACACCGGCATGGGCCTCGAGCGCATGGCGATGGTGCTGCAGGGCGTCCACTCCACTTACGACACCGACCTGTTCCAGGCGATCATCGGCCGCACCATCGCGCTGCGCGGCAGCGACGAGGCCCACTACCGGGCGCACGTCGCCCCCTACCGCGCTGTGGCGGACCACAGCCGTGCGGTGGCTTTCTTGATCGCGGACGGGGTGCTGCCCGGCAACACCGGCCGCTCCTACGTGCTGCGCCGCATCCTGCGCCGCGCGGTGTACCAGGGCCGCACCGTCGGCTTCGAGAAGCCGTTCCTGGCCGATGTGGTGGACACGGTGATCGCCGAGATGGGGCAGGCCTACCCGGAGCTGCGCCAGCGCCGTCAGTTCATCCTGGAGACAGTGGACGCCGAGGAGCGCCAGTTCCTCAACACGCTCTCCGGCGGCATCGTGCGCCTCGGCGCGGTGATCGAGCAGGTGAAGGCCAGCGGCGGCGCCACCCTGCCCGGCGAGGACGCCTTCACGCTCAAGGACACCTACGGCTTCCCGCTCGACCTCACGGAGAAGATCGCCGCCGAGCAGGGCCTGGCGGTGGACGTGCAGGGCTACGAGCGGGCGTTGGAGGCCCAACGCGCGCGTAGCCGCAGGGCGGCCCAGTTCAAGCGCGGCGGCGACGTAGACGTGTGGGCGGGGATGGATCTGCCCGCCACCACCTTCACCGGCTACAGCACCACCGTGGACAGCGGCGCGGTGATGGGCCTGGTGGTGGCCGGCGACACGGTGGCCGAGGCGGTCCAGGGCCAGCAGGTGCAGGTGGCGCTCGACCGCACGCCGTTCTATGCCGAGAGCGGCGGCCAGGTGGGCGACACCGGCGTGCTGGTGGGGCCGCGCGGCCGCGTGCGGGTGGAGGACACCCAGCGCCCCGTGCCGGGGGTGATCGTCCACTACGGCGTGGTGGAGGAAGGCGCGATCGGCTTGGGTGAGACGGTGGAGGCGCGGGTGGACGCCGTGCGCCGCCGCCACATCATGCGCAACCACACTGCCACCCACCTGCTGCACCGCGTGCTGCGCGACGTAGTGGGCGAGCACGTGGCGCAGGCCGGCTCGCTGGTGGCGCCGGACCGATTGCGCTTCGACTTCACCCACACCCGCCCGCTCACCCCCGAGCAACTGCGCGAGATCGAGCGGCGTGTCAACGCCTGGATCCGCGCGGATGCGCCGGTGGAGTGGCGCGAGATGAGCTACCAGGAGGCGATCGACCGCGGCGCGATCGCGCTGTTCGGCGAGAAGTACGGTGACCGGGTGCGGGTAGTGACTGTGGTGTGTGGCGAGGAGCAGGACCCGGCCAAGGTTGAACGTTCGAACGTTCAACCGTTGAACGAGACGGCGTGCTCACGCGAGTTGTGCGGCGGCACGCACGTGGCCCGCACCGGCGAGATCGGCTTCTTCCGCATCGTTGGCGAGAGCAGCGTGGCCGCCGGGGTGCGCCGCATCGAGGCGCTCACCGGCGCTGGCGCAGAGCAGTGGGCCAGCGAGCAGTCCGCGCTGGTGCGCGAGCTTTCAGCCAGGTTGGGCGTGCCGCCCGCCCAGCTGCTGGAGCGCGTCGAGGGGCTGCTCGCGGATCTGCGGCAGCGCCAACGCGAGCTAGACGAGCTGCGCGGCAGGCAGGCCCGCGGCGCGCTCGAGGGGCTGCTCGGCAGCGTCCAACGGCGGGACGGCCTCCAGTACCTGGCGGCGCGCGTCGAGGCGCCCGACGTGGCCCGCCTGCGCGAGATGGGCGACTGGCTGCGCGACAAGATCGGCTCGGGCGTGGTGGTGCTCGGCGCGGTGCTCGGCGACAAGGTCCAGCTCCTGGCCATGGTCACGCCCGATCTGGCCGGCAAGCCGTACCACGCCGGCAACCTGGTGAAGGCGCTCGCGCCGATCGTCGGCGGCAGCGGCGGCGGTCGGCCGGACATGGCGCAGGCCGGCGGGCGCGACACGAGTAAGGTGGACGAGGCGTTGGCGCAGGTTGGCGCGCTGCTGGCGCAGCAGGAGGGGAGATGACGGCGTTGATCATCCCAAACCGACGCGCCCGCCGTCCACCGTCCGCCACAGGGCCGCTGGACGTAGGCGGACTGGGAGACCCTGCCGGACGACGGCATGCGGTACGAGGTGATCGATAGGGTTCTGTCCATGACACCGGCGTGCCCGAGTACGGGATCGTCGACCCGCGCACGCGCACGCTCAGCCGCTACGCCTTGCAGGAGCCGGGCAGGTTCATGGCGCCGGTGGTGGCTGGCGAGGGCGAGACCGTGACGTTCGCCTGCCTGCCGACGCTGCCGGTGCCGGTGGCCGAGTTGTTCGCGGGCGCACCCGACACTACCCTCTGAGCGCCTGTTTGAAACGGGGAGCGTGAGGAGTTTCACCCCTCACCCATCCCTCGCCCGCCGCGCAGTGGCGGGCGGAGGAGAGGCGGGGGCCTATGGCCCCCGCGCCCCCAGCCGGGAGGCCTTTCAAACAAGCTCTGAGACTGCGTGCCCCCGCGAAGCGAGAGGAGGGCCAGGGAGGGCAACATCCTCCCTGAAACCCGCCTTGTTTGCGCTGGTAGTGTGCGCGCAGCACACGAGCGTCGCATCTGCTGATCTCCTGGAGGTCCAATGCCATGGCCGACGACAGGCCGACACGCAGCACGCCCCGCTCGATCCTGAACGCCGTCACGGCCTCCTCCGCGCCCTCGGTCGTGGTGCCGGTGCTCCCAGGGGACCAGCTCGACGCGGTGGCGGAGAAGGTGCGGGCGGCTGGTGCCCCGTCGGTGCAGCTTCTGGTCCCCGAAGGGGCCGCGGCGTTCCGCTCGCCGCGCAGCTTCCGGGTGCTGCGGGTGCTGCTCGGCGAGGGCGCGCCGCAGCTCCAGGTGATCAGCGGCGACCCGCGCATGCTGGAGGCTGCCCGCGCCGCGGGGATGGACACGCTCGGCGTGGA
>DATMBA010000523.1:0-10189 GCA_035559635.1 Roseiflexaceae bacterium
ACGATACCGGCGGTACGTGTCGCGCATGGTTGGCCTCCCTTCGAGTCGTTGGTAGCGAACCTCGTTGGGAATCCTATCAGCTGCGGCACGTACTCGTTTCAGGACCGCAAGGCGAACAGGTTTTCTGTACGGTAGTCAATTGCAGATTGGAGATTGCAGATTGGAGATTGCAGATTGGAGATTGCAGATTGGAGATTGCAGATTGGAGATTGCAGATTGCAGAGCCTATTTTCAATCTTCAATCTTCAATCCGGGTACGCCGGAACCGCTCATGTGCGCCAGCGAGGGTGGTCGGGACGATCGTATACTGGGAGGACAGCGCGCCGAGCTCGTCGATCAGGGCCTCGAGCGTGCGCGTATGCTGGTCGGTATCGGCGTAGTAATCCGGCCGGCTGCTGGTGCTGAGGCACAGCGCGCGGAAGGCCAGCGCGCCGGCCTCCATGGCCGCCAGGCGCGCCTCGATCACCGGCCGGTGCACCGCATCGACCGCGCCGGAGTCCACCGTCAACTCGATCGGCATGCCGTCCAGGAAGCGGTGCGACGGGTCAGTGCTGAGCGGCAGCTCGAAGAACGGCAGATCGCCGGGCCGCAGGCGGTCGGCGGGGTGTACGTAGTGCGCGTCGGGATGGGCACCATGCCAGCGGGCGGCGAAGCGCGGGACATCCCAACCGGGGCGCGAGATCGATCCCTGGCGGAAGCCGAGGTCGTAGAGCACCTTGAACGTCGCGTCGTTGGCGGAGTGCTTGCCGGAGCGCACCGAGCGCGGCCGCACCCCGATCGCGTCGGCGAAGCGCTCGGCGGCGTAGTCCGCGATCAGGCGCTGCTCCTCGGCGTCATACTCGCCGAGGTTGCGGCTGAAGCGGCCAAGCTCCATCATGGGCGGGTGGAGCAGCAACCCCAGCTCCACGCCGCGGCCCGCCAACTCCTCCAGCAACGGGGTGTGCTCGGCGGCGGCCTCGTGGGACACGAAGAGCGTCGGCGGGAATCCGGCGGCCAGCAGGCGGTTGCAGTACCCTTCGATCGCGCGGGCGCTCTGTTCCCAACTGTGCGGCACGTCGCGCGCGGAACGCTTCAGCGCCACCACGTCGCAGTCCATGGTGAAGACGATATGTAGCGCAGGCCGGTCGGTCATGATGTGCCTCTCTCCGGCCGTGTATTGTACCCGACGGCGGCGCAGCGGGCAAACCGGTTTACCATCGAGGCGATAGGGGCTGGGGCGAGACCAGTGGCCTCGCGCCCATCAGCCCATCGCCACTCGCCTTTCAGCTCAGGCGGTAGATCACGCGCCCGTCGGCGTCTAGCAACAGGTAGCCGCGCGCGGTGAGCACCAACTGCTGCCCGTCCGTCTGCGACACCGGGGCGACGATCGCCCGCAGCGCGGCGCCGTCGTCCAGCGCCACCACCCGTTGGGCGCACGGCGTGTAGATGGGCGTGCGGCGCACGCGCGGGGCCCGTGTGGCGCGCGCCAGGCGCGGCGCCAGCAGCAGCAGCGCCAGCAGCAGCAACACCAGCAGCAGCGCCGGCAGCGGGCCGCCAAGCGCATAGACAAGCCCCAGCAGCGCCAACGCGACGACAAGGGCGGCCGGCAGAAGCAAAGCCCGCGCAGGGCGCCGGGTGGAGATCGTTACGACGGTCACAGATCACCTCTCAGACATTGCGCGGAGCATTCCCTCACGCTCTCCACCATCCTACCCCAGCGCCGCTTGTGCCACATTAGCGCGCCGCTAGAGGCATGTTAGAGCTTGTTGGAAAAGCCTCCCGGCTGGAGGCGCAGGGGCCTGCGGCCCCGCATCTCCCCCGCCGGCCCGCTGCTGCGCGGCGGGGGATGTATGAGGGGTGAACCCCCTCACGCATCCCCACGAGGAGGTTGGGAGGGGCGAAGCCCCTTCGAAACAGATGTGCGAAGACTCTGTTTGGGGGCCTGCGGCCCTCCCACTCCCTGTGCCCCCGCCAGCGGAAATGGGCGGGTTGCAGGGAGGGCGTAGCCCTCCTTCTCCCTGCCCTTCCTCTTGGATACTGGGTTGACACCACCTCTTATTGTGATAAAATACACAATAAGTGAAGTGAGCAGGAGCGCGTGCCGATGACCAAGAAACGCGAGGAGCGCGAGCGCGACGACGACCACCCGCTGCGGCGGGCGGTGACGGCGCGCAATTTCGAGAGCGTCGTCGATCAACTGCTGGACAAGGCGCGCGCCGAGGGCGCCTTCGACAACTTGCCGGGGCAGGGGCGCCCGCTGGAGCAGGAGGCGGAGGAGGCGCATGTGCCGCCCGAGCTGCGCGCCGGCTTCCGCATGCTCAAGAACGCCGGCTTCGCCCCGCCGTGGGTCGAGGCGCGCCGGGCGATCGAGCAGGAACGCAGCGAGCTGGCAGGCTGGCTGGCGCAGGCCAACGCCCGCTGGCCGCGCCTGGACAGGGCGAGCCGCGCCAAGCTGCGCGCCGAGTACCGCCGCCGCCTGGAGGACCTGCAGCGCAGCATCCTCAACCACAACCTCACCGCGCCCCAGTCCGCCGGGCAGGTCCCCGGCCTGAAACTCCCGGAGGAACTGGCGAAGCTCGGGACTGATTGAAGATTACCTAGTGGCTTGTCACCTTGGTGTTGATGGAGCGGGGAGGGGCCAGGGGAGGGCCTGTGGCCCTCCCCTGAAACCCCATCCCTCACCGTTATGGTGACAGCCCACTGGGCTGTGCGAGCCCCTACGACCCTGTCGTCGCCGGTGGGATGAGAATCTGCAATCTGCAATCGGCCGCGCACCTGAGTGCGCAGGGCCCCCAGGCGCGCTGTGCTATAATCCCTCATAGGGAACACTCTCAGTGTGGCTGGCGCCCTCGATGGACGGCTTCTCCCCCCTTACAACCATCCTCGTCGCGCTCAACGACCTGCTCGCCGCGGCGGTGCTGATCGTAACCTTCGCGCTGCTGGCCTATATCGCGCTGCAGAACCGCTCCACGCCGATCGCCCGCGCGCTGTGCGTGCTGCTATTCGGCGTGGTGGTGGTGTTCGGCGGGGATGTGCTGATCGGCCAGGCCCAACGTGACAGCACCGTCGAGTTCCTGCTGCGCGCCCAGTGGCTCGGCATCGTGCTCGTGCCGGCCGGCTACATCCACCTGGCGGACGGGCTGCTGGCTTACGGCGGCGCGGCGGACCGGCGGCGGCGCTGGCTGGTGGTGGGCGCCTATGTGCTGAGCGCGGCCTTCTTTGCGCTGGCCTTCAGCGCCGACCTGCTGGTGCGCGGGAGCGGGCCGCGCGGCGTGGTGGCCCAACTGCGCGCCGGACCGCTGTTCTGGCTCTTCGCCCTCGCCTTCGCCCTCGCCTGCGGACTCGGCCTGCTGGCCGCCCTGCGCGTGCGACACCAGGCCCTCACCCCTACCCTCAGGCGGCGCCTCACCTACCTGGCCACCACCTTCCTCGGCCCCGGCCTGGCCGTGTTCCCCTATCTGGTGGTCTCCGGGCCGCAGCCGCCGGTGCCGGCCGCGCTCGTGCTGCTGCTCAACACCCTCGGCAACGCCGCGGTGGTGGTGATGATGGTGGTGATGGTCTACAGCGTGGCCTTCCAGGGCTTGCCGCTGCCGGACCGCCTGATCAAGCAGGACTTCCTGCGCTGGGGGCTGTACGGCCCCTTCGTCGGCGTGACGATCGCCCTCTTCCTGCGAGCCGTCCCGCCGATCGCCCGCGCGGTGGGCCTGCCGCCCGAGACGCTCCTGACGATCGGCGTGATGATCATGACCGTGCTGATGCCGATCTTCGTCAGCCGCCTGAAGCCCTATCTCGATGCGCTGGTCTTCACCCAGGACCACGCCGAGATCGACTACCTGCGGGCGCTGCCGCGCAGCACCTTCACACAGACCGACCTGCGCAGCCTGCTGGAGAACACGCTGGTAGTGGTGTGCGGCGCGTTGCGGGTGGACACAGGCTTCGTGGCGGCGCCGGACGAGCGCGGCGGCTTCACGGTGAAGACGATCGTCGGCTCGCGCCGGGCGGTGAAGCGCTTCGTGGCCGAGCACCCGCTCTCCGAGGTGATGCCGCGCGTGATGGCCGCCACGCCGCGCGAGGTGAGCGACACGCCGCCGCCCGAGGCGTTCATCCCCTGCGACGGCTTCAGCCTGCTGGGGCTGCGCAGCCCCGGCGGGGACTTCCTGGGCGCGTTGGGGGTGGCTTACCCGCACACCGCGCTCGGCGCTGACGCGCGGCGGCTGATCGGGGCGCTGGCGCACCGCATGGAGCTGGCGCTGGAGACGGTGCAGATCCAGCAGCGGCTGTTCGCGGCGCTGCGCGGCATGGGGCCGGAGATGCAGTCGCTGCAGGCGCTCAGCAGCAAGCTCGAGCAGGCCACCCCGGCCTCGCTCGAGACGCTGGAGACCGAGGTGGCGCTGCTGCCGGAGTTCCCGCAGTTGGTGAAGGACGCGCTGGCGCACTACTGGGGCGGCCCCAAGCTCTCGGATAGCCCGCTGCTCGGGCTGCGCACGGTGCGCCGCACGCTGGCCGAGCAGGGCGGCAGCCCCACGCGCGCGCTGCAGGCGGTGCTGCGCCAGGCGATCGAGAACCTGCGCCCGGACGAGCAACTCGACCCCTCGGCCCAGGAGTGGCTGATGTACAACATCCTGGAGCTGCGCTTCTTGCAAGGCAAGCGCATCCGGGACACGGCCGAGCGGCTGGCGATGAGCGAGAGCGACCTGTACCGCAAGCAGCGCATCGCGGTGGAGGAGGTGGCCCGCCAGCTCGCGCTCATGGAGGAGTCGGCCCACGGCGATTCCATGTGAGGGGTGTGGGAGGGCCACCAACTATGACCACCGAGATGCCATCAGCCGATAGCCGCGGGCAGAGCCTATGGAGCCACGCCAGCGCCCGAAGCATCCTGAGCATGTGGAGCGCGCTGAGCGTGCTGAGCATCAACAGCATCGGCAGCATCCTCAGCATCGGCAGCGCCGGCAGCATCCTCAGCATCGGCAGCGCCGGGAAGGTACTATGCATCGGGAACCGGCCGATCGGATGGCGCCGGCGCGAGCAAGGGTAGCACGCCGCGCCACGATGTCGCGCCGGCGGCAGGCGGACATGGCCATCCGCGTGGCGTAGGCGCCAGGCCGCCCCACCGGGATGCCGTGGTGCGCCTGCTGCGCCGCTACGAATCGCCCGCGCGGCCCACCTCGGGCGGCGGCGTGGTACAATAGCACGCGGACAGGCGTTGCAAGAAAGGTATCCCCGTGACTGATACTGCCTACGACGTCGTCGTGGTCGGCGCCGGGCCAGGCGGCTACGTCGCCGCCATCCGCGCCGCGCAGCTCGGCCTGCGCACCGCCGTGGTCGAGCGCCAGTACCTGGGCGGCGTGTGCCTTAACGTCGGCTGCATCCCCACCAAGGCCATGCTGCACTCCGCCGAGCTGGTGGACGAGGCCCACGAGGCCAAGCGCTTCGGCGTGGTGATCAAGGACGTCTCAGTGGACTGGGAGGGTGTGCTGCGCAACAAGGACGCGGTGGTCAAGCAGATGACCGGCGGCGTCGGCTTCTTGATGAAGAAGAACAAGATCGATGTCCACATGGGCGCTGCGCGCCTCATCGACCGCGGGCGGGTGCAGGTGACTGGCGCAGACGGCAAGGCCACCGAGCTGGCGGCGAAGAACGTGGTGATCGCCACCGGGGCGCGCCCGCGCGAGCTGCCGCAGATCGGCGCGGTGTTCGACGGCGAGCGGATCATCAACTCCTACCAGGCGCTCTCGCTCACGGCGCTGCCGACGTCGATCCTGATCGTCGGCGCCAGCGCGATCGGCTGCGAGTTCGCCTCGATGTTCCGCTCGTTCGGCGCCGAGGTGACGCTGATCGAGGCGCTGCCGCGCATCGTGCCCGCCGAGGACGAGGAGGTCAGCGCCGAGCTGACGCGCCAGTTCCAGCGGCGCGGCATCAAGCTCATGCCCGGCGCCAAGCTCACCGCGCTCAAGGCCGAGGGGGACGAGGTCACGGCGCAGGTCACGGACGCGGACGGCAAGGAGCACACGCTCAAGGCCGAGCGGGCGCTGCTGGGGATCGGCATCGCGCCCAACACGCAGGAGCTAGGGCTTGCGGAGCGCGGCGTCGAGCTGGATCAGCGCGGCTTCGTCAAGGTGGACCAGCTGCAGCGCACCACGGCCGAGGGGGTGTACGCGATCGGCGACTGCGCGCTCACCACGCCCTGGCTGGCGCACAAGGCCAGCGCCGAGGGCATCCTGGCGGCCGAGGCGATCGCTGGCCACCACCCGCGCCCGCTGGCCTATCACACCATCCCGGCCTGCACCTACTGCTCGCCGGAGATCGCCAGCGTGGGTCTGACGGAGGCGCGCGCGCGCGAGCAGGGCTACGACGTGAAGACCGGCAAGTTCCCGTTCAGCGCCAACGGCAAGGCCACCATCCTCGGCCAGCGCGTCGGCTTCATCAAGATCGTGGCCGAGAAGAAGTACGATGAGGTGCTGGGGGTGCACATGATCGGCCCGCGCGTCACCGAGCTGATCGCCGAGGGCGGCCTGGCGCTCTCTCACGAGGCCACCGCCGAGTCTCTGATGCGCACCGTCCACGCCCACCCGACGCTCTACGAGGCGATCGGTGAGGCGGCGCACGCGGCGGCGGAAGGGGCCGCGATCCATATTTAGACATGGTTTCGCTGCGCGGCTGCCAGCTTGACCGTCTGGGGAGGCGCGGAGGGGCTTCGCCCTCCCCTGACACCTCTCGGGCTGGGGGTGCGGGGGCCACTCCCACACCCCCACCGCGGGAAGATGTGGAGGGCTTCGCTCTCCACGCCTCCCGTATTTGAACGATAGAACTTGGGCACTGCGATGCCGGTAATGATCAATCTGACATCCGCCGAGCACGGTGGCACCAAGCTCTCCTGCGGCACGCACGAGGGGTGCGGGGTGGACTGCGACTGCGGCTGCCCGTACACCGGCATGGAGGAGAAGGGGCGCGTCGAGCCGATCGCGGCGGTGGAGGCGCGCTACCCCAACGAGTGGCTGGCGTTCGTCATCCCCCCCGGCGAGGACGAGTTCGCGCCCGAGCGCGGGATGCTGGTGGTACACAGCGCCGACGACGATGAGGTCTTCGACGCGGTGGCCCGCATCACGCACAACCAGGTGGTGCACGTCTACTTCAACGGCGCGTTGGGCGCGTTCCTCGAGACGCTGGATGCCACGTAAATGCGCTGCGCTGTGCGCTCGTCGCGCCCGTGCCACATCGCCCGCCAATCAGCCGTCCGAGGCGAACCCGCCGTACTCCGGGTCCACGGCCTGGGCGCACTCGGCGCGGCCCCCGCCGTCGCGCACACAGTCCAGGTGCTGCTCGGTGAGCCGCTGGGCCTCGGCCAACTCCTGCTCCAGGTTGCCGCCCTGGATGGCCCGATCCACCGCGCGGAAGAACCAGTATGGGTCGATCTGTGCCTCGGGGTTCTCGCCGCTGCTGGCGGGCGGGCGGTCCAGCGCGGCGCGGTAGGCGGCGTATACTTCGGCGGCGCCAGGCTGCGCTCTGGCCAGGAACTCGGGCGACTCGGCCAGCGAGCGGCGCGCGGGGAATGCCCCGTCCAGCAGCGAGGTGTCGCGGCTCAGGTAGCGCAGCCAGGCCCAGCAGGCCTCCGGCGCCTGCGCGCCCGCCGCGATGTACATGCCGCTCACCCGCACGTCGTTCGGCGTAGCCGCGTCCCCGCCCAGCGGTGGCGGGGCGATCGCCCGCGTGAACGGCCGGCGCTCCGGCCCCCCGATCACGACGCGGACCAGGCCCAGGCCGAAGTCGAACCACATGCCAACCCGCCCCTGCTCCACCAACTCGAACGTCAGGCCGTTCGCCAGCGGCTCGTCGCGGTCGTACCCCACCAGCCTGGTGTGCGGCGAGGTGTTGCGCAGCAGGTCGATGTAGAAGCGCGCCGCGTCCACCACCCGCTGGTCGGTGAGTGTCGGGCGCAGCGTGTCGCCGCTGCCTGCGGCCAGGCGCGCGCCCATACGGTCCAGGAAGAAGCGCAGGTCGTCGGCCTGCACGCCGTTCGAGGCGAAGCCGTAGGTGCGCTCGCGCTCGTCCGTGCCGGTGGTCAGGGTCTGCGCGGCCTGCAGGAAGTCCGCCAGCGTCCAGTCGGCGCGCGGCGGCTCCAGCCCGGCGGCCTGGAAGGCGTCTTGGTTGTAGGTCACCGCCCGCAGCGTGGCGCCGTAGGGCAGGCCGCGCAGCGCGCCGCCGCGCTCGAAGGGCGCCAGCAGCGCCGGCGGGTAGTCGGCGGCGGCGAAGGATGCGTCGGCGTCGATCAACGGGCGCAGGTCGAGTGTGGCGGTGAGCGGGTCGGAGGCGCGCGGCGAGCCGGGCAGCATGAAGCAATCGGCCTGTTGCGCCAGGCGCGCCAGGTCTAGCCCGCTCTCGATGAAGCCACCCTGCACATCCACATACACGGCGGGGTTCTCCTGGCTGAAGGCACGGGCGAGCTGCCGCAGCCGGGCGGGGTCGAACCCCGGCGCGCGGAACGTCACGCTGGTGGCGCCGGCCGGCGCGGCGTCCGGCTCAGGGGTGGCGACCGTCAGCGGGCCGGCGGGGGTGGCGGTGGGCGCGGCCTCGGCCAGGCGCTGCTCGAGCAGCGCCTGGACCTCCGTGAGCGCGGCCGCTGGCTCCTCGCCCTGCAGTACGCGCGCGAGCGCCTCGCTCAGCGCCTGGCGTGCCGCCTGCGCCTCCCGGTCCGGTGGGCGTGTCCCGGCCCGCCGCGCGATGGCCGCCTCGATCGCGGCAGTCGCCTCGGCGTCCAGGTCCTTCCAGAAACCGCTCTGTTCGGCGATCGACATGCGCGCCGGCAGGGTGCGCCCGCCGCCGATCATCACGATCCCCTGCGGCCGGCGCACCTCCTGGCGGCTCAGATAGGAGAGCCAGCGCCAGGCCTCGCGCGGGTGCTGCGTGCCGGCGCTGATCACGTAGCCGCTGGCCTCGGGGCCGCCCTCGGAGGCTGGCGTGGGGCTAGGCAGCGGGGCCAGGCCGGCGTTCACTGGCGGAGCCTCACTGCCAGGCCGGGTCACCAGCATGCCATCCGGCCACATAGCCGCGCGACCGCCGCGGATCAACTCCTGCACCTGCTGGAACACCGCGGGGCTGTCCTCGCCGGGGGCGAAGATGGCGCCCTTCTCCGCCAGGTCGGCCACCCTGCGCAGCGCCGCGCCCACCTCCGGACGGTCCAGCCGCGCGCCTGCGGTGTCCGCACCGGCCAGCGGGTCACCGGCGGCTGCCAGCAGCGCCAGTAGCGTGGAGAAGCCAGCGCCGGGCGCGACGAAGCCGTAGGTATCCACCTCGTCGCCGCGCTTCACCGCCAGGCGCTCGGCGGCCGCCACCAGATCCTCCCAGGTCCAGCCGGGGGTGGGCGGCGGCACACCGGCTGCGGCCCACAGGTCGCGGTTGTACGCTATCAGCGGGATGCTGATGGTACGCGGCAGCAGGTAGATGGCGCCGTCCAGCGCCAGGGTCTCGAGCGCGCCGGGGTAGAAATCCGAGCGGTCGAAGGACGGGTCGGCGTCCATGAGCGGCGCGAGGTCGAGCAGCAGCCCGCTGGCGTCCTCGGGGCGCACGAAGAACGGCGCGGCGGTGTCGGCGGCGCTCACCGTCTTGCGCAGCACCGCAGCCGGGTCGAAGCTGTCGCCCTCCGGGGGCGCGACCTCGTCGAGCGCGATGAAGCGCACCTGGACGTCGGGGTTCTCGGCGTTGAAGGCGTCGATCAGCGGCTGGTAGCCGGCGCGCTCGAACTCCGGCGCGGCGAAGCCGATCGTCACCGGCTGCGCCGTGCCGTCTGGCGCGGGGGTATCCGCCGCGGCAGGGGCGGCGGAGGGCATGGGCGGCGCGGCGGGGCCGCCGCATCCGGCGAGGGCCAGCAGGAGGGACAGAAGGGTGAGCAGTGAACGGGACCGCTGCGGCATAGAACCTCCTCGAACGCTGAGGGCTGAAGGCTGAAGGTCTGTCTGAAACGGGCTTATGGCGTGCGGGAGCCATGCGCCCGCAGGTGTGAGATCACAGTGCCGAGCCGTGACGGGTGCGGCCGTCCATCGAACGTCACCAGCCTACCAGCCCGCCGATAAAGAACCGATGAAGAAGCCGTCAGCATGTCGTTAGACAAGGTGCGCGTGGACGTGACCGTTCACGCGCACGCCGCAGGCGTTCCCGCAGGGTGCGCGCACGGGGGTGTGAGGGCCTGCGGCCCCCAGAGCAATGCTTTTTCGGG
>DATMBA010000524.1:0-13883 GCA_035559635.1 Roseiflexaceae bacterium
GCCCCGCTTGACAAACGCCCCTCCGCGCCATATAATAGTGTCAGTTTCACAATAATTCGAGCGCAGGGGGGCATCATGAGCATCTTCGACAACCGCCGCCTCACCGACGAGACCTTCAAGCTGGACGCCGAGCGCATGCGGGCCGGCTGGTACTCGGACAAATACTTCGAGAACATCGTCGGCATGCTCACGGCGCTGGCGCGCGGCGGCTACCGCTTCGGCGGGCGCTCGGCGCGCATGGCCGCCCTCGGCATCGACCCCAGCGACGTGGACATCGGCAACCTGGAGGTGGAGATGCAGTGGTTCACCCGCCGCCGGCCCTTCTCGGTGGTGGCGGGGGTGGACAAGGCGCTGGCCATGCTGCAGCTCTGCACCGGCTACTACGACGAGCGCGGCGCCTTCGTCAACACCTACGAGCATCTGGAGGTCGAGGCCGTGCATGATGGCGTGCTCGTCCGTTACGACGGCGACCCACGCGAGGTGCAGCCGGTGCTGCGGGTGCGCGGCCGCTACCGCGACATCGCGCTGCTGGAGACCCCCACCCTCGGCGCGCTCACCCGCGCCACCCGCATCGCCACCAACGTCTACAACGTGCTGGTGGCCGCGCGCGGCAAGCCGGTGCTCTTCTTCCCGGCTCGCTTCGACGCCCACGAGGTCCAGGCAGCAGACGGCTACGCCTACAACATCGCCGTCCAGCGCTACAACATGGACTACGGCCGCCAAGTGCGCCCGGTGATCTCCACCGACGCGCAGGGCGACTGGTGGGGTGGCCTGGGCGGTGGCACGATCGCCCACGCCGCCATCGCCACCTTCCTCGGTGACCTGGTGGAGTGCATGCTGGCCTTCGCCGAGACCCGCCCGCTCGCGGTGCCGCGCGTGGCGCTGGTGGATTTCGACAACGATTGCGTCGGCGCGTCCCTGGCGGTGATGGATGCCATGTTCGCCCGCTACCGCGAGTTGGTGGACGCCGGGCAGGCCAGGGAGGCGCTCCGCTACAAGCTCTACGGCGTGCGACCGGACACCAGCGGCACGCTGCGGGACGTCTGCGTGCCGCCGCTGGGCGACAAGAAGCTGGACCTGGGGGTCAACCCGCGCCTGGTCTTCGCGCTACGCCAGGCGATCGACGAGGCCTGGATGCGCTGGGATCTGCCGCCGGACTGGGAGGCGCGCGCCCGCCAGTGGTGCCGCGATGTCAAGATCGTCGTCACCGGTGGCTTCGACGCGGAGAAGATCCGCCACTTCGAGGAGTTGGGCGTCCCGGCGGACATCTACGGCGTCGGCTCGTCGCTCTTCTCCAACTCGGACCGCGACGGCACCAACAACGACTTCACCGCCGACGTGGTGCGTGTCAAGATCCACGGCGAGTGGTACGATATGGCGAAGGTCGGGCGCCGCCCGTGCGATAACCCGGATCTCGTGCGGATTCAGTAGCCAGTAGTCAGCAACCTGGCGTACCATCTGCTCCTGCAGGGGGACGAAGCGGCAGTGCGTACGCCGGAGAAGGGCTGCGCCCGCCCACGCTGCACGCCATGGCGCGCGGCGCTGCAGCGACCGCATAGTGGCGGGCCATGGGGGACCACCCCGAAGGTGCCCCGTGGCCCACTGCGCTGCGGGCGCGATATGGTATCATTCGCCCCCGTATGGTCCAGACTCTCGATCTCCCCCGCCGGCTCGCCGCCGCCCGCGCCGCCGTGCTGGACTGGCGCCCGCCGGCCCTGGCCGCGCTCTGCGCGCTGCTGTTGCTGCTCGCCGCCCAATGGCCGCTCGCCTACCGCTTCCACGTGGGCGTCGAGCGCGGCCCACACAGCGACCGGCCCTTCATCGCCAGTTTCTACACCCCCGAGGGTCAGTGGCCGGACGGCATGTTCCGCTGGACACGGGGCGAGGCGGCAACCATCACCCTGCCCGGCGCTGGCCGCCGCGAGTTGCTCCTGGCGCTGGAGATCGTCTCGCACCGTGCCAACCGCGACCCTGCGGCGCCGCCGACGCGCCTCACACTCCACCCGGGCGCCGCCGCGCCGATACGCTTCACGCTGCGCCGCGAGGCCGCCACCTACCACCTCTACCTGCCGCCCCAGGCCCTGCCGGACGGCGCGCTGCGCCTGCGCCTGGAGACGGCCACCTGGCAGCCGCCGGGCGACAGCCGCGACGAGTTGGGGGTGGCGATCGGCCGCGTCCGCGCCGAGAGCACACGCTCGCGTGGCCTCACCCCGCCGGACCTGGGCGTGGTCACATGCTACCCGCTCGCGCTGCTGCTGCTCTGGCCGCTCGCACGGCTGATCGGTTTCCCCGCCCGCGCTGCGCTGCACCTGCTGCTGCCGCTGGCGCTCGCCATCCCGCTCATGGCCGTGGTGGACCCCGGCCGGCTCGCCTTCGGCGCCGTCTGGTCCGTGCAGGCCGCGCTGATCGGCCTGGCGAGCGGCGCGCTCGGCCTGTGGCTGGCGCCGCCTCTGCTGCTACGCCTGGGCGCGCCAGCGCCGGAGGGCGTGCTGCGCTGGCTGCTGCTACTGGTCGTGGTGGGCTTCGCGCTCAAGTACAGCGCGCGGCTCTACCCGGACTCGATGCCCGGCGATCTGCAGCTGCACCTCAACCGCTTCGGCGCGCTGGTGCGCGGCCAGCACTTCATCGACGCTCAGCACCGCGGCCTGCCCTTCCCGTTCCCTACCGGTCTCTACATCCTGGCCGCGCCGCTCACCCTGAGCGGCATCGGCATCCGCGACCTCTTCCCGCTGCTGTCCGGTGCCTTCGAGGCCAGCGGCGCGCTGCTAATGTACGCCCTGCTGGCGCGTGCCGCCGGCAGCCCGCGCCTGGGGCTGCTGGCCGCCGCGCTCTACGCCCTCACGGCCGGCGGCGCGATGACCGCCTGGTTCGCGTTCTTCAGCCACGTCTCGACACAGTGGTACCAGCTGGCGCTCATGGTGTTGCTGGCCGCATCCTGGCCGCGCTATGGCGAACGGCTCACCTGGTGGGGGATCGTCCTGCTGCTGGCGCAGGTGGCGCTCGGCCACATCGGCACCTTCATCAACCTGGCGATCTTCGCCGTGTTGCTGCTACCGCTGCTGTGGCAGCGCGCCCGCACTGCCGAGGAGCGCCACGCCGTGCTGGACCTGCTGGCGGCCGGCGCGCTGGCGGCGGCCTTCGTCTTCCTGGCCTACTATAGCGTGCGGCTGCCGCAGTTCGTATCGGTGCTTCAGGGGATCGCCGCCGAGGGCATGGCGGACTTCACCGGCAAGCGGCCCATCCCCCCCGCCGAGACCCTCGCGGTGCTGTGGCAGGGCGGGCTGATCGAGCACTTCGGCTTCTTCCCGGTGCTGCTGGCGCTGCCGGGGGCGCTGCTGCTGGCGCGCGGGCCGGCCGGGCGCGGCGCGCTGCCCGTCCTCATGCTCGCCACCGCGCTCTCCAGCCTGTCGCAGGCGCTGCTACCGCTCATCACGCACTCGTCGATCACCACCCGCTGGCTCATGTTCTCGGCCTGGGTCGTCGCCGCCGCAGCCGCACCTGCCGTGCGCTGGCTCTGGCGGCGTGGCCCTGCCGGGCGCCTGCTGGTGCTGGGGATGGCCGGCTACGTGCTGTGGATCAGTGCGGTGGTGTGGATCGAGGCCATGACCATGCGACTGCCGCCGATCGAACCGTTCTAGTATGAACAGGGAGGGCCAGGGAGGGCGAAGCCCTCCCTGCACCCTGCCCACTGCAATCCCTCATGCCGCAGCAGCCAGGCCTTGCGCTCCAGGCCGCCGTACTTGACGAGCGCGGCGCCCGCGCCGATCAGCCGGTGGCAGGGCACGACGATCGACACCGGGTTCTGGCCGTTGGCAGCGCCCACCGCGCGGGCGGCGGCAGGCATAGCGAGCTGCGCCGCCAGCGCGCCGTAGGTGCGCGTCTCGCCCGGCGGGATGCCGCGCAGCGCCTGCCACACCCGCCGCTGGAACGGCGTGCCGCCGGTGTGCACCGGGATCGCGTCCAGGCTGCGCAGCTCCCCCGCGAAGTAGGCCCGCAGTCGGTCGGCGAAGCCGCACGGGTTGACCTCCGGCGCGAGGCGCACCGCCCCGTAGCGCCGCTCCAATTGCCGCAGCAGGCGCCCCTCGTGCTCGGCGAACTCCAGCGCGCATAGCTGCTCCTCGTCCACCACCATCAGCAGCGCGCCGATCGGTGTTTCGAGCCGGTCGATGGCCAGCAGGCGTGGGGTCATGGGCCGCCCTCCCGCAGCCGCTCGATCTTCGCGTCCAGCCGGCGCTCCGCGTCCAGCCGCTCCAGCTCATAGTCCCCCATGTCCACGAAGCGCATGCCCTCGGCGAGCGTGGGGTGGACGGCGGCCACCTGGCGGTAGATCTCCTGGGCGATGCGGCGGTAGCTCGGGTGGCCCTGCGGCGCGCTGCGGAGCTCGGCCAGGTGGTAGATCTCGCGCAGGTTCAGACGCACGCGCCAGCGCACCCGGAAGGCCAGCGGCACGGCGTACTGCGCCTCCTCCGGCATGTCGGCCGCGATCGCCTGGCACACGACGGCCGCCGCCTCCAGCGCGCGGGCGTACGCGCCGGCCAGCCCTGCCTCCACCAGCTCGGGGGGCGTGACGTAGCCGTGCAGCACGCCGAAGCGCTGGCGCTCCTGCGTCAGCACCCGGTGACGCTGCAGATCCCGGTAGGCCCCGATGTCTGCCAGCAGGTCGAAGGTGTAGTACGGCTCCTCGAAGGCCCGCCCCGGCCGGTGGAAACGCACCGCTCGCTCGCCGACGTAGGCCCGGATGAGCGCCAGCCGCTCCTCGGCGGACATGCGCTCCGCGATGGTACGGGCCTCCGCCAGCGGCGCATCGGTGTGCTGGTAGAGGATCGCCGCCGCCACCTTCAGCTCGGCGTCCGGGTCGTAGTCTACCAACATAACAGATTGACGATTGAAGCTTGACGATTGCTCAGAGAGCTTCGCTGAAGGCAATGCGTCATTTTCTATCTTCAATCTGCAATCTTCAATCAGAGCCGCCACCGCGTTCCGGGTCGAGCGAAGATATTCCTGGTGCGCCCGGCCGCGCTCGCTCTTGGCCCGCTTGACGAACGAGGGGATCAGGTCGTCCAGCGCGTGTTGCATGGCGGAGGCCAGCTCGCGCAGCTCGGCCAGCGGCGCGGCGTACAGCCGGGTGAGCAGGTACTCGAAGGCCCGCCCATTGCCGAACAGCCCGACGTTGGTGAGCGCCGCCATGGGCAGCAGGCCCCGCAACAGGTCGCATGCCTTGGCGCGCGTGGCGCTGGCGTAGGCCCGCTCGGAGACGCCCGCCGCGCGCGGGGTGCGCGCTCGCACGTAGGCGATCACCGGCTCCAGCAGCGCCGTGTAAGCGTCGAACAGCCCGTCCAGCGCCGCCTCGTAGCGGGTACCGTGCGGCGAGGCCATGATGGCCGGCTCGCGCAGGTAGCGGTAGCGTCCGTCCACCTTGCGGTTGAACACCACGTAGCGGGTGGACTTCTCCAGCGGGCTGATGCCCAGCCGGCTGTCCTCCAGCGCCTTGGCGGCCACGTTGCTTACCCTCTCACAGGCGATGTGCGCCCCGCCCAACTCGGCCACCGAGTCGTCGCCGTAGCCCACCAGCACCCGCTCGTAGAACGCCTCGGCCTGCCGCACCGCCACGAGCTGCCCGGCGGCGTCGCTGCCGGCCGCCCCGCCCACGATCGCCTGGAAGCCGGACTCCGGCGCCTGGATGAACTCGTCCAGCAGGATGCGGCGCAGGCTTTTGTCCGAGCGGCTGTAGCGCGAGAAGAGTGCTCCCTTCACCACCTCCGGCAGGTTGCGCAGGCCGAACACCGGCGCGTCCAGGTCGGTGACGAACGGCGCCAGCAGCGCGCGCTCCTCCTCGCTCAGCCGCTCGCCCCAGGGGTCGCTCCGTGGGTGGTCCATACTATTGTTCCTTACGACTTCCGCAGTCGGCGCCGCTCCGCGGGGAGCGCGCGGCCGGTGGCCCCCGGATCCTCTGTGGGGTGTGGGGAGGGGGTGTGCCCCCGCCACGCCTCCTCCGCCCTACAGCGACGTGCAGAACCATTGAACCAGCCGCATGCCGGGAGCGCGGGCGTCCCGCCCGCTTGCGCGCACGATGCGCGCGCTCCAGCATGCCGGGAGCGCGGGCGTCCCGCCCGCTTGCGCGCACGATGCGCGCGCTCCCAGCGATCAACCATGTTGCACCTCGCTGTAGGGCGTATGCGTTCTCGCCACGCCCGGCAGCGCCCGGCCGGTGATAAACGTGTACGACCTACGTGGGCCTATGGGGCCGTCCCACGCCCGGCGGGGCCCAGCGGGCACCCCGCCGCGGGCTAGCCCCTGCCAAGCCCGCCTGCGCGACGGATAGCCGGCCCGTTCACGGGCCGGGCGTGGTGCCGCGCAAAGAACGCATACGCCCTGTCCTCACGCCCGGCCCGCCATTCTACCATCGCTGCGGCGGTGGTACAATATGGCCTACGCATGCTGAAGGACATCGCCGCCATGTTGGATCCAGCGCCGGACGGGCAGCACCCGCTCGCCGAGTATCGTCAGATCGTCGCCACCACCGCCTGGCTGGTGGCGCTCCTCACGCCGGAGGGGCGTATCCTCGCCATGAGCGAGCCGGCGCAGGCCATGTGCGGCGCCACCCCGGAGAGCTCCCGGCCCTTTGAGGCCTACGTGGCCCCGGCGGACCGGCCGCGGCTGCGGCAGTTGCTGGCGCAGGCGGTGGGCTGGGGCGAGCCGGCCCTGGCCCGTCTCCACTTGGTGTGCAACAGCCAGCCGCAGCAGGTCGAGGTCGAGTTGCGGCCGGTGCTGGACCTCGGCGTGCCGCTGGTGACGGCTGTGATCTATCCGCACTCGCTCGCCCACCGCCGCAGCCAACTCATCCTCGAGTGCAACCTGCTGGCGCCGCGCCTGCTCCACGCCCCGACGCCGCACGAGGTGTACGACCAGGTGGCCGAGACGCTCCGGCGACTCGGCTTCGGCATGCTGGTGCTTACGCTCGACGCAGGGGGCGCGGCGCTGCGCCTGACCTACAGCGCCTCCTCCCTGGCGTTCACCCAGTTCTTGAGCGCCGCTGGGGGCGCGCCGGACGTGGTCTGCCCGGTGGACGCCCCGCTGCTGGACGAGGTGCTCTCCGGCCAGCGCGCCCTCTACCACCCGGACGCGCTGGATCTCATCCAGGCGATCTACCCGCCGGCGGCCGTGCGCGTGCTCCATACCAGCCAACGCCTGATCGGGCTGCGCGGCTACATCTTCGCGCCGCTGGTGGTGGCGGATGTGCTGCGTGGTGTGCTGGTGGTGTGGGGCCAGTTGCTGGACCAGGACGACGCGCCGTTCATCGAGGCCTTCGCCCACCAGATCGGCGGCGCGCTGGCGCAGATCGACCTGCGGCGGCGTATGGAGGACCAATATGCCGCCAGCGCCCGCCTCTACCGCGAGGCCGAGGCCACCCGCCATTACCTGGACGTCATCATCCAGAACGCGCCCGACGCCATGCTCGTCTGCCGGCCGGACATGGCCGTGCGGCCGCTCAACCCGGCGCCGCTCGCCCACCACGGCTACGACGTCGCCACTCTCGATGGCCAGACCTTCCTGCGCTTTTGCCCGCCGGAGCACCACGACGAGTTGCGCCGGCGCTGGCAGGCCGTGCTGGCGGGGGAGCCGCAGCGCTTCGAGATGGAACTGCTGCGCGCCGACGGTGGCCGCTTCAGCGCGCTGATCTCAGCCGATCTCATCCCCGGCTACGGCGAGGTGCTGGTGATCGTCAAGGACATCACCGAGCTGCGGCGGCTGGAGGCCCACATCCGCCAGAGCGAGAAGCTCTCGGCGCTCGGGCGGCTGGTGGCCGGCGCGGCGCACGAGCTAAACAACCCGCTGGCAGTGATCCTCGGCCTGGCCCAACTCCAGTTGCTGGAGGAGCTGCCCGAGCGCACGCGCGAGGATATCCTCAACATCGAGCGCGCCGCCCTGCGCGCTGCGGCGATCGTGCAGCAGCTGCGCCTGTTCGCCCGCCCCCAGGCGCTCAGGCCCCAGCCGGTGGATGCGGGCGCCGTGGCGCGCGACGCGCTCGCCCGCCTCAGCGCCCAGATCGCCTCCCACGGCATCGTCACCCGCGGCATGTTCGTGGACGAGCCACTGCTGGCGGCCGGCGAGCCGCACCAGATCGAGCAGGTGCTCTTCAACATCCTCCACAACGCGGTGCAGGCGCTCGCCGCCAACCCGCCCGGCGCCCCGCGCGACCTCTTCGTCCGTGGCTGGCTGGAGGCCGACGCCGTGCGCCTCTCGATCGCCGATAGCGGGCCGGGCATCAGCCCCGAGCACCTGTCGCAGATCTTCGAGCCGTTCTTCACTACCCGCGACGTCGGCCAGGGGCTAGGGCTGGGCCTGGCGATCGTCCACGCGATCGTGCGCCAGCACCGTGGCCAGGTGTGGGCCGAGAGCACCCCCGGCCGTGGCACGGCCTTCGAGCTGCAGCTACCCGCCGCCGCCCCCGCGCCGCCGGGCCAGGAGGACGCGCTCGTGGCCCTGCCGCCCGGCCTGCGCATCCTGATCGTGGAGGACGAGGAGCAGGTGCGCGCGGTGGCCGAGCGCACGCTGGCCCGCCTGGACTGTTGGGTGGAGGCCGTCGGCTCGGCCGAGGAGGCCCTCGCGCGCGCCCTGGTGGGCGACTACGCCGTGGTGATCAGCGACCTGCAGATGCCCGGCATGGATGGTCCTGCGCTCTATGAGCGGCTGCACCCCGTGCGCCCCGGCCTGCGCTGGCTCATCCTCACCGGCGATACCATGGGCGAGCACTCACGCGCCTTCCTCGAGCGCACCGCCCTGCCTGTGCTGCCCAAGCCCTTCACCCAGGAGCAGTTGGTGCGCAGCGTGGCCGAGTGCCTCAGTTGATGAACAGGGCTTACGCAGCCGGCGTTTCCCGCGCGGGGCAGGGGCCGCAGGCCCCGCACAGAATCCCCGAGGGGGGTGTGGAGGGGCCACGCCACCCCATATATCCTGTGATAACGGAGAAAAATAGATGCACATCAGCCTCCAAGAGACCCCGGCGCTCAAGCTCCACCCGGACGACGACGTGGCTGTGGCGCTGATGCCACTGCCTGTTGGGCGGCCGATCGCCGTTGGCGGGCACAGCGTGCGCCTGGCCGCCAACATCGCCGCCGGCCACAAGATCGCCCTGCGCGCGCTGGAGCCGGGGATGCCGGTGCGCCGCTATGGCCAGGTGATCGGCTTCGCTACCGCCCCGATCGCCCCCGGCGACCACGTCCACAGCCATAACCTGGCCGTCGGCGCCATGACGCTGGAGTACGAGTTCGGCACCGACCTGCGGCCCGTGCCGCTGGTACCGCCACCCGAGCGGCGCACCTTCATGGGCTACCGCCGTGCCAGCGGGCGGGCCGGCACCCGCAACACCCTGGCGGTGATCGGCACCGTCAACTGCGCCGCTCACACCGTGCGCCGCATCGCTGAGCGCGCCAGGGCCGAACTGCTGCCGAAGTACCCCAACGTCACCGACATCGTCGCCATCGCTCACAAGAGCGGCTGCGCCACCCGTGCGGACAGCCCGGAGCTCGAGCTGCTGCAGCGCACCCTGGCTGGCTTCGCCCGCCACCCCAACGTCGCCGCCTTCCTGTTCGTCGGCCTCGGCTGCGAGGTGAACCAGTGGGAGTCGCTCTTCGCCACCCAACGTGCCCGCCTCGAGGGCCAGAATGAGGTCCCAGGACTGCGGCCTGAGCAAGGGGCCACCCAGTACGCAGCACGCAGCACCCAGTCCCTCCGTCTCCCGCCCTACATCGGCATCCAGGACGAGGGCGGCGTGGCGCGCACGATCGAGGCCGGCCTGCGCGCCCTGGAGCAACTGCTGCCGATCGCCGACCAGTACCGGCGCGAGCCAGTGCCCGTCAGCGAGCTGTGCCTGGCGCTGCAGTGCGGCGGGTCGGACGGCTTCAGCGGCATCACGGCCAACCCGGCCCTCGGCCACGCGGTGGACCTGCTGGTGGCCCAGGGCGGCACCGCGGTGCTCTCCGAGACCCCCGAGGTTTATGGCGCCGAGCACCTGCTCACCCGCCGCGCCGTCAGCCGCGCGGTGGGCGAGAAGCTCATCCACCAGATCCGCTGGTGGGAGGAGTACACCGCCCGCGAGGGGTTCGAGATCGACAACAACCCGGCCCCCGGCAACAAGGCCGGTGGCCTCACCACGATCTTCGAGAAGTCGCTCGGCGCAGTGGCCAAGGGCGGCAGCATGCCGCTCACCGCGGTGTACGACTACGCCGAGCCGATCACCGCGAGCGGCTTCACCTTCATGGACACCCCCGGCTACGACCCGGTCTCGGCCACCGGGCAGGTGGCCGGCGGCTGCACGATCATCGCCTTCACCACCGGCCGCGGCAGCTGCTTTGGCTTCAAGCCGGCCCCCAGCATCAAGATCGCTACCAACAGCGTCACCTACGAGCGGATGCGCTCGGACATGGACATCAACGCCGGCCGCATCCTGGAGGGCGCCAGCATCGAGGAGGTGGGCCGCGAGATCTTCGAGCGGCTGATCGCGGTGGCCTCCGGCGAGCCGAGCCTCAGCGAGGCCCAGGGCATCGGCGAGGAGGAGTTCAACCCGTGGATCCTGGGCGCCACGATGTGAGGCGGGTGTCCCGAGGGATCTCGTTCTGACGAACAGGCGGCTGGCCTTTCATAAGTTGACACGCTGAGTCGGGGTAGCCGGAGCGCCACCTCGTCCTGCTGTGCTCGTTGTGCCCAGCGCCGCTGTTATCGCTTGCGCGAAAGGGATGCCGTACTAGCCCGCGCGCTGTTCCATCCATCCCGCGCCCGTCCAGCGTGCTCTGCTCGTCACCAACCGATGTCACCCCACCATCCCGGTGGCACCAATCCCTGGTCAACCGGTCAAACAGATGCCAGAGCTTCCAATCGTTCAGCTGACACATCGTCCAGGAGTACTAGATCTGGGCTGGGGTCACCCGGACCCGGCGCTCCTGCCGGTGGAGGCCATGCGCCGCGCGGCGGAGGGGGCGCTCGCCCGCCACGGCGCGGACGCGCTGGCCTATGGGATGGAGCGCGGCCCCGGCCCGCTCGTCTCCTGGCTGATCGAGCGCACCGCCGCGCGCGAGGGCCGCGCCCCCTCCCCGGACGAGGTCGTGATCACCGGCGGGGCCTCGCACGGGCTGGACCTGATCTGCACGCTGCTCGCCCGCCCCGGCGACGTGGCGCTGGTGGAGTCGCCCACCTACCATTTGGCGGTGCGCGTGTTGCGCGACCACCCGCTGCACCTGGTGCCGGTGCAGGCGGACGAAGGGGGCCTGCGGGTGGACACGCTCGCCGAGGCGTTGGCGGCGCTGCGGCGGGAGGGCCGCGCCGCGCGGCTGCTTTACACCGTGCCCACCTTCCACAACCCCACCGGCGCCTGCCTGGCGCTGGAGCGGCGGCGCGCGTTGGTGGAGCTGGCCGCCGAGGAGGGCTTCCTGATCGTCGAGGACGATGTCTACCGCGAGCTGGCCTACGACGCGCCACCGCCGCCCTCGCTCTGGAGCCTGGCGCCGCCGGGGACCGTGGCGCGGCTCGGCTCGTTCGCCAAGACCCTCGCGCCGGGCCTGCGGCTCGGCTGGATCACCGCGGGCGCGGCGGACGTGGCGCGCATCACCGGCTGCGGGCTGCTGGACAGCGGCGGTGGGCTGAACCACTTCACCGCGGTGACGGTGAGTGCCCTCTGCGCCGCAGGGGACTTCGACGCACAGGTGGCGCGGCTGCGGGCGGCGTACCGCGAGCGGCGGGACGCACTGGCCACGGCGCTGCGCGCGCATCTGCCTCCCGGCTGCGCGGTGCATCCGCCGGGGGGCGGCTTCTTCCAGTGGGTGCAGTTGCCGGAGGGTCTCGACGCCGCCGAGTTGCTGCCGCGCGCCGAGGCCACCGGGGTGGCCTACATCCCCGGCGCGCGCTTCCACCTGGACGGGCGCGGGGCCAACACGCTGCGCCTGGCCTTCAGCCTCTACCCGCCGGCGGAGTTGCGCGAGGCCGCCCGCCGGCTCGGGGAGGCGCTCAGGACGTGAACACGAAGACACGAAGACGTGAGGACGCGAAGGGTTGAAGGAGAGGGCATCCGCAGGGTGGGTTGCGGATATCTCTCCCCAGCACCTTCACATCTTCGTGCCTTCGTGGTAACGATCTACACCTGGACAGGCTCGGAGGCCAGGGTTGGAGACTGCCGGCCGGGCAGCGTCAGCGCCAGCGCCGCGGCCGGCAGCGCGAGCAGCGTCGCCGCCTGCATCATCAGCGGCAGGCCGGTGGCATCCGCCGCCAGCCCGCCGAGCCAGGTGCCGATCCCGCCCGAGGCGAAGGTGAAGCCCAGGATCAGCCCGGCCGCGAACCCCTGGCGCACCGGCAGCAGCCGCTGGGCGTGCACCACCAGCACGCTGTGCTGCCCGCCCACCAGGATGCCAGCCAGCGCCGCACCGGCGAACGCCGCCGCCGGGGTGGGCGCCCAGACGCAGGCCAGGCCGGCCGGCACGCTCAACAGCAGCGGCCAGAGAGTGGCCGCGCGCATCCCGAAGCGGTCCGCGATATCCCCGGCCACGATGTTGCCCACCGCCGCGGTGAACATAAAGGTGCCGGCTATGGCGCCATAGGCTGCCGGCTCCCAGCCGCGGTCGGCGAACAGCTTGGGCAGGAAGGCCATAAACACCTGCTGGATGGACGAGCGCACCGCCACCAACGCCACGAAGGCCAGCACAATGGCCGGCGCGGCCCGCAGCGCCGCCCGCCCGGCCTGCGCCACCCCCGCCACCGGGATCGGCGGGCGCGGTGCGGCGAGCAGCAGCAGCGCCGGCAGCAGCGCCAGCGCGCACAGCAGCACCACGCTCGTGCTCCCCATGGCTGTGCCGAGCAGCGCACCCCCCAGCACCGGCCCCACCGACAGCCCTACCTGGCCGCTGAAGAAGAACATGGCCGTGGCGCTCGCCGCGCGCGCCGGGTTGGCCGCCGCCGCACTCGCCGTGCCGATCGGGTGGAACAGCCCGGAGCCGAGCGCCATCAGTCCCACCAGCGGCACGATCCAGCCCCACCCCGGCGCCACAGCCGCGCCCGCCAGGCAGAGCGCCATCCAGGCCACGCCCGCGCCCGCCAGCACCGAGGGCCGGCCGCGGAACCGGTCCGCCAGCCAGCCGAACAGCGGCTGCGAGAGCGCCCCGGCGAAGACCTGCACCGTGAGCGCCGTGCCGATCTGGCCGTTGCTCAGCCCCAGCGTTATCGCCAGTGTCGCCAGCATCACCGGCACGGTGCTGTTCATCGCGTCCACCGCGAAGTGCCCGGCGTTCACGGCGAGCGCGAGTCGGTTGCGTATCATGTGAGCTGAGTCCTCTCGAAACGTATTACTGTGGGGAGGCGGTGTTCTCTCTGATCCTCTCCCGCGCCCCTCCAGCCGGAGCCGGCTATGAGGCGCCAGTATACATCAGATCGGGCGCCTGGTGCCGGCAGGCAGGTGTGAGGGACGACGTAATGTCTTGCAAGCCACGCCCGGCCCGTGAACGGGCGGGCGAGCGTGGGCCCAGGCCGCCAGTACGGCATGCAGCCCGCGGCGGCCGGGCGTGGCAACGGATAGCCCGCCGCTTCAGCGCCGGGCGTGGGCGGGCGCCACGTATCCGTTTCAGAGGTTAACGTTCATCAGCCGCCGGCGATGGGACGCCGTGTGTGGGGGACGCCGTGCCGGGGGCGATGCCGCCGGCGATGGGACGCCGTGCGTGGGGGACGCCGTGCCGGGGGCGATGCCGCCGGCGATGGGACGCCATGTGTGGGGGGATGGGCGGCCGGGTGGGGGGCGATGCCGCCGGCGATGGGACGCCGGGCGTGGGGGGACGCCGTGCCGGGGGCGATGCTGTAGGGGCGTAGCAGTTGCCGCTCGCGACAACGTGGTTCCATCGAGAGGT
>DATMBA010000525.1:0-2431 GCA_035559635.1 Roseiflexaceae bacterium
GGGCCACCGCCGCGGCGGTGTGGCCGATCTCCGTGCCGGCCTCGCGCACGATCTCCTGGGCCACCACGTCGCCGGCCTCGGCCACCTCCAGCACCAGCGGCGCGAGCGTCCCGCCAGGCCAGTCGGCCTCGCCGCGGGAGAGACGTTCGGCCAGTTCGGGGACGCTGGAGGCGCCACAGACCGCCAGGATGCGCGGTTCGAGCGCGGTGGGTGGGCCGCTGCCGAAGTAACTGCGGCCGAGGGCGCGGAAGGCGCCCCACACCAGCCCGCTGGCGCCCTGGAACTCGCCCCACAGCGCGCCGAGGCCGAAGGTGCGGAAGGTGCGCCCGGCCCGGTTGCGCCCGGCGATCGTCGAGCCGGTGCCAGCGATCACCGCCACGCCCACGCCCTCCGGTGCGCCGGCCCGCAGCGCTGCGAAGGTGTCGTTCACCAGCGCGCGCGGGCCGGGCAGGCCGAGGCGCTCGATGAGCGGCACAAGCCGCGCTTCGTCGCTTGGCCAGTCCATGCCGGCCAGCGCGTAGCCGGCGGCGGCGATCTGCTCGCGCCGCAGCCCCGCCGATCCCAGCGCCTCCTCAGCAGCGGTGGCGTAGGCCAGGTAGGCCCCTTCCAGCCCCACCACCTCCCAGTTCCCCGCGCCGGAGCGCCCCGCACCGAGCACCCGGCCCTCGCCGTCCGCGATCAGCGCCAGGGTCTTGGTGCCGCCGGCGTCGATTCCAAGGTAGTAGTGCATTTCATCCCGCATGGTGTTGAACGTCCGAACGTTTGCACGTTGCACGTTCTGCGCGATGGGCGCTGCTGCGGCGTGGGATGTGCAACGTGGAACGTGCTAACGTTCCACTACTTCAGAAAGAGCTCGACGACCGGCACCGTCACGTTCGGCTTCACCACCGGCAGCTCGAGAGTGAGCGTGTCGGCGGACTGCTCGGCGATGCTCCACTCGTCGTGGCGGCCCGGCTCCAGCAGCTTCACCTCGCTGGCATCGTTCAGCAGCTGGGCGTAGGCTACCCTGCCCGCCATCCCATCCAGGTGGATGTGGCGGAAGGGCCAGGCGAAGATATGCAGGTAGAGGCGCCTGCCGTCCCTGCGCGCGCGCTCCGGGCCGGTCTGGGTGAAGCGGCAGTCCGGCGGGGGCTGGAACTCGCTCTGGGTGCAGCCATAGATCGCGCGGCCGTGCAGGCGCATCCAGTCGCCGTAGACCTTGAGCGCCGCGAGCGCCCGGTCGTCGAACGTGCCACGGGCGGTGGGGCCAACGTTCATCAGCAGGTTGCCGCCGCAGGCCACGCTGTTGACGAGCATCTGGATGAGTTGCTCGGGGCTTTTCCAGGTGGCTTCGTCGCGGTGGTAGCCCCACGAGCCGCTGAAGGTCTGGCAGGTCTCCCACACCACCGGCTTGCCGTCCACGTGGACCCAGGAGCGCGGCTGGAACTGCTCGGGGGTGTGCACATCGGCCAGATCAGCGGGCAGGTCGAGCCGGTTGTCCACGATGATGCCGGGCCGCAACTCGCGCGTGAGCTGGAGCAGCGCCTCGCTCTCCCAGTCGGCGCGGCCCTTCCCTGGCAGCCCCTTATAGTCCCGGCCGGGGTAGGAGAAGTCGAACCAGATGATGTCGATCGGGCCGTAGCCAGTGAGCAACTCGCGCACCTGCGCGCGCATGTAGGCAGCGTAACGGCGCATATCGCGCCCGGCGTTCAGCTGCGCCACGTCTGGCCGGTTGCGCAGCGGGTGGAAGATATCGATCAGGAAATCCGGGTGATGCCAGTCGATCAGCGAGTAGTAGAAGCCCACCCGCAGCCCCTCGGCACGGAAGGCCTCGACGAACGGCGCGACTAGATCGCGGCCGGCGGGGGTGTTGGTGGCCTTGTAGTCGGTCTGCTGCGTGTCCCACAGGCAGAAGCCCTCGTGGTGCTTGGCGGTGAGCACCACGTACTTCATGCCGGCGTCGCGGGCGGCCCTGGCCCAGGCGCGTGGATCGTACAGGTCCGGGTCGAAGCGCTCGAAGTAACGGTGGTAGCGCTCGTCGTCGATCTCCTCGCGGCTCTTGACCCACTCGTGGCGGGCGGGGAGCGCGTAGAGGCCCCAGTGAATGAACATGCCGAAGCGGTCCTGAGTGAACCAGGAGGTGTCACCGGCGGTGGGGGCGGGGGTGAGCATAGTGATCCTTCCTCTTCCTCTGCACACAGAAGGGTGGTTTGGCGGGGTGAAGCCCGCCAAACCTCCTAATACCCGGCCTGCTTGTCGACAACGTTCATAAGCGGCTCGCCAGCGTGGAAGCGGCGCAGGTTCTCGAAGAAGATGTCGAGCATGCGCTCCATCGTACGCGGTGAGGAGTAGGAGATGTGTGGTGTGACCCAGGTATTGGGTGCGCGCCAGAGCGGGTGGTCGGGCGGGAGCGGCTCGATCGGCGGGGTGTCGATCGCAGCGCCCGCGAGTT
>DATMBA010000526.1:0-2636 GCA_035559635.1 Roseiflexaceae bacterium
GACCTCTCATCACCGAGGATGTACACGACGGCGTGGATTCCCATGCGCGGATTCTGCTGCGTGGCCCAGCCCGCGCAGCGGCCATGACAACGGGCGCCGAAGCCAGGACTCGGCCCTTTCGCCTTCGGCAGGCCGCGGTCAGCAATCGGCAGGCGTCGGTCGGTGGTCGGTGGTCGTCAGCCATCAGGCGTTGGTCGTTGGTCGTTCGTCGTTCTTCGGAGGAGAACACACCATGGCAACCATCGGCTACGCCGCGGCGCTGGAGCAGTTCCATCCCGGTGACCTGCTGCGCTACTGCCAGCTGGCCGAGCGGCACGGGTTCGGCGCCGTCATGGCGGCGGACCACTTCCAGCCCTGGGTGCCGCAGCAGGGCCAGAGCGCCTTCGTCTGGTCCTGGATGGCCGCGCTCGGCGCCAGCACCGAGCGGCTCACCTTCGGTCCCGGCGTCACCTGCCCCTCCTTCCGTTACCACCCGGCGATCGTGGCCCAGGCGGCCGCCACGCAGGCCGCCATGACCCCTGGGCGCTTCTGGCTCGGCCTGGGCAGCGGCGAGGCCCTCAATGAGCGCGTCGTGGCCACCTACTGGCCCGAGCCGCACGTGCGCCTGGCGATGATGCAGGAAGCGGTGGGCATCATCAAGAAGCTGTTCAGCGGCAAGGTGGCACGCCACGACGGCCAGTACTTCAAGATGGAGCGCGTGCGGCTCTGGACGCTGCCGGAGACGCCGCCGCCGATCTATATCGCCACCGCTGGCCCGGTGACAGCCGAGTGGACCGGCGCCAACTGCGATGGCATCATCACCCCTGGCGCTGCGCCGGACAAACTGCGCACGTTGCTAGGGCGCTTCGCCGAGGGCGCGCGCAAGGCCGGCAAGGACCCGGCGCAGATGCCCAAGCTGCTCCAGCTGCACCTTTCCTGGGCCGACACCTACGAGGAGGCGCTGCAGAACGCCATCACCGAGTGGCCCAACGGCGGCATGCCTTTCCCCAAGCAGGACATCCGCTCGCCGGAGGACTTCGCGGAGATCGCGAAGCTGGTGCGGCCGGAGAGCTTCAAGAACCGCATGCTGATCTCGCCGGACCTGGACGAGCACCGCGCGGCCATCCAGCAGTTCCTCGACCTGGGCTTCGACGAGGTCCATATCCACAACGTCGGCCGCAACCAGGAGCGGTTCATCGAGGTGTTTGGGGAGCAGGTGATACCAAGATTGAAGATTGCAGATTGAAGATCGCAGCAGGGGCGCACTTGATGCCGGCGGCGTTCAGCGCCATCGCACCTTCGGCGCCTCAGCGCTTGCGAGATCCGGGGAGATCCTTATGTCCGCATCGTCCACCCGCGTCGCGCTGGTCACGGCCGCGAGCCGGGGTATTGGGGCCGCGTGCGCCAGGGAGTTGGCCGCGCAGGGGTACCGCGTCGTGCTACTGGCCCGGTCGCCGGAGGTGCTCGGCCTGGCGCGCGAGCTGGGCGGGATGGGTGTGGTTGGCTCGGTGGCGGAGGAGGGCGATCTGCGGCGCCTGGCGGAGGCCGCGCTGGAGGCCTACGGGCGGATCGACGCGGTGGTGAACAACACCGGCCATGCGCCGAAGGGCGACCTGCTGGGCATCTCGGACGCGGATTGGCACGCGGGGCTGGACCTGCTGCTGCTCAACGTCGTCCGGCTGGCGCGCGCTGTCACCCCGGTGATGGTGCGGCAGGGCGGCGGCTCGTTCGTGAACATCTCCACCTTCGCCGCCGTCGAACCCGCGCTCGCGTTCCCGGTCTCCTCGGCGCTGCGCGCGGCGCTCGGCGCCTGGGCGAAGCTTTACGCCGACCAGTACGGCGCGCGCGGCATCCGCATGAACAACGTGCTGCCCGGCTACGTCGAGACCTTCCCACTCGATGACGCCCGGCGGGCGGCGATCCCGCTGGGGCGCCAGGCGGCGGTGGGGGAGATCGCGCGCGTCGTGGCCTTCCTGCTCTCCGACGCGGCCAGCTACATCACCGGGCAGAACATCCGCGTGGACGGCGGGCTGACGCGGCCGCTGTAGGGCCTTCGCGCGGTGGCCGCCCACGCCTGATTTCTAAGGGGTGTGCCCCTTTTCGGGTGGTGGGCGTGATACGTTGAGCGCCGTCAACATCGGGGAGTGTAAGGGCGAAGCGCTTCACGCACCCCCTTGCCCAGATCCCGTGAGGGATGTTCGGGAAGGCGAAGCCCCTCCTGGCCTCCCACTTCAGGCCAACGAGGGGCGTGGTGCGCTCCCTGGGAGCGTGGCCACCAGCCGCGCCGTCAGTGCGCCGTCCACCGTCACGCCGAGGTGCTGGAGCGCGAGCAGGGCGGCGCCGGCGGCCAGCCTGTGCGCCGGTTTCCTGCTGGCGTTCGCCTTTAACTTTCTGCTGGTGCTGGCCTCGTTCTCCCGAGCCCTCCCCCGAAAGCGGGATGCAGGCGGGGCGAAGCCCCGCACAGGCCCTATGCCCGGGGCGCGGTTTGTAGCCAAACTGCAATCTGGGTTGGGCGGGGCGCGGGGGAAAACGCCGTTAGGATATTCTTGAGAAGCCTGCGCGGCCGGACGGCCGCCGTGCCTGCCGCCGCCCGCGCCATCGCGACAGTCTAAGAGCCTATCCGGATTAGCCGGATAGGGTGGGGTTTCAGGGGGGGG
>DATMBA010000527.1:0-4127 GCA_035559635.1 Roseiflexaceae bacterium
GGCCGGGTGTCCGCCTCCTGCCCGCCGATGGTGAGGGTGGTGTAGTTGCTCTTCTCGCCGTGGCCAGCGTCGCGCTCGTGACGGGCGGTGGCGCGCACCCGCACCTGCAGCCCGTCCGGCGCGTCCTGCCCGATGGTGAAGAAGATCTGGGCGCGGCGGCTCTCCCCGCCCGGCAGGCGGCCGAACATCACAGTCAGTTCGTCCTCGCCGAGCGCGCTCACCCAGGTAGCCTGGTGGTCGAACTGGGCGCGCACCACCTGCATATGCTTCGAGAACGGCAGCGTGACGCGCACCCGGCTGGCGCGGGCGTCGCCGGCGTTGTCTACCATGATCTCGTACTTCACCACGTCGCCGCGGGCAGCATGATTGGGCGTGGTCCAGAGGCGGACGCGCAGCAGCACGGCGCCATCGGCGGCGCGGGCCGGGGCGGCGCCGAGGATCGCGGCGGCGAGCAGCGTGATCGCGAGCAGGGCGCGCATGCGCGGCGCGCGGCGGTCGCACAGCATGGCGGCGGCTCCTTCCAGGTATGGGTTCAGCCGTCGGAAATCATACCACAGTCCCGCCGGCCGTCGCACGTGTGCAGATCGCACCGTTTCCGCGCCGCTTCAGCGCAGTAGAGCATAGCCCGTCCCAGAACGTGCAACGTGCGAACGTTCAAACGTTCAGCGGAGGGCCGGCCGCCCCTCGCGGGAGAGGGCGAAGGCGGCGATGCCGTGGCGGCGCGGCAGGCCCAAGTCCTCGGGGGCGGCCTCGGCGATGATGAGCGCCAGGTTCAGGCCGGCGCGCTTGAGCGGCAGCAACTCGGCCAGCAGGGCAGCGCCGCGCTGCCCGGTGACCACCACGACCGTGCTGCCCCAGCCGAGGTGGGCGGCGGCGCGGCGGATCACGGCCGGAAGGTCGCCACGCTCGCTCAGCTCGAGCCTGCCGAGCACGCCGAGCACCGCCATGAGGTGCGCGCGCCCGCCGGCCACCGGCACGATCGGCGCGACCCTGTCCTCGGCGGCCGGGTCCCGCCCGGTGGTGCACAGGCCCACCGGCTGGCGGCGGGCGGCGAGGTGGGCGGCGATCGAGGCGGCGGCGGTGAGCGCGCGCTCCATGGTGTCGTAGGCATAGCGGCTGCCGTACTCCTCGCGGGAGAACGCCAACGCCACCAGCGTCTCCAGCGCGATGGCGGGCTGGTAGCGGCGCACCTGCGGCGCGCCGGCGCGAGCGCTGGCCTTCCAGTCGATGCGCCGCACGCCGTCGGACGGCTGGTAGGGGCGCACCCCCGCCGGCCGCGCCGGGTCGCTGAACAGGCGGCGGCTGGCGGGCAGCGTGCCGAAGGGCAGCGTCGCCGGCAGGCCGAGCTGCTCGAGCGGCAGCACCGGCGGGTAGATTGTGAGCGCGTCAGGGGCCTGGCCGGCCAGAACCCGCTCGCCCAACCCCAGTACGTCGCCCGTCTGCAGGCTGAGCGGGCCGAGCCGGTAGTAACCGCGCCGCCGGCTGACGAGGGTGTAGCTGAGGGTGCGCCGCTCGCCGGCACCGAGCGAGAGCACCGCGCGGACCATGGGCGGCGAGTGCAGCGCGGGCGGCAGGCTCTCGTGCAGTGCCAGCCACGGCAGCGGCAGCAGCCCCTGGTTGCGCAGCTCGATCGTCACCGTGAGGCGCTCACCGGGGAACCCGGCCGCCGGGGCGTGGCGCTGCCAGGTGAGCTGCCGCGCGCCACGCCCCATCCACAGCCGTGCGGCGATCTGCAGCCCGGCCACGACGTAGATCAGGTAGAAGAACAGCTCGCTGCGCAGCACCACGGCCACGATGAAGAGCAGGATGAGCGGCCAGAGGAGGTCTTTCATCGCCGTTGCATGGTATACGTTCCACGAGGGTGGGGTTCAGGCAGGGCTACGCCCTCCCTGAAACCCACCCATTAACGGTCGCCCACATCCAGCAGCGTCTCGGCCAGGATGCCCTCCAGCACGGCGGCGGTGGTGCGGCCGCGCAGGGCGCTCTCCGGCTTGAGTAGCAGGCGGTGGCGCCAGACTGGCCCCGCCAGCGCCTTGACGTCGTCCGGCAGGGCGTAGTCCCGCCCGGCGAGCGCGGCGTAGGCCTGTGTGGCGCGGAACAGCGCGAAGGTGGCGCGCGGGCTGGCCCCCAACGCCAGATCCGGGTGCTGGCGGGTGGTGGTGGCCAGGCGCACCACATACTCGCGCAGCGTGGTATCCACGTGGACGCCCCACACCGCCTCCTGGAGCGCCGGGAGCTGCGTACCATCGGCCACCGGGCCGATGCTGCCGATCGGGTGGGCGCCCTCGAGCGCTGCGAGCATGCGCAGTTCCTCCTCGGGCGTGGGGTAGCCGAGCGCCACCTCCACCAGGAAGCGGTCCAGTTGGGCCTCGGGGAGCGGGAAGGTGCCCTCGAACTCCACCGGGTTCTGGGTGGCGAGCACCAGGAAGGGCTGCGCGAGCGGGCGCGTCACACCGTCCACCGTCACCTGCCCTTCGCCCATGGCCTCCAGCAGCGCGCTCTGAGTGCGCGGCGTGGCGCGGTTGATCTCGTCTGCCAGCAGCACGTTAGCGAAGATTGGGCCAGGCTGGAATACGAAGGCCGCCTCGGCCTGGTTGTACACCGAGACCCCCAGCACGTCGTTCGGCAACAGATCCGGGGTGCACTGCAGGCGGCGGAAGGTGAGGCCGAGCGACGCGGCCAGCGCGCGGGCCAGCATCGTCTTGCCCACGCCGGGCACGTCCTCCAGCAGCGCGTGGCCGCCGCACAGCAGCGCCACCAGCAGCAACTCTACCGCCTGCGCCTTGCCCACGATCACGCGCGCCACATTGGACCGCACCGCGGCGGCGAACTCCTGTATCTCTGCGATGGTTGCCACGCTGTTCTCCGGGGGTGTTCGGGTGGATGGATAGGAGGATATTATAGTGGGTTTTCACGGGAGGGCGAAGCAGGTGTGACGAACGTTCTTGCGCCACCGACCACGCCCGGCGGGTCAACCCGCGGGCTATCTCCTGCAAAGCCCGCCTGCGCCGGCTGGGGTGCAGGCCGTATAGGCGGCCTGAGCGATGGATAGCCGGCCCGTTCACGGGCCGGGCGCAGCCCTCCCATGCGGCGAGCTGCTAGATGTCTGGGGGCGGCTCCGGTTCGCCCATGAGGTCGCCGCGCCAGCGGTCCAGCCACTCCAGGGCCTCGTGCAGGCGGGAGGGAGGCATCCGGCGGTAGGACGCGATGCCGAACTGGCGGTAGAGGCCGCTGTACATGCCGGGGTACTCGTTGCGGCGGGTGCGCTCCTGGGCGGCCAGGGCCACGCGGCGCACCGCGCGCGCCAGCAGTTCGGCCTGCGGGTCGTCCACGCCGCCGCCGGCGCCGAATGGGTCGCCCCCATCGTAGGCGGCGCGGGCGTCCAGCTGGCGCTCAATCAGCATCTGGTGGCGGGCAAGGGTGGCCTGGGTGAGCGCGCCGACGTAGGCGCTCTCGGCGGGGGTCTGCTGGTGGCGCTCGGGCACTAGCGCGTCGCGCGGGCCGAAGCCCTGCGGCCGGAAGGACTGCCAGAGCGTGGAGGCCGCCTCGCGCTGGAACAGCTCCAGGCGCGGCCGCAGCTCCTCCCTCACCTGGGCGGCATCCAGGCCGGCGAGCCAGAGCGGCAGCAGGTCCACCGGCAGGCAGAGCGCCCGCTCGGTGGTGCCGTCCTCGTGCTCCACCTCCAGCTCGCGCGCGCCGGCCGCGAGCAGCGCGTGGGCGCGTACACGGCGCTCCTCGGCCGCGCGCGCAAGCCCCAGCACCTGGCACATCCCGCCGATCGGCACGTAGGTCTCGTTCGGCTCGAGTTCCAGGGCGGCGAGGATATCTTCGCCGTAGAAGGTCACGCGTGGCTGCTGGTAGGTCATATAGTGCACCACAATCATTCATAGGGGGTGGGTTTTCAGGGAGGGCACAGCCCTCCCTGGCCCTCCCCTTGTTCCGGGGGGTGGGTTTTCAGGGAGGGCCTGGCCCTCCCGGGCCTCCCCCCTGTTCCGGGGGGTGGGTTTTCAGGGAGGGCCTGGCCCTCCCCGGCCCCTCCCGCAGGGATGTTCACGTTAGCCATGGTTTCGCTGCGCGGCCTCCAGCTGTACCGTCTGGGGAGGCGCGGCGGGGCGCAGCCCCGCCGA
>DATMBA010000528.1:0-9128 GCA_035559635.1 Roseiflexaceae bacterium
GGGCGTACGCTGGTGGCCGTGGCGCGCAGCAGCACCGCCTCGACCGGGCGGGAGCGCATAGCGTGGCCGTAGCGCCGCTCGTGGAGGGCATGGAATCGCTCGCGACATGCCGCGAGCGATTCGACCGTGATAAGGGGCAGAATCTCAGGAAGGACAGCCTGGCCCTCCTCGATGGCGGCAAGCGGTGTCGTGATCTCGTAGGACTGGCCGGCGTAGCGCAGGTCCAGCGCGAAGTCCACCCGGCAGCGCTCGGGCGGCTCGCCGTCAGCGGCGAGGGCGGCCAGGCCCTCCGCGGCCAGGCCGTCCATGTGCGCGCGCAGCGCCGCCGGGTCGAGTGCGTCCAGCGGGGCGAGCAGCGCACGGCTAGCCGAGCGGGTCACGTGGGCGGCGAGCATGCCGAGGGCCGAGAGGACGCCTGGGTAGCGCGGCACGAGGACGCGGCGCATACCGAGCGCCTCGGCCAGGTAGGCGGCGTGAAGCGGCCCGGCACCACCGAAGGCCACCAACACGAAGTCGCGCGGGTCGTCGCCGCGCTCCACTGAGATAGCGCGGATGGCGCGCTCCATCGCCGCGTTCGCCACCCGGACCACGCCGAGCGCGGTGCGGAGCATTGACCGACGACCAACGACCGACGAATCTATGCCGGTGGAGATAGGAACGCCTTCCCGCACCTCCGCCCCGGTCTGGTCATCAGTTGCCGGTCGCTCGTCGTCCCTCATCCGTCGCCGATCATCGGTCATCGGCCGTCCGTCGGCCGCCGGGTACAGCGCGGCGGCCAGCGGAGCGAGCGCCGTCTCCGCGCGCGCCACGTCCAACGCCATGCGCCCGCCGAGGAAGGCCTGCGGCTGGAGGCGGCCGAGCAGCAGGTTGGCGTCGGTGACGGTGGGCTGCGTGCCGCGGCCGTAGCAGGCCGGGCCGGGGTCCGCGCCGGCGCTCTGCGGGCCGACGCGCAAGGCGCCGCCGGCGTCCAGGCGCGCCAGCGAGCCGCCCCCTGCGCCGACGGTGTGGATGTCCAGGCTGGGCAGGCGCACCGGCAGGCCGCCGACGCGCGACTCGGCGCTACGGGGCAGGGACCCGTCGCACAGGGCCACGTCGGTGGAGGTGCCGCCCATGTCGAAGGTGATGACGCGATCGAACCCAGCGCGGCCGGCCACGAAGCGCGCGCCGACCACCCCGCCCGCCGGGCCGGAGAGGGTGGCGCGCGCCGGCAACTCGCGGGCGGTGGCCAGCCCCATGCTGCCGCCGTCCGAGGCCATGATGCGTAGCGAGCGCATGCCCTGCGCCGCCAGCGCGCCCTCGACGCGAGCGAGGTAGCGGCCGAGCGCCGGGGCCACGTAGGCGTTGACAGCCGTGGTACTGGCGCGCTCGTACTCGCGCTGCTCCGGGAGGACGCGGTGGGAAGCAGAGATGAAGCGTGTTGGCACGTTGGCACGTTGGAACGTTCCATCGTGCAGGCGTTCAACGATCAGCTGCTCATGGGCCGGGTTGGCATAGGAGTGGAGCAGGCAGATCGCCACGGCCTCCACCGGCTGGCGGGCCAGCCAGCTCGCGAGCCGCTCAAGCTCGGCCGGCTCGAGCGGCTGCAGCACGGCGCCGTCGTGGAGGATGCGCTCGCGCACCTCGAAGACAACATCCTCGGGGATGATCGGGGCCGGGCGGGCCACGTCCAGGTCGTAGAGGCTGGGGCGGTCCCCCCGGCCGATCGCTAGCACGTCGCCGAAGCCGGCGGTAGCCACGAGCGCGGTAGGCGCGCCGCGGCGCTCCAGCAGCGCGTTGGTGGCCACGGTAGTCCCATGGACCACCGCCGCGGGCGCGCCGAGGTCGGCCACACCCTGCAACAGCGCGCGCGAGGGGTCCTCTGGCGTGCTGAGCAGCTTGTGGACGTGGACGCGGCCGCCGCGCAGCAGGACGAAGTCGGTGAAGGTGCCGCCGATATCTATTCCAAGAATATCCATCAGCGTTCGAGGCCGGTGATGGCGGTGTCCGCCTCGGCGAACTGTGCCCTGGTGCCACTGGCGATGTCCCAAAACCAGAGGGCGCTAGGGCTGGCGGGTGGGACGTGCAGCGGGCCGCGCGGGCCAGGGCCGGGGCTCGCGAGCGTGATGTAGGCCAGACCGGCCTCGGTGGCCGCGAAGTCGCCCAGGCCGCCGAGCGAGGCGCCGGAGACGACTGTACGGTCCTGGCCGGCGCGGGTGCGGGTGTGGAGCGCATAGGTGTGGACGGCGTCGCTGGCGCACTCGGTGGCGAGGTAGTAGAGCGTGCCATCGGGCGCCCAGGCGGCGGGGCGGTTCCAGTAGCCGCCGCCGATCGGACTCTGGCCCTTGATCTCCTGGCCGTTGGCGTCCAGCAACAGCAGGTCGGCGCCCTCGTCGGCGGCGCGCAGGCCCTCCACCGCCACGGCGCTGCCGTCCGGCGCGGCGAGCGGGCGGCCGAGGGTGCGATAGCGCTCGCCGCGGGTCAACTCGGCGCCGATGTCCAACTCCTGGCCGTCGGGCGTGCGGAGGAACAGCGTGCTGCGGCCGTCCTCAGCGGCGGCGGCGTACACCAGGCGGCCATCGGCGAGCCACTGGGGCGCGAAGCGGCTCCACTCGTCCTGGGCGGCGGTCAGGCGCTCCTCGTCGCCATCGAGCGGCGCGCGGTAGATGCTGAGGCGGGGCGGCATAGCGCCCGTCTCGTCCACCGCGAAGGCGACCGCGCGGCCGTCCGGCGCGAAGGCCGGGTCGGCGCAGGAGCGGCCGGGGGCCGCGAGCAGGCGTTGGTCCTGGCCGTCCAGCGTCATCGTCCAGAGCGCGCTATTGGCCAGGGCGTCACCGGCCAGGGCGCCGGGGGCGGCGGCGCAGAAGGCCACGCGATCCGCGGCGGGGCTAACGGCCAGGGCCGTGACGTCGCCGTACTGGCCGGCGCGGGCCTGCTCGGTAAGGTTGCGGGGCGCGCCGCCGTCCACCACCCAGATATCGCCGCCGCGCAGGTAGAGCAATGGCACGTCCGGGCGGGCGGCAGCGCCGGCGGGGATGGTGAGCACGTCGCTGGAGGGGCCGATGGGCGAGGTCTTTGCGACCTCGAGCACCAGGCGGTAGGGGTTCTGCTCCAGCGCCAGGCGGAAGGGGAGCGGCTGAGAGACGCCGAAGGCCAGTGTGAGGCCCGCGTCCGCCGCGCGGTCATAGCGGAGGGTGAGGCTCGTGAGCACCGTCGTGCCGGAGAGCGTGACGGTGGGGGAGACGACGGTGGCGCGGAAGGCCTCGTCGTGGAGCCAGCCGGCGGCGTCCAACTGGATCGCATACGGGCTACCGAGGGGTAGCTCGCCAACGGCCAGGATATCGCTGGCGGTGCTGCGGCAGCGGGCGGCGGCGTGGGGCGCAGCCGAGTCGGATGGTACGTCCAGCGCGATCACCACGCGCTCGAAGGCCGGCTGGACACTGGCGCTGATATCCGTAATGCGCGCCGAGAAGCGGCCGGCACCATCATCGCCGGGGGCACGCGCCAGCTGGTTGCACAGGCTGAAGCCCGCGAGCGCCGGGTTGGGGGTGGGCGTGGGCGGCAGCGGCGTCGGGCTAGGCACCGGCGTGGCCGTAGGCGTGGGCGACGCGCCAACGGTGGGCGTGTGGGTGGCGGTGGGCGTGGGCGTACTCGTATTCGTGGCGGTAGGCGTGGCCGAGGGCGTAGAGGCCTGCAGGGTCTGAGCGTTGCGGATCTGCTCCTGCTCAGCGATCGAAGTTTGCTCGCAGCCGGCGGCCGTGACGAGCAGCAGACACAGGAGCCAGGCGAAGGCGTGGTTACGATTCATGCGGCATCCGCAAGATTCAGGGCAGGGCAGCGGTGATATGTCCACCAAGTCCCCTGTGGGAGGGGGGCGGGCCAGGGAGAGGACGTCTCCCCGAGACCCATCCGCTCCTCCGGCACGAGCGCATACGTGCTCCTGCTGGAGGGATGTTTTAGGTTTCGCCCGGCAGGGCGACCTTGATCCAGCCGCGCCGCATCGCGTACACCACCGCCTGGGTGCGGTCGTTCACGGCCAGCTTGCGCAAGATGGAGGAGACGTGGTTCTTCACCGTCTGGTTGCTGATGTCCAGCTGGGCGGCGATCTCCTTGTTGGTGCGCCCTGCGGCCACCAACTCGAGCACCTGCAGCTCGCGCGGCGAGAGCGGCGAGTAGATGCTCTGGGTATCCTCGTCCACCGCCATCTGGCGGAAGGCAGCGAGCACTTGGGCGGCCACCTCCGGGAGCGAGAGGACCAACTCATTGATCGGATAGTCTCCGCGCTGGACCTGGTGCAGCGTGCGCAGCAGCCGATCCGGGGCCACATTGCGCGGCACGAAGGCCGCCACGCCGGCGCGGATGGCCTTCACCACCTGCATGCCATCCATGGAGGCACTGAGCAGCACAACCCCAACGTGGGGGTGGGAGCGCTTGATAGCGCGCGCCACCTCCAGCCCATTGACGCCCGGCAAGTCGAACTCCATCAGGACCATGTCCGGGTCAGTGTTATCCACGATCTGGATGGCTTGCTGGCCGTTGCTGGCCTCGCCGACGATGCGGAACTCAGGCGCGCTCGCCAGGTTATGGCGCAGCCCCTCGCGGAAGAGCGCGTGCGCGTGGACGAGCACGATCGAACTAGGCAACTCACCCTCCTGATCCGCGCGTGTCAAGCGAATACCGGCGCCCGGCCGATGGCGGCGTGTGATCTCAAAGCGTCAGTCGGCGCACGGATGGTTAGGGACGATTATACCCCATAAGAACGCTTTACACAAGCACAAACCGAAGGCGAACACGCATGGAGGGTGTGGGGGCCAGAGGCCCCCACACCACCTCTTTTCGGAGGGGTGAAGCCCCTCCGAGACTCCTCAGACTGGAAGGCTGGAGGCCGCGCAGCGAACCCATGTCTTAGCCTTCAGCCTTTCGTCACGGCCGGATGCGGCGCAGGATGGCCGTGAGGCGGTCGTAGTCGTCCTTGAGGAGCGAGGCCACCTCACGGCCGGCCTGGACCAAGTAGGCGCGGCCGTCCTCGCCGGGGTGGGCGCGGGCAGCCGCGCGGATCACCGCGGCCAGCAACTCGTCCGAGGGGATGTGGCTGGCAAACAGCAGCGTGCGGAAGAAATCGCTCTGCGCGCAGAAGTGGACGAGCTCGGGGCCGGCGCACTCGTACACGCTGTAGTGGACCGGGGGCGGGTGGGGCGGCAGGTACTGATAGGTGCGGCCGCCCTCCACGAACCCCACTGTGATGGCCGAGAACTCGGTCTGGAGGACCTCGGCCAGGTCGGGGTGTTCGTGGTAGATCTCGGCATCGAACAACTCGCGGCCCTCGTAGGTGCGGCCGCGCACCAGCGCCCGCCCGCCCGGCTCCTTGCTGCCGGTGCGAATGTCGTAGACCAGCCCGTACACCGCCACGCCCTCGGCGCGGGCCTGGGCGCGCACGAGCGCCCCGAACGGCGGCGCGCGCAGCAACTCGTAGGCGCCGGCGGTGAAGCCGGTGGTGCTGGACTCGATCACCTCGCCGATCCGTTCGGGCATCGTGTCACCCTGGCCAAGGTGGAGGCGCGGGGCTGCGCCCCCGCACCTCTATCATTTCCGGAGGTCCTCCTCCACCCCCCCCAACGGGGAAGTTTGGAGGGGCGTAGCCCTTCCAAACGATCCCGCGAGGATTGTTTGCGGGGGGCCAGAGGGCGCTCCCCGGCGAGGTAACTATACGCGGAGCGAACAGTCGTGTCAATCGGCGCCTGGTGCGCCTTGCGCCGCCCCGCGGGCGGGGCTATAATGGGCCGGCCGGATGCGAACAGTGCGGGGGGAGAGACAGCATGGCAGAGGGCGTCAAACATCCCCGTGAGACCCGCCGCGCGGGCGACGGCCCCACGGAGAAGATGCGTGAATACCTCGAGGTGATCTACTACCTGGCGGCGCGCAGCGAGCCGGTGATCGCCGCGCGCCTGGCTCAGTGGATGCACGTCACGCCGCCCACCGTCACGGACATCGTGCAGAAGATGGAGAAGCGCGGCTACATCGCGCGCGACGGGCGGGGCGAGATCACGCTCACAGACGAGGGCTTCGCGCTGGCCGAGGCCATGGTGCGGCGCCACCGCATCCTGGAGCGCTTCCTGGTGGACGTGATGGGCCTGCCGTGGCACCAGATCCACGAGGAGGCGGTGCGGCTGGAGCACGCGCTCTCGCCCACGCTGGAGGCGCGCATTGAGGCGTTGGTTGGCGGCTCCACCACCTGCCCGCACGGTAACCCCATCCCCGGCAGCGGCGCGGGCTACCCCGGCGACACCCGGCTGGACGAGGCGGCGGTCGGCGGTACCTTCACGCTGGAGCGCATCGTGGAGGAGGCTGAGGAGGACACCGAGTTGATCCGCTATCTGCAGGCCAACGGGTTGGTGCCCGGCGCGCGCTTCGAGGTGGCCGACCGCTCGCCCTCCTATGGCGTAACGCTGCGGCGCGCCGGGCAGACGATCACGGTCTCGCCACAGGTGGCGGGGTTTCTGTGGGGGAGCGTGGATTGGCAGGGTGACAAGGTGACAAGGTGATTTGAGCTGGCGCGATGCTATAGCGCGCTGCGCTGAAAGCTAACGTTGGGGTTTTAGGGGAGGGCAAAGCCCTCCCCTGGCCCCTCCCCCTTTAGAAATCAATGCAGCGCACTATATGCTGTCTGCTGGCCGCTGGGCTGAACAGTACGGCACTTCAGGCGGTACGGCGAACGATGAGCGAGGCGAGGCTCAAGCTCCCCGACGTCACCTTGTCTTGCTATTAGGTGCTGGATCTACGTGAGGCCCAAGCCCATCCGCAGGCCGAACTGGTGGTAACGCTATCACTGGATCCGGCCGAACTGCCGCTCGATCATCGTGGTGGTGAGCAGGATCATCGTCGGGCGGCCGTGGGGGCAGGTGCGGGGCGAGTCGCAGCGCTCGAGCTGGGCGAGCAACTCGCGCATCTCGTCCAGGCTGAGCGTCTGGCCGGCGCGCACCGAGGTGTGGCAGGAGAGCGTGGTGAGCATGGCCTCGCGCCAGTCCGCCGGCGAGCTGCCGCCGCGGCCGGCGAGCCTGTCGGCCACCTCGAGCAGCGCCTGGGCCAGGTTGCCCATGTGGACCACCGCCGGCACCGCGCGCACGCGCAGGCTGGGGCCGAACTCCTCGAGCACGAAGCCCCACTCCTCGAGCTGCTCGGCGCTGGCGAGCAGGAGCGACTGGGCGGCCGGCGGCAGGTCCACCACCTGGGGGATCAGCAACGTCTGGCGCTCCACGGCTCCAGCGCCGCGCTGGCGCATAAGGCGTTCGTAGGTGATGCGCTCGTGGGCGGCGTGCTGGTCCACCAGATACATGCCATCTGGCGACTCGGCCACGATATAGGCCTGCGCCACCTGCCCGACGATGCGGAGGGGGGGGAGCTTGGCTTGCACGTTGGGACGTTGAACGTTGAACGTCTCCTGATCAGACCGGTACGCGTCCCTGTGCCCGGCAAGACCTTCTTCGTCTGAACGTGCAACGTTCAACGCGGAGGGATGCTCGCCCTGCGGCTCGAACGCCCCCCAGTCCCGCCGCTCCGGCTCCTCCCAGCGGCCGCCGATGCGGCGCAGCTCGAAGCGCCGCTGGGCCGTCTCCACCGGCAGGGGCGCGCCCGCCTCGGCCCACGGGCGCACGCCACTGTCCACCAGCGTGTCGCGCACCGCCCGCCCGATCACCCCCAGCACCCGCGGCGCGTCACGGAACTTGACCTCGGCCTTGGTAGGGTGAATGTTCACGTCCACCGCCGCCGGGTGAACGCGGATGTCCAGCACGGCCAGCGGGTGGCGGCCCTTCATCATGAGGGTGTGGTAGGCCTCCTCGACCACCGCCACCAACTGGCCGCGGGCGGCCACGGCGCGCCGGTTGACGAACAGGTGGAGGGCCGAGCGCGAGCTGCGGGTGAGGCCGGGGGGCGAGACCATGCCGCGCACCCGGATGGCCTCGCGGTCCTCGCCGAAGGACGTGTCCACCGCCAGCAACTGGCGGGCGGTATCCAGCCCGTAGACCTCCACCAGTGCCGCGCGCAGGTCCCCCCCGCCGCTGGTCTGCAGCGCCAGGCGGCCATCCAGTAGCAGGGTGAAGCGCACCTCGGGGTAGGCGAGGGCGTACTGCGTGACCGTGGCGGAGATCGCGGCCGCCTCGGTGGCCTCGCTGCGCAGGAACTCGCGCCGCACAGGGGTGTTGTAGAACAGGTTGCGCACGCTGAGGGCCGTGCCGGGGGTGCAGCCGCGCGGGGCGCGGGCCTGCAGCTCGCCCCCGGCGATGCGCAACTCGGTGCCGACCTCCTCGGTGGCGGCGCGGGTGATGCACACCACCTGGGCCACCGAGGCGATCGAGGGCAGCGCCTCGCCGCGGAAGCCGAGCGTGTGGATGTCCCACAGGTCGTCCGCGCTGGCGAGCTTGGAGGTGGCGTGGCGCATGAAGGCCAGCTCGACCTCGGCGGCCGGGATGCCGCAGCCATCGTCCTGCACCTTGATCTCGCGCAGGCCGCCGCCGCGGGCCTCGACGGTGATGCGGCGCGCGCCGGCATCCAGGGCGTTCTCCACCAGCTCGCGCACCACCGACGCGGGCCGCTCGACGACCTCGCCGGCAGCGATCTGGGCCGCGATGGTGGGGTCCAGGACACGGATGGGCATAGGGCGCCTCGATGCGAACAGGCTTGCGACCGATGTATTGTACCACACAGCGGTGGGGGGTGGAGGGGCGGCAACGGAGCAGGAGCGGAGGGGCGGCACCGGAGCAGGAGCGGAGGGAGCGGACGACCGGCGGAACGGAGGGACGGCACCGGAGCGGGAGCGGAGGGACGGCACCGGAGCGGGAGCGGAGGGAGCGGACGACCAGCGGAACGGAGGGACGGCAGAGTCCTTGGTGCCTTCGTGTGTTCGTGTCAGCGAGCCAGCCTGCAACCCAGGGGGAGCCGATGCAGCTACCCCCGCGGCGTGGCGGTGGGCGTGATGCCGCGCGTCGGGGATGGGGTGGCTGTGGCGCGGGCGGGTGCTGTGGCGGCGGGGAGCGCGGTGGCGGGGGCCGGGGTCACGATCGGCGTGGCGGGCGCGCCGGGCGCGAGGGCCGGGCCGGGACGCAGGAAGAAGATCGCCGCGCCGAGCACGATCAGCAGCACGGCCGAGAGCAGCA
>DATMBA010000529.1:0-17404 GCA_035559635.1 Roseiflexaceae bacterium
GAGCGCCCAGCGGTCTCCGGCGCGCGCCGCCACGCCGCGCTCGGCCCAGTCGCGCAGCAACTCCTCAGCGAAGAAGGGGTTGCCCTCGCTCTGCAGCCACAGCTCGCGCGCCAGCGCCGGGTCCGGCGGCGCGCCAAGCACAGCGGCGGCGAGCGCGGCGACGCCGTCTTCGGAGAGCGGGCCGAGCTCGATCGTCTCCAGCGCGCGCAGGCGGCTCAGCTCGGCGAGCGCGCGCAGCAGCGGTGACCCGGCGGCCTCGCCGGCGCGGTACGCCCCCAGCACCAGCACCCGCACCGCCGGTCGGTCGCGCGCGAGGTGGCACAGCAGGTCCAGGCTGGCCGGATCCGCCCACTGCAGGTCGTCCAGCAGCAGCAGCAGCCCGCGCGGCTCAGCGGCCGCGGTCAACAGCCTGGCCACTGCCTGGAACAGCCGCAGGCGTGCCTGCTCGGGCGGCAGGGACGGGCCGGCGGGCAAGGGGCCAAGGCGGGCGGCAAGCTCAGGGAGCACGGCGGCGAGCGCGGCGGCCCCAGAACCGGCCTGCTCTGTGAGCGCTGCGGGGTCGGCCGTGGACACATAGCCGCCCAGCGCCTCGAGGAACGGCAGGAACGGCGGCATGCCCTCGGCCTCCGAGGCGCCGCCAGCCAGCGCAGGCATGCCGCGTCCTGCCGCCTCGCGCGCGAGCGAGCGGAGCAGGCGCGTCTTGCCGATGCCCGGCTCACCGGCCAGCAGGCAGACGCGCAGCTCGCCGGACGTGGCGCGGTCGAGCTGCGCGACGAGGCGCTCGCGCTCGCGCCGCCGGCCGGCCAGCGGGCGATCTGCTTCGTGCGGCGTGTGGCGCATGGTGGTGATTGTAGCACGGCTGGGCGCGGCTGAGAGCGCTGTGCGGATCATGAGGGCCTCCTCACACTGTCGGCCGTTAAGACGAGGTGCGCGCGGACGGTCACGTCCGCGCGCACGCGCATGGGGGTGTGGGGGCCGTAGGCCCCCACAGCACATCTTTTTCGGAGGGGCGCAGCCCCGCCGAGCCTCCCCAGACGGTACAGCTAGAGGGCGCGCAGCGAAACCTTGTCTAACGGCGCCCTCCACATTCCCACCATACCAGCGCAAGTTAATCAACTTTGTGGTATACTGAGCGGTGCGTCACCCGATTCCGGCGGAAGGAGAGATTCTCATGGCGCACCAGAATATCGCCGCGCGCGCGCCGCACGCCGCGCGGCCGCCGTTTGATCGCACCGCGCTGCGCGTGAACCAGGCCGCGATCGTCGCCCTGCTCGTGATCGCCTTTCTGCTAGACCAGCCCTGGCTGGCGGGGTTCGTCGGCGTGGTGATGGCGCTCGGCACCGTCACGCCGGCGTTGGCGCTGTTCCAGCGGGTTTACCGGGACGTGCTGCGGCCGGCGGGCCTGCTGCGGCCGGACCTGCACGAGGAGGACCCGGCGCCGCACCGCTTCGCGCAGGGCATGGGGGCGGCAGTGCTGCTGTTGGGCGTGGCCGCGCTCTTCGCCGGCCTGAGCGCGCTCGGTTGGGGCCTGGCGCTGCTGGTGGTGGCGCTGGCGGCCATCAACCTGGTGTTCGGCTTCTGCGCCGGCTGCTTCGTGTACTTCCAGTTGCAGCGGCTACGGCGGTGACCCGCTGGCGGGCTAACCGATCGGCCTCAGGGGAGGGTTTCCGGGAGGGCGAAGCCCCCCTGGCTCTCCCCTGACCGGAGGACGTTTGTGGACATGCTGGATAGAATCATAATCCTCGCGCTGATCGTCGTGGCCGCCACACTCGGGTGGGCGGCGCTGCGCGCGTGGCGGGCGGCGAAGCTGCGCCGTCTGGGCGGCGAGGCGCCCTTCGCCGGGGTGGTGCCGGGCGGCCGGCCCGCGGTGGTGGCCTTCTCCACCCCCACATGCGCCGAGTGCCGCACCCGCCAGGCGCCGGCGCTCGACCGGCTGGCCGCCGCTATGGGGGAATCGGTCGCCGTCGCGCATCTCTCCGCGCTGGACCATCCGGATCTGGTGGAGCGCATCGGCATCCTGACGGTGCCGGCCACGGTGGTGCTGGACGCGCAGGGCGCGGTGCGGCAGGTCAACCTTGGCTTCGCGGACGAGTGGCGGCTGGCGGAGCAGGTGCGGGGGCTGGGAAAGCAGTACAATAGGGAGGGTCCACGGAAGGGCGCCGCCCTCTCGTGAAGACCCACCTGTAGCCTCTAGCCCCGGGAAAGGACATTGTCATGACCGATCCCTTCGCGCCCGACCGCTACGATCGCATGCAGTACCGCCGCTGCGGCCGGAGCGGGCTGCTGCTCCCGGCCATCTCGCTCGGCGCCTGGGAGACCTTCGGCGGCTACCGCGGCGAGGACGTGGCGAAGGCCTGCCTGTTCCGTGCCTTCGACCTCGGCATCACCCATTTCGACCTCGCCAACAACTACGGCACCCCGCCCGGCAACGCCGAGATCGTCTGCGGCCGGATCATCAAGGAGATGCCGCGCGACGAGTTGATCATCTCTAGCAAGGCCGGCTACCGCATGTGGCCCGGCCCCTACGGCGAGTGGGGCTCGCGGAAGTACATCATCGCCAGCTGCGACCAGAGCCTCAGGCGCATGGGGCTGGAGTACTTCGACATCTTCTACTCCCACCGGCCGGACCCGGACACGCCGCTGGAGGAGACGCTCGGCGCGCTGGACCAGCTGGTGCGCCAGGGCAAGGCGTTGTACGTGGGAGTCAGCAGCTACAGCGGCGCGCAATACGCCGACGCGGTGCGCATCTGCCAGCAGAGGGGCTACGCACCGATCACCATCCACCAACCGGCCTACAACATGCTCAACCGCACCATCGAGTGGGACCTGCTGCCGCTGACGGAGCGCTTCGGCACGGGGGTGATCCCCTTCGTGCCGCTGGCCTCCGGCCTGCTCACAGACAAGTACCTGGGCGGAGACATCCCGGCCGAGAGCCGTGCGGCGCAGCGCTGGGGCCGCGAGTGGGTGGAGAAGAACCTGAACGCCGAGCGGCGTGCGGCGCTGCACGAGCTGAACGCGATGGCGAAGGTGCGCGGCCAGACGCTGGCGCAGATGGCGCTGGCCTGGCTGCTGCGCCTGCCCGCCATCACCAGTGCGCTGATCGGCGCCTCCAGCGTCCAACAGATCGAGGAGAACGTGGCCGCGCTCGACAACCTGGCGTTCACTGCGGATGAGCTGCGGCGCATCGATGAGTTGACCAAAGGGCGGCCGTGATCGCACCGCCCGGCACGACCAGCCATCGCCCCCGCCAGCTTCCGCTGGCAGTGTGATTCGTCGCATGGTATAGCCTCCTCGATGTCTCACGGCCGCTGCCGCGCTCGCTGGCTCGGCCGCAGCGGGCGCCGGCCCAGGATCCGACGGCGGCAGGGCGCCGTCGGATGCGTGCCACACCGTGGAGGGCGTGAGTGTGGGGGGTGATGAGATACAGCAGCGCCTCGGGTGGTTGGCCCGAGGCGCTGCCGTCTGCGCTCACGTTGGTACGGGAGGCGGGAATCGAACCCGCGACTTGAGCTTGGAAGGCTCTCGCGTTACCACTACGCCACTCCCGCGCGCAGCCTGGATTCTACCGATCTTCAGGCGCTTCGTCAAGGTCCGGGCGCTCAAAGCACCGCGCGCGGTGCTTCGAACGCCCTATTTCACCGCCAGCTCGCGCGCGCGGAGCAGCGCCTTGGGCATGTGCGGCGCCGGCACGCCGCGCGGCTGCACGCGCCAGAACCGGCCACGCGCCTGCTTCCAGCATTCCAGCAGCGCCGCAGCGCGCGGGCTGCCGGTCAGCTCCGCATGGCGCGCCAGCAGCGCGCGGATGTTCACCTCGTCCTGCGCCTCGAGCGGCGCCAGGTCCACCAGTTCCGTGTTGCAGCGCGCGGGGAAGGCCCCCTGCTCGTCGTAGACGTAGGCCAGGCCGCCGGTCATACCGGCCGCAAAGTTGCGCCCGGTGGCGCCGAGCACCAGCACCACGCCGCCGGTCATGTATTCGCAGCCGTGGTCGCCCAGGCCCTCCACCACCGCCACGGCGCCGGAGTTGCGCACCGCGAAGCGCTCGCCGGCGCGCCCCGCCGCGTAGAGCGCGCCGCCGGTGGCGCCGTACAGGCAGGTGTTGCCGATGATGCTGCTCTCGTGCCAGGCGTAGCGCGCCGTAGCGCCGGGCCGCACCACGATCTCGCCGCCCGCCATCCCCTTGCCGACGTAGTCGTTACACTCGCCGTCCAGCAGCAAGCGCATCCCGGCGGCCAGGAAGGCGCCGAAGCTCTGGCCGGCGCTGCCGCTGAAGCAGACGGTGACGCGCCCCTCCGGCAGGCCGGCGTCGCCGAAGCGCCCGGCGATCGCCCCCGCCAGGGTGGCACCTACGGTGCGGTCCACGTTCGTGATCGGGTAGCACAGCTCCACCGCCGCGCCCTGCTCCAGCGCCGGCCGGGCGTCCTCCAGCAGGCGCATATTCAGCGCACCTACCTGCACGCGGCCATTGCACGGCTCCGTGTTGCGGATCGGGTCCCCCGGCCGGTCCACCCGCTCCAGCAGCGCCGAGAGATCGAGCGCGTCGGCCCCCTGGTGGTCGCGCGGCACCTGGCGCAGCAGGTCCGCCCGGCCGACGATCTCATCGATCGAGCGGGCGCCGAGCGCGGCCAGGATCTCGCGCACCTCCTCGGCCAGGTGCATGAAGAAGTGCACCACCTGCTCGGGCGTGCCGCTGAACTTCGCGCGCAGCTCGGGCTTCTGGGTGGCGATGCCCACCGGGCAGGTGTTCAGGTGGCAGGCGCGGGCCATCACGCACCCCTCGGCCACCAGCGCCGCCGTGCCGAAGGAGAACTCATCGGCGCCGAGCAGCGCGGCGAGCACCACGTCCCGCCCGGTCTTGAGGCCGCCATCCACCCGCAGGCGCACCCGGCCGCGCAGCCCGTTGAGCACCAGCGTCTGTTGGGTCTCGGCCAGGCCGAGCTCGAGGTTGACGCCGGCGTTCTTGATGGACGAGAGCGGCGAGGCGCCGGTGCCGCCCGAGTGCCCGCTGATGTGGATCACGTCGGCGCCGCCCTTGGCCACGCCGGCCGCCACGGTGCCCACGCCGGCCTCGGCCACCAGCTTGACGGAGATCGCGGCGCGCGGGTTGGCCTGTTTCAGGTCGTAGATCAGCTGCGCCAGATCCTCGATGCTGTAGATGTCGTGGTGCGGTGGCGGCGAGATCAGCGAGACGCCGGGCGTGGTGTGGCGGATGCGCGCGATCTCCTCGGAGACCTTGGCGCCGGGGATCTGGCCACCCTCGCCGGGCTTGGATCCCTGGGCCATCTTGATCTGCAGCTCGGCGGCCGAGGCCAGGTAGGCCGGGGTGACGCCGAAGCGGCCGGAGGCCACCTGCTTGATCGCGCTGTTGCGCTCGGTGCCGTAGCGCGCGGGGTCCTCGCCGCCCTCGCCGGAGTTCGCCATGCCGCCCAGCCGGTTCATGGCGATCGACAGCGTCTCGTGGGCCTCGGCGCTGGTGGAGCCGTGCGACATGGCCGCGGTGCTGAAGCGTCTGACGATCGCCTCCGCTGGCTCGACTTCATCGATCGGAATGGCGCATTGTGCATTGCGCATTGCGGATGGCGCGCGCTGTCGCTCGTGGCTCAATTCCGCATGCTCAATGCTCAATTCCAGCAGGTCGCGCAGCTCGGTGGGCGGGCGGCGGTGCACCAGGCCGCTGTAGGCACGGTAGGCCTCGTAGCTGCCGCCGGCGGCCGCCCGCTGCAAGGCGTGGATCACGGCTGGCGAGAAGGCGTGGTATTCGCCGTCCTTCTTGAATTTGTAGTAGCCGGGGTGGGGTAGCGAGCTGCGGCTGGCCACGTGCGGCAGGCGGTTGGCGAAGGCCGCGTCGTGATGCTCCAGTACGCCGGCAGCCAGCCTGTCGTAGCCGAAGCCGCCCAGCCGCGCCGGCACGCCGGTGAAGCAGCGGTCGACCACCTCCTGGTCCAAGCCCACCGCCTCGAAGATCTGCGCACCGCAGTAGCTGTCCACCGTGGCGATGCCCATCTTGGACATCACTTTGAGCAGCCCCTTCTCCAGCGCGTGGATGTAGTTCAGCTCGGCCGCGTCGGCCAACTCCTGCGGCGAGCGCCGGTCCGCGCTCTCCTCCTGCTGCCCCCTGGCCTTGACCTCGTCCCGCTCCAGCGCCAGCGCGCGCACGCTGGCCAGCGCCAGGTAGGGGTTCACCGCCTCGGCGCCCATGCCCACCAGACAGGCCAGATGATGCACCTCGCGCGGCTCGCCGCTCTCCACGATCAGGCTCACCTGGGTGCGCAGGCCGGTGCGGATGAGGTGCTGGTGAACCGCGCCGAGCGCCAGCAGCGCCGGGATGGGCGCCCGCTCCTCGTCCACCCCGCGGTCGCTGAGGATCAGCAGCACCTTATCGGCGGCGATCGCCTCCTCGGCCTGGCGGCAGAGCCGGTCCAGCGCGGCGATCATGCCGGCAGGCTCCTCGGCGGCGGGGAAGACAGTGGACAGCGTGGCGCTGGCGAAGGCCGGGTCGCGCTGGGCGCGGATCACCCGCAGGTGCTCGTCGTTCAGCACCGGGCTGCTGAGGCGCAGCAGGTGGGCGTGCTCGGGGCGCTCCTCCAGCAGGTTGGCGCGGCGCCCGAGGGCGAACGAGAGCGACATCACCAACTCCTCGCGCAGCGGGTCGATCGGCGGGTTGGTCACCTCGGCGAAGCGCTGCTTGAAGAAGTTGTAGAGCGGCCGCGGCCGGTCGGCCAGCACCGCGGTGGCCGTGTCGTCGCCCATGGACCCCACCGGCTCCTGCCCATCGCGCAGCATGGGGCGCAGCACCACCGCCAACTCCTCAGCGGTATAGCCGAAGGCGTGCTGCAGCTCGCCGAGCAGCGGCGAGCGGGCGGCGCGCGCGGTGGCCGACTCCGGCTCGTCCGGCTCGGCGATATGGTCCGCGCTGGCGGGGGCCAGCACCTGCATCTCGCGCTCGAGCCAGGCGGCGTAGGGCTGGCGGGCGGCGAGCCAGCTCTTGATCTCCTCGTTCTCGGCGAACGCGCCGCTGGCCAGGTCCACCGCGATCATCTGACCGGGGCCGACCTTGCCCTTGCGCAGCACGCGCGCGTCGTCGATCGGCACCGCGCCGACCTCGGAGCCGCACACCACCAGCCCGTCGTCGGTAACCAGGTAGCGCGCCGGGCGCAGGCCGTTGCGGTCCAACGCCAGGCCCACCACCTGCCCGTCGCAGAACGCCAGCGCCGCCGGGCCATCCCACGGCTCCATGAAGCCGGCGTGATACTGGTAGAAGGCGCGCCAGGCGGGGTCCATGTCCTGCACGCGCTCCCAGGCCTCGGGCACCAGCATGGTCAGCGCGTGGCGGATGTCCCGCCCGCCAAGCACCAGCAGTTCGAGCACATTGTCCAGCATGGCCGAGTCGCTGCCCGAGGTGTCCACCACCGGGCCGAGGCGAGCGACGGCGGCGGCCAGGGCGGGGCCGCCGGCGAGGGCAGATGGCAGATGGGAGATGGCAGAGAGGCTGTCGCCAGAGGGGCTGTGCGTTTCGTGCGCTGCGCTCGTCGCCCTACGCCACTCCGCCTCGCGGGCCTGCATCCAGGTGATGTTACCCTGGAGGGTGTTGATCTCGCCGTTGTGCGAGAGCATGTGGAAGGGCTGGGCGCGCTCCCAGGTGGGGAAGGTGTTGGTGGAGTAGCGCTGGTGGAAGACGGCGATCGCCGTCTCGTACAGCGGGTCCCGCAGGTCCGGGTAGAAGCGGGCGAGCATGGGGGCCACCATCAAGCCCTTGTACACCAACGTGCGGCTGGAGAGGGACGGGATGGCCAGGCTAAGGCCCTCGGCGCGGGCGTCGGCCTCGATCGCCTTGCGGGCCAGATAGAGCGCGCGCTCGTAGGCCGCGCCCTCCAGGCGCCCCTGGCTGGCCTGGCCGACGAGCGCCTGCTCGATCGCCGGGAGCGAGGCGCGCGCGCTCTCGCCGAGCGCCGCGGGGTTCACCGGCACCGGGCGCCAGGCCAGCAGCGCCAGGCCATAGCGGGGCAGGGTCTGCTCCACCAGTTGGCGCGCCCGCGCGCGCTGTGTCTCGTCCTGCGGCAGGAAGAGCATCCCGACCGCTAGTTCCGTCACCGGGTAGGCCACGCCGCGCCGCAGCAGTTCGCGAGCGAAGAAGGCGCGCGGGATCTGTGTGAGCACCCCGGCCCCGTCACCGCTCTTGCCGTCTGCCGCGACGCCGCCACGATGAGCCATATTGCCCACCGCAGTCAGCGCCTGGGCCAGGATCGCGTGGCTCGGCTCGCCAGAGAGCCGGGCGACGAAGCCGATGCCGCAGGCATCGTGCTCGAAGCGCGGGTCGTACAGGCCGCGGCGTGGCGTAGGAGCTGGTGTGTTCATGCGCATCATCCCCGTTACATCTGCACATACACTGGGCGGACGTCCTCGGCGCGGAGGCACGTCGGCACACGGGTGCTGGGCTACAGTCGCTGGAGCGGGCCTGATCAGCCAGGCCTGGCGGGGTGCAGCGCGGCGGCGCGGGAGTAGAGCGACGCGCGTCTCGCCGGTGTGGTGGCGCCGGCGGGACCTGGAGAATCGAAAACCCACAGCGAGCTCCTGGCCTTCCAGGGGTTGCTGCGGGCGTCACTGCAAACCGCCAGTTTGATTCAGGTTAACGGTGAATGTACAGGATGGGGGGATGCTTGTCAAGTGGGCGGCGCAGGTTTTTGCCGCAGTGGGGCGCAAGTTTGGATAGTTGGTACAAAGGGGGACCGCGGATCGGGAGCGGATAGGACAGCGGAGAGGGAGCGGGTAGGACAGCGGAGAGGGAGCGGATAAGCGGATAAGCGGAGAGGGAGCGGATAGGACAGCGGATCGGGAGCGGATAAGCGGATAGGGAGCGGATCGGGAGCGGATAAGCGGATCGGGAACGGGTAAGCGGATCGCAGATGCGAGCATCCACCTCCGTTCTCTCCGCTCCCCGTCCATCTCCGTTCTCTCCGCTCCCTTTCCGTTGCCAAGGTCCGTTCACATATTCTGGCGGGCGGGAGTCAGACCCGCCGGGGATCTGTCCTGGTCGGCCACGCCGGTAGCGGCGGCGCCCGGCAGCACGACCCAGGCGGCGATGAGGAGGACGAAGAGCACCAGGGCAGTCAGCGCGATCGGGTCCATGATAACCTCCTGTGCTTGCATGACTAGCTGACGCGCGTGATGTGGACATGGTACGAGGTTGCCGGGAGGGTTTGGCCTCTCTGAACCCCCCTCGCTCCTGGCGGCTACGGCTGGTAGGCCGCCTCACCGTGCTGGGTCACGTCCAGGCCCTTCTGCTCCTCCTCGCGCGAGACGCGGATGCCGATCAGCGCGTCGATCGCCTTGAGCAGCAGGAAGGTGACGCCGGCCGAGTAGGCGGCCACCACCACCACCGCGATCAGCTGGGTGAGCAGCAGGCCGGGGTTGCCGTACAGCAGGCCGTCGGCGCCGAACTCGTTGATCGTCTTGGTGGCGAAGACGCCGGTGGCGAGCGCGCCGATCATGCCGCCGATGCCATGGACGCCGAACACGTCCAGCGCGTCATCCACCCGGCCGCGCACCACCATCTCCACCGCCAGGAAGCAGCCGACGCCGGCCAGGAAGCCGATGATCAGCGCAGACATGGGGGTGACGAAGCCGGCCGCCGGGGTGATGCCCACCAGGCCGGCCACCGCGCCGGCGGCGGCGCCGAGCACGCTCGGCTGCTTGTGCCGGATCCAGCTAGCCGTCATCCAGGCCAGCGCCGCCATGGCCGCCGCCAGGTGAGTGTTGACGAAGGCCGAGGCTGCCAGACCGCCCGCGCCCAGCGCGCTGCCGGCGTTGAAGCCGAACCAGCCGAACCACAGCAGCGCGGTGCCGAGGATGGTCATGGTGGCATTGTGAGGCGGCATCGGCTCGGAGCCGTAGCCCAGGCGCTTGCCGAGCACCAGCGCGCATACCAGCGCCGAGACGCCGGAGGTGATGTGCACCACTGTACCACCGGCGAAGTCCAGCGCGCCGAGGGTGCGGATCCAGCCGCCCACCGCCCAGACCCAGTGGGCCACCGGGGCGTACACCAGCGTGGCCCACAGCAGCGAGAAGACCACGAAGGCCTTGAAGCGCTTGCGCTCGGCGAACGCGCCGGAGATCAGCGCCGGCGTGATCACCGCGAACATCATCTGGTAGATCATGAAGACCGAGTGCGGGATGGTGGCGGCGTAATTGGCGTTCGGCTCGGCGCCCACGCCATTCAGGCCGAAGAAGTCCAGGCCGCCGATGAAGCCGCCGACGGTGGGACCGAAGGCCAGCGTGTAGCCCCACAGCGCCCACTGAATGCTGATCAGCGCCAGGATGAAGAAGCTGTGCATGATGGTGGAGAGCACGTTCTTCTCGCGCACCAGGCCGCCGTAGAACAGCGCCAGACCGGGGGTCATGAGCATCACCAGCGCCGCCGAGACCAGCACCCAGGCGGTGTCTGCTCCGTTGATTGCGTCCACAGGGATCTCCTCTTGCGCTATGAGTCGTGAAACAATTTCGTGGTGGGAGTAGGGTTTCGGAGAGGGCTGCCCTCTCCAGCCCACCGCGCGCCGCCAGGGCTGGCCGGCGGGGTTCTGGGAGGACTACCCTCTCAGGCCCGCCGCGCCCCACTGGCCTGGCGGGGTATCGTGGTTCGGGGAGGCTCATGCTCCCTGAACCTGCGTGCCGTGGCCCCCGCCCACACACGTCGTGTCGACCACTTACTGATTCCAGGCGCGACCAGGCTCACCGGGGCCGGCGTGGCCCGGCGGGTTCGCGGCGCTGCGGTACCATCGGGGAGGGTCTTCGCTGCCGTCAGGGTACGTTAAGAGGCGGTATTTTTGAATGGTGATTCGATACGAAGATGGCGCGCAGGGGATTGGATGAAGTGCCTAACCAGACGATGGGCGATCGGCGATCGGTGCGAGGTACGCGGCCCATCGCCGATCGCCGATCGCCCATTGCTCATCTCCTACGCACAGAGTTGCACAAGGGCCTGCTCGAGCACGTCGATCGCGCGCAGGTACTCGGCGATCTCGACGTGCTCGTGGGGGGTGTGGTCGAGGCTGGAGTCGCCCGGGCCGTAGGCCAGGATGGGGCAGCCCCAGGCCGGGCCGACGACGTTCATGTCCGAGGTGCCGGTCTTGAGCAGGAAGCCGGGGGTGCCGCCGGCGGCGCGCACGCCCCTGAGGAAGGCGCGCACCAGCGGGGTGTTCTTGTTCCCCTGGTAGGCCGGGCAGAGGTCGTGGAAGCGCAGCGCCCCGCCGCCAGCATCCGCCTCTAGCGCGCGCGCCAGCTCCTGTGGGTCCACGGCGGGCGGCAGGCGCACCCCGACGGTCAGCTCGGCCCAGTCCAGCAGGCCGTCGCCGCCGCTGCGGATGGCGCGCAGTGAGGGGAGCAACTGGTCGAACAGGCGCTCCCTGCCGGCGTTGTAGGCGGCGCAGCGGGCGGCGACGGCGTTCCAGAAGGTCACGGCACGCTCGGCGACGGCCGGCTCCCTGCCGGCGCTGTGGGCCGCCGCCTGCTCCCAGCGGCCGTCCACCAGCAGGCGGCCCTTGTAGCCGAGGGTCAGCCGGTCCCAGCCGCTCGGCTCGCCGATCACGCAGGCGACGGGGCGGTAGCGCTCCTTCACGAAGTGCGCGCCCCTGGAGGAGGCGGCCTCCTCCTCCACCGCGCCGACGAGCACCAGGCGGGCGCGCAGCCCGCCGTGGGTCAGCAGGCGGGCGGCGGCGGCCACAAAGGCAGCGAACGGGCCTTTGGCGTCCACTGCGCCGCGGCCGTAGAGCCGTCCACCCTCGATGCGCACTGGCACTACGCCGGGCACCGTGTCGATGTGGCCGAGCAGCACGATCTCCGGCCCCTCGCCGGCGACGCCCACCGCGTTGCCGGCCTCGTCCACGAAGCTCGCGAAGCCCAGCCGGCCCATCTCCGCGGCCAGGAATTGTGCCAGCTCGGCCTCCTGCGTGGAGGGCGAGGGGATGCGGAGCATGCGCTCCAGGAGGGCGATGGGGTCCAAGGGTTGATCGGACATATAGCGTGCCTAGAGTGGGTTTCCGGGAGAGCGCAGCCCTCCCGGATCCTCTTTCGTCAGGGTCTAGCGGCAAGGGGGTGGGTTTGAGGGAGGGCTGCGCCCTCCCGGATCCTCCCTCTTTCAGCCCAGAACCTCATCGATCGCCGCAATCACCGTATCGAGCTGGCTATACTCGATCACCAGCGGCGGCAGCAGGCGCAGTACGTTGGGGCCGGCGGGGAGGGCCAGCACGCCGCGCTCCATGAGGGCCTGGAGGTGGGGCTGGACGCGCTCCTTCAGCTCCAGGCCGATGAGCAGGCCGAGGCCGCGCACCTCGCGCACCCTGGCGAGCTTGAGGGCGCGCAGGCGCTCCATCAGGTAGGCGCCCTTCTCCTCCGCCTGGCGCGGCAGGTCATGCGCTCGCATGTAGCCGAGCGCGGCGCGGGCGGCGGCGCAGGCCAGCGGGTTGCCGCCGAAGGTGCTGCCGTGGCTGCCCTGCGGCAGCGGGCCATGGCGCTCGTGAATCGCCACTGCGCCCATCGGCACGCCGCCAGCGATCGACTTGGCGAGCACCAGCAGATCGGGCACCACCCCCTCGCGCTCGATGGCGAATAGGCGGCCGGTGCGGCCGAAGCCGGTCTGGATTTCGTCCACGATCAGCAGCGCGCCGCGCGCGCGGCAGATCTGGGCCGCGCCGGCCAGATAGCCAGGCGCGGCCGGGCGGACGCCACCCTCGCCCTGGACCGGCTCGAGGATCACGGCCGCCACCGAGCCGTCCACCGCGGACTCCAGGGCCTCCAGCCGGTCGAAGGGGACGTGGCGGAAGCCGGGAACGAGCGGCAGAAACGGCTCGCGGTACTTCGGCTCGTAGGTGGCGGAGAGCGCGCCCATGGTGCGGCCGTGGAAGCCGCGTGCGGCGGCGACGATGCCCTGGCGGCCGGTGAGCAGGCGGGCGAACTTGAGCGCCCCCTCGACGGCCTCGGCGCCGGAGTTGCACAGGAAGAGGCGTGCGGGGAAGGGCAGCGCGGCGGCCAGCGCCTCCATGTAGGCGGCGCGCTGGTCATTGGGGAAGATCTCCGGGCAGGAGATCAGGCGTGCGGCCTGTTCCTGGATGGCGGCCACCACCGCGGGGTTGGCGTGGCCGAGGTTCGCCGCGCCCTGCCCGCCGGCGCAGTCCAGGTAGGCCCGCCCCTCGGTGTCCCACAGCAGGGCGCCTTCGCCGCGCACGATGGCGAGCGGGCGCTTGGGGTAGACGCCGGAGCCGTACGCGGATTCCGCTGCGATAATGGCTTCAGTGGTGGGGTGTGCTATCATAGGCGCGTCCTTACATGTCGGGGCTATGAAGGGCATCCCTCGCAACAGCCCCTCTCAATCATATGGCGAGTGAACGACAGCAGGCGCTGCAGAGACTGTGCCGCCGCAGCGGCGTGGCGGCCCTCTACGTCTTCGGCAGCCGGGCCGCCGAGGTCTACGAGTGGCTGGCGGAGCAGCGCGCAGACCTGGCCCGCGGCCCATCCGACGTGGACATCGGCGTCCATCTGCCGCCCGAGCTGCCGTGGAGCGTGCGAGACACGGTGGATCTGATGCAGGCGCTCGAAGATCTGCTCGGCGTCGCGCGCGTCGATCTGGTTGTGCTGAACACCGCCGACCCCTTTGTGGCTGCTGCAGTGATCCGCGGCCACCGCCTGTTCGCCGCGGACGAACGCGCCGCCGACGAATACGACCTGTACGTGCTGCGGCGGGCGGGCGACCTCATCCCACTGGAACGCGAGCGGATGGATCTGATCTTCGGGGGGGCGTGATGGTGCCTGCGCGTATCAATCGGCGTGTCGTCGGCGATCGGCTGCGGCTGGCCGCGGAATACATCGCCGAGATCCAGGCGCTGCCGCTGGCCGACCGCACTATATTCCTGGCAGATCGCCGGAACGCTGCCGCCGCGGAGTCGTACCTGCGCCGCGCGCTGGAGGCGCTGCTGGACATCGGGCGGCACATCCTCGCCAAGGGCTTCGCCACAGGTGTTAGCGAGTACAAAGAGATCGCCACGCGGCTGCGCGACGCCCAGGTGCTCACGGCTCAAGAGAGCAGCCTCCTGTTCACGATGGCTGGATACCGCAACCGGGTGGATTTCTATCACGAGATCACCCCTGACGAGCTGTACAGCATCTGCACCAGCCAGCTCGGCGAAGTCGAGCAGGTTGCCGACGCCTACCGGCGCTGGGTGAACGCGCACCCGGAGCTTATGAGCGACGAGCTGTGATCGCCGACGAGCTTCCCATTGTCGCTGCCCTGCTCAGGCGCCAACGCCAGGCGGCGCTCGGCACGCTCGCCGCCGGCGCGCCGTTCGTCTCGCTGGTGGCGTTCGCCGCCGAGCCGGACTTCGGCGGCCTGCTGCTGCACCTGAGCCGGCTGGCGCCGCATACCCGCCAGCTGCTGGATGACCCACGGGCGTCGCTGCTGGTCTGTGAGCCGGACGACGGGCGGGAGGACGTGCAGACCCTTGCGCGCCTCACGCTGACGGGCCGGGCGTCGCCGCTGGCCAGGGACACGCCTGCGTTCGCGGACGGGCGGGCGCTGTACCTGGCGAAGCTGCCGTCATCGGCCGCGCTGTTCGACTTCGCGGACTTCGAGCTGTTCCGCCTTGTGCCGGAGCGCGCGCGCTACGTCGGCGGCTTCGGGCGGATCTACGATCTGACGGTGGAGCACCTGCGCATGGCATCATCCAGCCAGTAATCAGTACAGCGTCGTCAGTAGTCCGTACCGCTGTAGTGCGCTGCCTGCAACGCTATATTGGCTACTGGATCACCGTCCCCTCGCCGGCCAGCGCGCGTGTGACCGGCCGCGGCACGCGCGCGTCCCCCAGGATGACGCGGCCGACACCGCCGGCGAGCGCCTCGGCGGCCCCCAGCACCTTCTTCTTCATGCGTCCCTGGGCCACGGGCAGATACTCCTCCACCGCGGCGCGCGGGATGTGGCGGATGAGGCTGGCCTCGTCCGGGAAGGCGCGCAGCAGGCCGGGGACGTTAGAGAGCAGCAGCAGCGCCTCGGCGCCGAGCGCGCCCCCCACCGCCGCCGCCGCCCGGTCGCCGTCCACGTTGAGCGCCTCGCCGGCGGTGCTCGCGGCGATCGGCGCCAGCACCGGAAGGTAGCCCGCCTCCAGCAGCAGGCTCAGCAGCGTGGCGTTGACCCGCTCCACCGTGCCGGTCCAGTCGTCGCGCAGGATCTTCTGCCTCCCGTCCTCCACGATGCGGATCACCGCCTTGCGCTGGCCCTCCAGGGCGCGCCCGTCCAACCCGCAGAGCCCCACGGCGTTGACGCCGCGCTGCTGCAGGCGCTCGACGATCTCCTTGTTAACCTTGCCGGCGACGGCCATGAGGAAGATCTCGAGCGTCCGCCGGTCCGTGTAGCGGCTGGTGTAGCCGGAGGGCGAGGTGACGAAGCGTGGCGGTTGGCCGAGTTGCTCTGCGAGGCGGTTAGTCTCGTGGCTGCCGCCGTGGACCAGCACGAGGCGTGTGCCGGCGCGCCACAGCTCGGCGATGTCGTCGCAGAGCGCGTCGTAGTCCATCCCGGCGCCACCGCCAACCTTCACAACGATCATGGCCTTTTCCTTGTTTTGTGGCGAGCCGCAGTTGTATCAGGTGGAAAGGGTTTGATTTTTGCCAGGGGCGTCCCCTCGCGCTCCACTGTCACGGACCGTAGCATAGCCGCACGATCTCCATCGCCTGGTGGTGGGTCAGTCCGCTCTGGCGGATGCTCTCGCAGCGAATGATGCGCGCCACCAGTTCGTCCACCGCGGCCTCGCGCAGCGGCGCATCCCAGTCGAACTCGGCGGCCTCCTCCAGGTGCGCGGTGCGGGCGCGGATTTCGGCAGCCGGGCGCAGCACGAGGCGTTCACGCTCGCGCCAGTGGCGCACGTTGCTCTTGCCACAGCCGAAGCAGGCCAGCGCCGGGGTGCGCAGCGGCATGTCGTAGGGCGGCAGCGCGCCGGCGTAGGCGCTGTTGCCAGCGTCCACCGCCTCCTGCCCGGCGCGCCCCTCGGCCAGCGCCAGTTCGTAGGTGCGCCGGGTGGTGTCAGCATGGACGCCCGAGCCATCGAACTCGGTGTTGGCCGAGAAGGGGCTGCGGTCGAAGACGAAGCCGATGCGCGCCAGGATGTGGTAGAAGTAGGCGTCCATATCGCGGTAGCGGTTGACGAACAGCTCGCCAGAGGGCAGCCGGCCGAGTGCCTCGCGCACCGCGGCGCGGATGGCGGCCATCTTACGCGGGTAGAGCAGGATGAGCCGGCGGTAGATCGCCTCCAATAGCGAGGAGAGGCCGATGGTGCCGTTGCGCTCGCCGATGCCGAGAATCGAGAGGTCTGGCAGCATGGTGATGCCCATGCGCATGCAGAGGCGCAGCGTCTCGATGTACATGCGGTCGGCGTTGCCGGTGTCGTTGTGGATGTGGCACTCGAGGAAGTCGAAGCCGACGCCCACGCGCCGCAGCAGGGCGATGCGCTCGCCCACCTCCTCGATGGTGGAGATGCCGACTGAGTCCGGGATGCCGACGCCGTCCACCCGCAGGCCGTTCTCGGCCAGGCGCGCGTGCAGATAGCGGTAGAACGCCTCGAAGTCGGCCGGCGGGGTGCGGTAGGCGTCCTCGGTGCTGATGCGGACGCAGGTGAAGCCGAGCTCGCGCGCCAGGCGGATGGCGTCGAAGGCCTTGTGGGCGATCTGCTCCACGGTGGCGCGGGCGGCGGCGCGCTTGATCGGGCTGGCGCCGATGTACAGGTGGACGCGCCGGAAGCCGGCCTCGTGGGCGGCCTGCACATCATCGGCCACACAGCGGGCATGGGCGGCCAACTCCACCGCCAGCCCCGCGGCGCCGGCGTGCGCGATCAGGCGGCGGTTAAGCGCCTGGCCGGGCCGGTTGGCGGGGTAGGACGGCAGCTCCACCACCCCGATGCCGAGCGAGTCCACGAAGCGGATGGTCTCCCAGGTCTCCTCGGGGGTGAGGTGGAAGCCCTGCAGTGTGCCGTCCGGGCACTCGCCCACCGCCTGGAGCGACTCGCGGATGCTGAAGACGCCGAAGCGCCGGGCGCGCAGGTAGCCGAACAGGGCGAACAGCTCGAGCGCCTCGGCGTACTGCGGCGAGGCCGGGTTCTCGTCCTGTAGGAAGGGCGGAGGCGATTCAAGGGATGTGTTGGCGGGAAATGTGTTCATAGTGTTTGGGAGGGGTCAGTAGTCAGTGGTCAGTAGTCAATACAGCATTGCGATTCTACTCCTGACTCCTGACTACTGGCTCCTAGATCCAATACTTTTCACATAAGCGGCGCTGCCCGCAGCGTGGGGGTGCGGGGCCGCAGGCCCCCGCAAACCCCTTCCCGGTGGGGGTGTAGGGGCGGCGCATCCGCCCCCACACCCCCACCGGGGGAGGATAAGG
>DATMBA010000530.1:0-1195 GCA_035559635.1 Roseiflexaceae bacterium
CCGCCACTACCCAGGCTCGCGAACGGGGGCGTAGGCTCTCCGAACCCCCCTCTCCGGGTGCGGGAGCGTGACCCACAGGTACCTTCCATTAATTTTTCGTAAACAATCGCCACAGGATCGGGCGCGGCGCCTGGTACAATAGAACGCAGCTACGAGCGTCGCTCGTAGCTGCGTTCTATTGCACACCAGCACGAGAGGTCCGCCATGCCCATTGCGCCGCTGCGGCTGCCCCTGCTCCTCCTGCTGCTGATGCCGGCGCTGGCCGTCCAGCCGGCGGCGCGCGCTGAAGTCCCAAGTGGCCTGGTCCCGGAGATCCCCGGCACCATGCGCCCGCAGACCTACCTCCCGTTGGTAGGCTACGTGACAAGCGGTGGAGCCGGGCTGACGCCTGCGGAGCAGCGGGTGGTGGATCTGACGAACAACATGCGTGCCGCGGCCGGATGCCTGCCGCTCGAGGTCTCGCCGCAACTCACCGCCATAGCCCGCGCGCACAGCCAGGACATGGCCGCACACGGCTTCCTCGACCACGTTGGCTCGGACGGCTCATCGCCGTTCGAGCGCATGGAGCGAGTCGGCTACACCTTCTCGCGGGCAGCGGAAAACATCGCCGCCGGCTACGCCACCGCCGAGAGCGTGATGGCGGGATGGGAGCAGAGCGCGGGGCACCGCACGAACATCCTCAACTGCGCGCTCACCGAGGTGGGGGTGGGATATGCGTTCGACGCAGAGAGCGCGTACAGCCACTACTGGACGCAGGATTTCGGGACGCCGTAAGACAAGGTTCGCGCGCACGCCGCAGGCGTTCCCGAAGGGTACGCGCATGGGGTGTGGGGCCTACCGCCCCCCACAGCAATTCTTTTTCGGAGAGGCTTCGCCCCTCCGAGCCTTCCCAGACGGTACAGTTGGAGGCCGCGCAGCGAACCCATGGCTAAGGGAGAGTGAGGGAGGTGGCCAGAAGGCACCCCGCCCTCCCTCACCCTTCCCTCTTCGTTGGCACTATTCCTCCTCGCCCTCGCCGGTGTCCTCGCGGCGCCTGGGGCGGGGCGGCAGCCCTGGCCGGCGCAGCAGACCGCCGCGGCCAAGGAAAGGACGCAGGCGGCGCGCGCGCTGCTCGCCCTGTTCCGCGCCACGATTCTCATCGGTACGCGGGATCTGCGGCTCGCGGCGCTCCTCGCGCGGCCTGCGGTCGTCTCCG
>DATMBA010000531.1:0-9067 GCA_035559635.1 Roseiflexaceae bacterium
CGCTGGGAGAGTAGGCCCGTGCGCCATCGTAGCGCGGCGTGGAGCAGTGGCAGCTCGTCGGGCTCATAACCCGAAGGTCGGTGGTTCGAATCCACCCGCCGCTACCAAACTGAGAGCGGCACGAGAGTGTACAATTGTACAGCTCGTGCCGCTCTTGGCTTTTCCGATCGGGCTTGCGGGGAGGGCCTCGCTCTCCTACAGACGTATGCGCCGCTCCCGCCATACTATATACCGGGATGGACCTTCGCGGCGGCTGTATAGCCTCGAGGCAGATGTGCTCGCCGGCCTGGAACGATTCGGCGCGGAGGAGATTCTCCAGCGGTTCGGCAGAGCCGCGCGGATCGATCGCCCGAGCCCTGCCGAAACGATCCGCCTCACGTTCGATGGCGACCTGCGCGCCATGCTCGGTCTGCGCAGCGTTCTGGCGGTCTACCTGCGGCTTCGATTCGATGTGCCGCGCCCGAAGGCGCTGCTCGGCCACCAGCACTTCGAGCACCTGGTATGCGCCATCGACGAAGTGCGGGCGTTGCACGCCCCCGGTGCGTTCGGGACGCTGCGGCTCAGCGCGGCCGGCGAGGATTCCTCGGTGCTCACGCGGCTTAAGGAGGAGCTGGCGCGGCGAACCGGCCTGGCCGTCGTGCCGGATGAGGGCGACCTGCTGCTCCGGCTTCGTCGTGGGCACGATGGACTGGGCTGGGAAGCGCTGGTGCGTCTCTCGCCGCGGCCGCTCGCCACCCGGGCCTGGCGCGTCTGCAATATGCCTGGCGCGCCCAACGCTACCCTGGCGCATGCGATGATGCGCCTGACTGCACCCTCCCCCCACGATACGCTGCTCAACCTGTGCTGTGGCTCGGGGACGCTGCTGATCGAGCGGCTTGCGCTTGGGGCTGCCCACACGGCCATCGGCTGCGACATCGATCCCGACGCGTTGCGGTGCGCGCAGCAGAACCTCGTGGCCGCCGGCTACGCGGCACGGGCGCGGCTCGAGCACTGGGACGCCACACACCTGCCGCTGCCGGCCGCCTCCGCCGATGTGCTCTGCGCGGACCTGCCGTTCGGTCAACTCGTAGGCTCCCACCGGGAGAACGAGGCACTCTACCCGCGCATCTTCGCGGAGGCTACCCGCGTGGCAGCGCCTGCCGCACGCATGGCGCTGCTCACCCACGAGGTGCGCCTCCTGGAGCGCGTCGCGGCGCAGTTCGAGGACGATTGGGATCTGCTGGAGATCGTACGGGTTCGCTCCGGCGGGATGACACCCAGAATCTTTGTGTTTCGGCGAGTCTGAGAGCCTGTTTGAAACGGGAGCGGGAGGGGTTTCGCCCCTCACCCATCCCCCACCCGCCCGCCGGGGGCTTTTCAAACAAGCGCTGAGGTTGGGCGACTCAATTGGTCCCCAGTTGGTCAGCGTTCAACGTTCTGCGTTGTGCGCCGTGCGTTGTGCTCCAGCGCCACCAGGAGCACCGCTACGTCCGCCGGGTTGATGCCGGCCAGCCGCGCCGCCTGGCCCACCGTCGCCGGGCGGAAGCGGCTCAGCACCTGGCGCGCCTCATTGCGTAGCCCGCGCACCGCGCCGTAGTCCAGCTCCGGCGGGATGCGGCGCGTCTCCATCCGGCGCAGCCGCTCCACCTCGCGCTCCTGCTTGGCGAGGTAGCCGCCGTACTTCGCGGCGATCTCGACCTGATTGATTATGTCAATCTCAGTGTCGGGAAGGTCGAGTGCCGCCTGGAGTTGCTCGTAGCGGACCTGCGGCCGGCGCAGCAACTCCTCGATGGTGCTCTCGGCGCTGAGCGGCGCGACCCCGTGCTCGGCCAGGCGCGCGTTCGTGGCCGCCGAGGGGAACACGCGGCGCCCGCGCAGTAGCGCCAGCAGTTCCTCGGTGCGGGCGCGCCTGCGCTCCACCGCCGCCGCGCGCACCCTGTCCACCAGGCCCAGTTCCGCCGCCAGCGGCGTGAGGCGCAGGTCGGCGTTGTCCGCCCGCAGCAGCAGACGGTGCTCGGCGCGCGAGGTGAACATGCGGTACGGCTCGCGGATCTCCTTGGTGACCAGGTCATCGATCAGCACACCGATGTACGCCTCGTCCCGGCGCAGCAGTACCGGCGCGCGCCCTTGGACGAAGCGCGCGGCGTTGATGCCGGCCATCAGCCCCTGAGCGGCGGCCTCTTCGTAGCCGGTGGTGCCGTTGATCTGCCCGGCCAGGTACAGGCCGCGCACCCGCTTGGCCGCCAGGTCGGCGGTGATCTCGCCGGTGGCCACCGCGTCGTACTCGATGGCGTAGCCGATGCGCATCAGTTCGACACTGCGCAGCGCCGGGATGCTGCGCAGCATGGCCCACTGCACGTCCTCGGGGAGCGAGGTGTTGCAGCCCTGGACGTACACCTCGCCGGTGGTCCAGCCCTCCGGCTCCAGGAAGAAGCCGTGGCGCTCCTTCTCGGCGAAGCGCACGATCTTGTCCTCAATGCTCGGACAGTAGCGCGGGCCGACCCCCTCGATCACGCCGCTGAACAGCGGGGCGCGGTCCAGGTTGGCGCGCACAATGGCGTGGAACTCCGGCGTGGTGTGGACGTGGTAGCAGGGCAGCTGCGGGCGCCAGCCATCCAGCGTCGGATCCGGGTAGACCGGGTTGGGCGGGCCGGTGAAAACAGGGGAGACAGGAGACAGGAGACAGGAGACGCGGGAGCGATCATCGCTCACGCCTCGGATCTCCTGTCTCGGGTCTTGGGTCTCGTCATAGTGCCCGAAGTAGAGCGGGGTAGGGCTGCCGTGCTGCGGCTCGCACAGGGTGAAGTCGATCGTGCGCGCGTCGATCCGCGGCGGCGTGCCGGTCTTAAGGCGCACCATCGGGAAGCCGAGCGCGGCCAGGTCATGCCCGAGCGCCACCGCCGGCGCCTCCCCTGCCCGACCCGCACCCCAGACCGCCTCGCCGGTGATGGCGCGGCCGCGCAGGAAGGTGCCGGTGGTCAGCACCAGGGCTTTCGCCCGGTAGACGCGCCCGGTGTGGGTCACCACCTCGAAGCGCACCTCGTCCCCCTGCGCGCCGGTGCTGGCCAGCGGGACGATCCGCTCGACCATCGCCTGACGGAGATCCAGGTTCGGCGTACGCTCCAGGGTCTCCTTCATCACCTGGGCGTAGAGGCGCTTATCGGCCTGCGCGCGCGGCGCCTGGACAGCCGGTCCTTTGCTCTCGTTGAGGAGCCGGATCTGGATGAAGGTGCGGTCGGTGACGCGGCCCATCAGCCCGCCCAGCGCATCGATCTCGCGCACCAGATGCCCCTTGGCTGGCCCGCCGATCGAGGGGTTGCACGACATGTGCGCCAGCTTGTCCAGGTCAATGGTGAGCAGCAGCGTACGGCACCCCATGCGGGCGGCGGCGTGGGCAGCCTCGCAGCCGGCGTGCCCTGCCCCGACCACGATCACATCGTACGCCAGCGGATGGATATCAGGCATCGCGTGCTCCCTCCCGGTGGGAGGAAAAGCGAGAAGGTTCCAGGGAGGGCTGCGCCCTCCCTGACCCTCCCCACAGGGTTCTGTGTGGAGATGCTATGCTCCGCCACACCTCCCCACCTATTATAGCAAACGGTGCTACCGGCTCCCAGTGCGCTCGCGGCCCAGCAGGCCGAGCAGAACGACGTAGGGCGTGCCGGTGTTCTCGGGGTGGTACTCGAAGCGCGCCCGCTCGAAGTGCTGCGTCAGGTAGGGTTGGCCGTTGGTGGGGTTGGTCTCCACCTGTGCCGGGGTGAGCGGCAGCCCGAAGAGCGCCAGGCTCTCCTGCAGGCTCACGCCGGGCGCGCCGTCGAACTCCAGGCCCTGGCTGGACCAGTAGCCCCAGAACTCGGGCGCGATGGCCTGACCCGTCTCGTGGAAGAAGTGCGGCGCGGACGGGTCGGCCTTGGGCAGCTTGCTCCAGTCGCGTCCCTGGGCGGCCAGGCCGTCCGCTCCTAGCCGGCCGAGCAACACGTCGTAGGGGCGTGGGTTGCCGGGGTGCAGCTCGAGGCGGTTGCGCTCGAACCACTGGGCCTGGATGGTGCGACCCTCGACCTGCATCTGCTGCTGCGGGCCGATCGGGAAACCGAACACCGGCAGCCCACCGTTCTGCTCCCAGTACTCGAGGATGCGGCCGCAGACCTGGTGCCCGGTCTCGGGGAAGGCGCGGCAGCGGCCGCCGGGTGCCGGCGCTGGCGGGGGAGCGGCCTGGCCGGCGCGGTAGCGGTCGCTCAACTCGCGCGTCAGGCGCAGGTACAGGTCGCCGTATTGCTCGCTCGGCTCGATGTGCGAGCCTTCCTTGAACTCGTTGAAACTGGTGATGACCACCGCGGCGGCGTTGCGGTCGATCACAGCCTGCCAGGTCGCCCGGTAGTAGTCGCCGTTCTGCCGGTCGCGGGCGTGGCCGTTGCGCACCTTCAGGTCGTTGTAGCCCGGCATGACCGTCCCGATGAACGGCCGCTGCGCCCCACGGCTCTGGTTGTAGCGCTGCAGGCGGCCGGCGTAGGAGGCCATCGCCGCGCCGGGCGCGCGCTCCCAGGTGATGTCGTAGTAGTAGAGCGCGTCGTACACGTCCAGATAGTCGAAGTTATCGGTGCCGCCGAACCAGAACTGGCCGCGGCCGCCGTCGGCCCGGTCACGCAGTTGACGCCAGGCGTCCGGGCCGCCGAGCGAGCCGGGGTTGAACCAGAAGACCACCGGGCGGCCCTGGAAGCGGAAGTAGCTTGGCCTGCCCATCAACTCGCGCTGCAACACACCCAGCGCGCCGGCCAGAGCATCCACCGAGTTGAGGCCCGGCCATGCGGCCTGCTCCGGCATGAACGCCACCTTGATGTCCCGCCCGCTCTGCTCCACAAGATCCATCAGGCGACGGCAGCGCTTGTTGATGCGGTCCTCGCCGGGGCCGAACCAGGCGCAGATCAACGCGTCGATGCCGGCGTCGTCCGCCTGCTGGATATGCCGGCGGATGGCGTTGTCGTCACCGCCCGAGTATGTCGGGGCGGCCACATCGCTCATGCGGTCGTAGCTCCAATCCCCTGGCTCATACCAGGGATAGTAGAAGGCCATCACCGGGCGGGACGGCTCGGCGTGGGCGGCGGGTGTGGGGAAGGGCGCAGCGCTGAGCAGCAGCGCCAGCGCAGGCAGCGCCGCGAAGATGCGGTAGGTCATGGATTCTCCCTCGTGGACACAGAGGGCGGCGCGGGAGGGCGATGCCCTTCCCGGAAGACCACCCGTCGCGGACCAGGGCGAGGGGCGCGGGGAGTGCTGGCCCTCCCCGCAAACCGCACCCCATCCGATGATACAATGCTGCCGCATGGTACTGCGCTCACGGCACACTCAAGATTACAGATCGGTAGCAAGAACGTGCGATTTGTCAGACGAATGGCGAGCGGTGGGTGGCGGCCCGCCATCTTCTGCCGCGCTCTCGGCCCCGGCCTGTTGGCTCTCGCCCTCACTCTCGCCGCCTGTGCCAGCACACCCCAGGCGGGCGACGCGCCGTCCCAGGAGCTTGGCGGCATCAACACCCCCGAAGCGGTGGTGGAGAGCTTCTTCGAAGACCTGGGCGACGCGCTGAAGGACCCCGACCTGGGCACCAGGGAGCGGCGCGCCTATTGGGTGGACCGGCTGGCGAGCTACTTCGCGCCCACCGAGCGCGACGACCAGCGGCTAGCGCTCCAGGAGGCGCTCGGCAACTTCGCGCGCGACCTGGAGGGCCTGGCGCCGGACGAGACGCTGACGTTGGAACTGCGCGGCTTCGACCCCGTGCAGGCCACGATCTCGCCCGACGGCCAGCGGGCCACGGTGCGCCTCCCGGAGGCCACGATCTACATGCTGATCACCAAGGCCACCGAGAGCGGGCCGGCGACGATCTACGAGCAGCCGATCGGCTTCGACCGCGTGATCAGCAACCCGGAGAAGTCGGTGCCGCTGGTGCGGATCGGCGGGCGCTGGTACCTGACAGAGGGGTGATCCATACGGGAGGGGCCAGGGAAGGGCTGCCCCTCCCAGAACTCCCACCAGCGGGAGGGTCCCGGGGAGGGCTGGCCCTCCCCTGCATTCGCACTAAAGACTATCGGCCGCACGGAATCTGCCGGATATCGGTGGCGGTCAAAGAAGTGATGGGCGCCCGTGGAAAGGAGTGTGCGGAGCGGCTGGAGAGGGAGGGAGAGGAGCGAAAGGCGCTGACATACGCAGGAGGGTCTGCCATGTCACCCATCTACAAGATGTATCTGGGCCGGTACACCCCGCTCTGGTACGCGCTCAGCGCCGAGGAGCGCTACGCGCTCGAGGCCGCGGCCCAGGCGGCGTTCACGGCAGCCGGCGGCCAGTCGCTCGCCGACTGTAGCGCGGACGCGGCGAGTGACGGCTGGCAGTGGTTCGGCCTCGAGCAGTTCCCTGACCGGGCTGCGGTGGAGCAGTATCACGCCGCGCTCGCGGACCTCGGCTGGCATCGCTATGTGGCCGAGCTCGCCGTGCTGGGCATCGAGCGGGCGCGTGGGCCGTCCACCGCGGTCCGCGAGCGTGGATAAGACAAGATGCGCACGGTCAAGTGAGCGCGCACGCGCACGGGGGTGTGGGACCTTTGGCCCTCACAAAAACGATATTCGGAGAGACTTCGCCCCTCCCTCGTGGGGTTGGTGGGGAAGGCACAGCCCTCTCCACCAACCCCACCCGCCGTGGTACAATAGGGTACCACGTATCGACTCTGAGCCGGCGGACACATGGGCACGATCACCGAGCATCGCAGGCCAGACGCGCGCGCCCGCGCTCGTGCGGCTGCCCTCGCGCAGCAGTCCGAGGAGCACCAGCGGCGCCAGGCGGCCGCCCTCGCCTACCTCGACTGCCTGCAGGGCGTGCGGACCGAGCACCTGCTCCAGCTCGCCAACCTGAGCACCCTGCGCGTGTTCGTGCCGCGCGCGGTGATCCAGAGCGAAGGGACCGCCGGCAGCCACCTCTTCCTGGTGCTGCGCGGCACCGTCACACTCACCCTGCATGACCGCGCCGGGCGCAAGACGCTGATCGGTGTGCTGAACCGCGGTGACTGCTTCGGCGAAGGACCGCTGTTCGGCGACCGGTTCCGCGGCGCAACGGCGCAGGCGGAGACGGTCTGCTACCTGCTGCAGGCGCGGCTCGCCGAGGTCGGCGCGCTCCTGGCCGAGGCGCCTGAGCTGGCGGACGCGCTGCAGATGATCTACCGCCGGCGGCTGGTGGAGAGCACGCTCGCGCGCATCCCGCTCTTCAGCCAGCTCAGCCCACTCGAGCGCATGGGCATCGCTGAGTTGCTGCGCCCGGCCGAGTACCCCCGCGGCGCGACGATCATCCGCGAGAACGAGTCGGGCGATGCGCTCTACCTGATCGAGTCGGGCCAGGCGATCGTTGAGCAGGCCGGCGCGGCGATCGCTCACCTGGACGAGGGTGACTTCTTCGGCGAGATGTCGCTGCTGGCCGGCCAGCCGCACAACGCAGACATCCGGGCGCTCACGCCGATGGAGGTCCTGGCGCTGCCGGTGGATGCGTTCCGCCAGTTGCTATGGCAACAGCCGGCGCTCGCCACCCAACTCCGCGAGGTCGCCGAGCGCCGCCGAGTGGCCGGCCCGACCTTCCGCCTGGACACCTCGCGGGTAACGCAGTACTCTGGGGCGGTGGAGCGCGGCCTCCTGCGCGGGACACACGTGCTGGTGCGTGATACCCCGCTCTGCAAGCCTGGCTGCCGCCTGTGCGAGGACGCCTGTGCGAGCCGCCACGGCCTCACGCGCATCCGCGTGACCGGCGTGGCCTTCAACGGGCTGGAGATCACCGAATCGTGCCGGCAGTGTCGTGTAGGCGCCGAGTGTATCGAGGCCTGCCCGGCCGATGCGATCCAGTGGAACGCCCAGGGCGCGCTGGTGATCACCGATGCATGCACCGGCTGCGGCGCATGTGTGCCCGCCTGCCCCTACGACGCCGTGCAGCTTGTGCCCCGCGCGCGCCCACCGGCCTCGCCGCTGCGCGCGCTCTGGCAGCAACTCCGCCACCTCCGCCAGCCGACCATCCCGCTGGAGCCGGCGCAGCCGGCCGCGCGCGCTGATAAATGCGACCTGTGCCACGGGTACGCGGATCTGGCCTGCGTGGCAAGCTGCCCCACCGGTGCGCTGCGGCTGGTGCCAGTTGAGGAACTGTTCCCCCTGTAGCAAGGGAAAGGTAAAAGGTAAACCGAGTTCGGTTTACTTTCCCTTTTCCCTCGGCCTACGGCCCCCATACCTCAGGGAGGAAGGCCCGCTCCGGCACAACGCTCACCGTTACCACCTGCGCCACGCCGTACTCGCCGCACCCGCTCGCTGAGCACGCGCCTACACGCACGTAGTACGTCCCCGGGTCCAGCACGGTGCTGAGCTGCGGTGCCGTGACGACCTCGGCGCTCACATCGGAGGTGAAGCCACGGCTCGGGCTGACCTGCACGCGATAGTACGTCGCGCCGGGCACGGCATCCCACTGCAGCGCAATCGCCGGCCCATCGCCTGTGATCGGCGGGAGCGCCGGCGCAGCCAGCGACATGTCCAGTATGCGTGTGCCGCGCGCCGCGAGCGCGAACGGCTGCGGCCCTTCCGGAACGCTCGCGCCGTAGACGCGGACGGTGTAGATGCCAGAGTACGGCGCGCGCAGCTCTACCACCTCGGCGTTGTTGCAGCGGTCCGCGCCGGAGGAGCGGCAGCCATCCGGCAGGTTGGCGTCCGCATTGCCAAGCAGCACCGCGCCGCCCGGTGCGATCACCTGCAGGTCCAGGTCGTTGACCAGCGCCTTCGCCGCGCCCGGCGCCCCCGGGTAGTCCGTCCAGGCCAGCGTCACGCGCAGCGGCTCGCCCGCGCTCACGTGCAGGGCATACTCCTCCGCCTGACCGCCGAGTAGGCCGCTGTGCTCCTTCAACCAGACGCGGTCATCCCCACCCAGCCCCACCGTGTCGCCGATCGTCGCGCGGCCCCAGCCCTCCACCTCGTTCGGCCACGCGCTGGGGATCTCGTCGGCGGTGGCGTACTGCCCTGGCCGAACGCTCGCGGCACCGTTCAGCAGCAGCGCCTTCAACAGCGCGGCGCTCGGTGTGGCGTGCAGG
>DATMBA010000532.1:0-1366 GCA_035559635.1 Roseiflexaceae bacterium
GATGAGCCGGATCAGGGCGTCCACCGCGTGCTCCCGCTCGGCCTGGCGCCGCGGCGGCGGGTAGTGCATGCCGCCCATGCCGTCCGGCCCGTGGAAGAAGTAGGCCCAGTGCGGCTCGCGCAGCAGCGGCCGGTCGCAGCCCACGTACACCGGCGTCTCCGCCCCGCACAGCTCGATGGTGTAGCGGGCGTTGCGGCTGCCCAGGTCCACGGGGACGTTGCCGGCCACGATCGTCACGGCGTCCACGCGCACATCCGGCCAGCGGTGCGCCATCAAGATGGCTACGGCGTCGTCGCTCGCGGTGTCGGTGTCGATGAGGAACCGTCGCATGGGTCCTCCGTCAGGCGGAACAGACCGGTGTGGGCGCCCCGTATCATTTTATGACACAGTTGTCACAACCTACGGCTTGAAGCCGAGGGCTGGATCGAGCCGGTCACCCCAGGACCGGAGGATGTGCGACGGCTGCACGGTGTGGTCGATCGCGACTTGGCGACCGCGGCGGACTTGAGCGTCAGGGATCGAGATTGGTCGCTGGCCATCGCCTACAACTCGCTGCTCCAGGCCTGCCATGCGCTCATGGCAGCCCATGGGTATCGGAGCCAAGAAGGAGCACCAGCATCGCACGCTCATCCAGCTCGCGCGAACTCGCGCATCCAGCCCCACACGCCTTGCTCGATCGGCTCGACCGCATCCGCAGACGCCGCCACCAGATCGTCTACGATACGGCGGGACAGACGAGTGAAGCCGAGGTCCAGGAGGCGCTGCTGCTGGCATGGCAGCTCGTTCCACTGCTCAAAGCCGCCGCGTTAGCCGAACTGGAGCGTCGGCGGCGGTCCTAGTTCTGCGGTGAGACCGGGTAGTGGGCCAGCCGGCGGCCGTGGCCCTTCTCCAGCAGACGGCCGGCGCGCGAGGCCACTTCTCGCAGCACCTCCCCCTTGTCGATGGTGCGCAGCCGCCGGCCCTCCATCAGCACCCGGCCGTGCACGATGACGGTGTCCACGTCCGAGGCCCGCACCGCGTAGACCAGCGCCGCCCGGACGTCGTGGACCGGGTGGACGTGCGCGCCGTCCAGCCGGATCAGGATCAGGTCGGCCAGGAAGCCCGGGGCCAGCCGTCCCAGGTCGGCCTGCTGGCGCAGCGCGCGGGTGCCGTCCACGGTGGCCATGGCCAGGGCCTCGTCCAGCCCGAGCACGCGGGCGTCCTCCTGCGCGTGCTTCTGCAGCATCGCCGCCAGGCGCATCTGCTCCAGGATGTCGAGGGTGTTGTTGCTGGCGGCCCCGTCGGTGCCCAGGCCCACGGCCACGCCCTGCCGGCGCATCGCCGCCACCGGGGCGATCCCGGCGGCCAGCTTCAGGAAGGTCTTGGG
>DATMBA010000533.1:0-7603 GCA_035559635.1 Roseiflexaceae bacterium
GCGGGCTGGGGCAGCCCTTCACCTTCACGATCCACGGCGACCTGACCATCCGCGACGTGACCCGCCCGGTGGCCTTCGAGGCCACGGTGCAGGCCGAGTCCCCCGAGCGCCTGGTGGGCACGGCCACGGCGGTGATCAACCGTGCGGACTTCAACCTGGCCATCCCGAGTGTCCCGTTCGTAGCGGACGTGAGCGAGCAGGTCACGCTGGCGATCGACTTCGTGGCGCAGGCTGTTTCCTCATAGGGAGTTTCAGCGAGGGCGGTGCCCTCCCTGAAACTCCCTCCACCCCTCGCCCTCCACCCCTGCCGCGCGCTATAATTGTGGCCGGCTGCGCCACATGCGCCGGCGGCCGCCGGCGCATGTGCCCCGCCAGGTAGCTCTGGGAGGCATACTGCCAGGAGGTAGATCGATGACCGCGTCGCACACCGGTGTCTGGGAGGAGCGCTGGCACCCGCTGCGCGAGGAGTGGGTGATCGTCGCCGCGCACCGCCAGGGGCGCCCCTGGATCGGCCAGACGGTGGGCGCCCAGGAGGAGCGCCCGCCCGCCTACCTGCCGGACTGCTACCTCTGCCCCGGCAACGCGCGCGTCAGCGGCGCGGTGAACCCGCCCTACACCGGCGTCTTCGTCTTCGACAACGACCACCCGTGCGTCGGGCCACAGGCGCCCGCCGATCTCGAGGCCCCGCCCGCCCCCTACCGCGTCCGCCGGGCCGACGGCCTGGCGCGCGTGATCTGTTACAGCCCGCGCCACGACCTGACAGTGGCCGAGATGAGGGTGGGCGAGATCGCCGCGATCGTGGAGACCTGGCAGCAGCAGACGCAGGACCTCGGCGCGCGGCCGGAGGTGCGCCAGGTGCTGGTCTTCGAGAACAAGGGCGAGGTGGTGGGGGTCTCCAACCCGCATCCGCACGGCCAGATCTACGCCACCAACTTCACCTGGCGGACCTTCGATGTGGAGCTCGAGGCCCAGCGCCGCTACCGGGCCGAGACCGGCCGCGCCCTGTGGGCGGACATCATCGCCGCCGAGCTGCGGGACGGGCGGCGCGTGCTGTACGAGGACGAGCACACCATCGCCTTCGTGCCGTACTTCGCGCGCTACGCCTACGAGGTGTACGTGGCCCCCAGGCGCAGCGTGCCGCACGTCACCGGCCTGGCGGCCGCCGAGGTGGAGAGCCTGGCGCGGGCGCTGAAGGACGTGACGGTGCGCTACGACAACCTGTGGCGGCAGAGCTTTCCCTATGTGATGCCGCTGCATCAGGCGCCCACCGACGGCGGCGACTACCGCGACTTCCACTTCTTCATCGGCTTCCTGCCGCCGCTGCGCCGGCCGAACACGCTCAAGTACCTGGCGGGGCCGGAGATCGGCGGCGGCAACTTCCTGAGCGACACCTCGCCGGAGGACAAGGCCGCCGAGTTGCGGGCGCTGCCGGCCGTGCATTACCGCGAACAGGCGTGAGTGCTCGCACCTCGCCCGGCGATCAGACGGCAGCCACGGATGAGGTTTTAGGGGCGGGCGAAGCCCACCCCTAGCCCTCCCCTTGAGAAATCAATGAGGAACCTATGCCCATCTCCACCGCACCCCGCCAGCGCTACACCCCGGCCCGCATCACTGACGTGACACTCGACGATCCCTTCTGGACGCCGCGCACGCGGGTGAACCGCGAGCGCACCATTCCCCACATCTACCGCCAGCTCGCCGAGACCGGCCGGATCGACGCCTTCCGGCCGGACTGGGATCCGCCGCCCGAAGTCCGTGCCCGCCACGCCTGGGGCGGCACACCGGTGATGTTCTGGGACTCCGACGTGGCGAAGTGGGTGGAGGCCGCCAGCTACAGCCTCGCCACCCACCCCGACCCGGCGCTCGACGCGCTGCTGGACGAGGTGGTGGCCCTGATCGCCGCCCGCCAGCAGCCGGACGGCTACCTCAACACCTGGTTCACGACGGTGGACCCACAGGGGCGCTGGACGAACCTGCGCGACTGGCACGAACTATACGACGCCGGCCACCTGATCGAGGCCGCCGTGGCCCACTACGAGGCCACCGGCAAGCGCACGCTGCTGGACCCAATGCGCCGCTACGCGGACTACATCGGCAGTGTGTTCGGCACCGAGGAGGGCAAGCGGCGCGGCTACTGCGGCCATCCGGAGATCGAGCTGGCGCTGGTACGCCTGGCGCGCGCCACCGGCGAGGAGCGCTACCTGGCGCTGAGCCGCTACTTCGTGAACGAGCGCGGGCGACGCCCGCACTACTACGACCAGGAGGCGCGCGAGCGCGGCGAGCCGCCCGAGCGCTACCACCACCGCACCTACGAGTACAATCAGGCCCACGCGCCGGTGCGCGAGCAGCAGCAGGTGGTGGGCCACGCGGTGCGCGCCATGTACCTGTACTGCGCCATGGCCGACCTGGCGATGGCCGACGGCGACGTGGCGCTGCGCGAGGCGTGCGAGCGGCTGTGGCGCCACCTGGCGTCCACGCGCACCTACGTCATGGGCGGCATCGGCACCTCGCGCCATAACGAGGGCTTCACCAGCGACTACGACCTGCCTAACGAGAGCGCCTACGCCGAGACATGCGCGGCGATCGGGCTGGTGTTCTGGGCCCAGCGGATGCTGCAGCTGGAGTTGGACCGCCGCTACGCCGACGTGCTGGAGCTGGCGCTCTACAACGCGGTGCTGAGCGGCGTGTCGCTGGACGGCGAGCGCTTCTTCTACGACAACCCGCTGGCGAGCGACGGCCACCACCACCGCCAGCCCTGGTTCGTCTGCCCCTGCTGCCCGCCCAACCTGGCGCGCATCCTCGCCTCGCTCGGCCAGTACCTCTACGCCCAGGGTGAGGACGAGTTGGTGGTGCACCTGTACGCCGGCAGCCGCGCGGAGCTCACGGCCGGCGGGGGGCGGGTGACGCTGCGCCAGGAGACCCGTTACCCGTGGGACGGCGCGGTGTTGCTGCGGGTAGACCCCGAGGCGCCCGCACACTTCGCGCTGCGGCTGCGGCTGCCCGGCTGGTGCGTGGCGCCGCGCGCGGCCATCAACGGCGAGCCGGTGGATGGAGCGGCGGCCGAGGGCGGCTACCTGCGCCTGGAGCGCCTCTGGCATCCGGGCGACCAGGTGACGCTCGCGCTGCCGATGCCGGTGGAGCGGGTCTACGCCCACCCGGCGGTGCGGGCGGACGTGGGGCGTGTGGCGCTCAGGCGCGGCCCGCTGGTGTACTGCCTGGAGCAGGCCGACCACGCCGCGCCGCTGGAGCGCATTGTGCTGCCGGCGAACGCGGAGCTGGTCGCCCGCGAGGCGCCCGGGCTGCTCGGCGGCGTCGTGGTGGTGGAGGGCGCGGCGGCGGCGCTCGACGACACCGGCTGGGAGGGGGAGCTGTACCGCACGCGCCCCCCTGCGGCGCGCCCCGCCCCCCTGCGCGCCATCCCCTACTTCGCCTGGGACAACCGCCAGCCGGGCGCGATGCTCGTCTGGCTGCCTGAGACGAGGGGCTAGTGGTCTACCACAGTGATGGTGGTGGGTGGGTTTTCACGGGAGGGCGAAGCCCTCCCGTGGACCCTCCCCCGGCATCCGTCACCATCAGTGTGGCCGACCACTCGTGGCTGGAGGCCAGCCGAAGCCCCGCTCCGCCGTCTCACGCCCGCACCCGAAAGAACAGTGTGCGGCGCTTCCCGATCTGAAACTGCTCCACCCGTTCGTAGTCCTCGTGGGCCACCCGGTCCTGCTTGGGGGTCGTCAGCGCCACGACCGACTCGGGCGCCAGGACCCCGCGCAACGCCTCCAGGAGCCGCCAGGCCGGGCCGGCCGCCGCCGGCTGCGGCGTCGTCTCGCGCCAGGAGGTGCGCTGGCCGTAGGGCAGGTCCGTCATCACGATGTCGACCGCGCCGGGCGCGAGGTGCGCGCGCGATCGTACCAGAGGAAGCCTTAGACCGCAATCGGGCGGCCCCGCTGCGCCGCCGCGTACACCGCCCGCGCCCGCTCGGCGCAGCGCCTGGCGCCGTACTCCTCTGCCGCGATACGCGCCGCCGCACCTCCCATCGCCCCGCGCAACGCCTCGTCGCGCAGCAACGTCTCCAGCGCGCCGGCGAGCGCCGCGTGGTCGCCCGGCGTCACGGCGAGTGCTGCGTCCGGGGCCAGCTCCGGCAAGGCGCCGACCGCACTGCCCGCGGCGGGCACGCCACAGGCCGCCGCCTCCAGCAGCGCCATACACTGCGCCTCGTGGCGCGAGCTGAGCGCGAAGGCCGCCGCGCCGTGGAAGAAGCCCGGCAGCGCGTCGTGCGGGAGCGCGCCCCGGAAGCGCACCGCCTCGCCCAGGTCCAGGTCGCCCGCCAGCGCCCGCAGCTCCCCCTCCAGCGGCCCCTCGCCGGCGATCTCGGCTGCGAACGGGACGCCGCGCGCCCGCAGCAGCGCCAACGCCCGCAGCAGCGTCGCCTGGTTCTTCACCGGCACCAGCGATGCCGCCTGCACGATCCGCGGCGGCCCGGCCGGGGGCGCGGCGGGCGCGGGGTGGAAGAGCGACAGATCAACGCCCAACGGCAGCCGCCAAGGGCTGCGGGCTGCGGGCTGAAGGGGAGCGCGCCCCTCCGCCTCGGGTCTCGGGTCTCGGGTCTCGGGTCTTCCGGCTGCGGTCTCCAGCCCCCTCTGCCGCCGCGGCGCCAGGTACGGCTCGGCCATGCGGCATGCATACGCCGAGCCAGCGGTCACGACGTCGGCCAGGCGCAGCGCGAGGCGGACCCTGGCGCGCTCGGCGCGCACGAGCCGCCCGCCGTAGCCGATGTCCGGCAGCGCGGCAAGCTCGCCCCCGGCGATGCTAACGACCACCGGCACACCGAGCATGCGCCCGGCGAGCGCGGCCAGCATGCCGCTCTCGGTGGCCCACAGCGCGTGCAGCACATCGAACGGCGCGCGGCGGTGCGCTGCCGCCAGCGCCACCAGCGTGGCCCGCCACAGACCGAGGCTGCCGGCGCCGCGGCGCGTACCCCCACCGAGCGCCGTCACCTCGGCGCCGAGCAGCGGATAGGAGCCGGCGCGGTGGGGGTAACGCAGCGCCAGCACGCGCACCTCGTCGCCGCGCACCAGCTCGCGCACCAGGTGGCGCAGCGCCGGGATGCACCAGTCGCGTTCGTCCGCGCTGAAGCCGGGGACGATCAGGCCGATACGCACATCTAAGACCTCCGTGGCGGTACGCGCCGCCATCGCCGGACAACGCCGCCACACCGCCGTAGGGTGCAGCAGTTGCATCTTTCGATCAACGCATGTTGTGGTGAGGGGCAACTGCTGCGCCGCTACTACGCGTTGCATCGCCGCGCACCGCGGCACGCCGTGGTCGGCAACACCCGCCGCGCCTCCCTACGGTACAATGGCGCATGTTCCGAACCGGATTCCACCCTGGTGACGCCTGTGGTCTACCTCCAGCGATTCGCCGCCACGCTGCGTGCCCAGGCGGCCGACCCGCTCAGCCGCGGCTGGGCCACGGTCTTCGGCGGCACGCTAGCGCGGCTGGCCTTGGGTTTTGTGGCGAGCGTGCTGGTGGCGCGCGCCCTCGGCCCGGCGTCGTTCGGCATCTACGCTACGCTCGGCGCGGTGTCCGCCATCGGCGGGGCGCTGGCGGATCTGGGGTTGAGCGCCGCCGCCGTGCGCCGGGTGGCCGCCGCCTGGCCGTCCGACCCGGCTCTCGCACGCCGGCGGGGCTTCGCCTTCCTCATGCTGCGCGCTGCCCTCGCCGCCGCCCTCGCGCTCATCTCGCTGCTCATCGCCGCGCCGCTGGCCGCGCTGCTGCCCGGGCGTCCGCCGCCAGAGCTGGTGCTGCTGGCGCTGCTCGGCGTGGTGGCCACCGGCCTCAGCGGCGCGGTGAGCGCGCTCCTCCAGGCCACCGGCGCCTTCCGCAGCCTGGCGTTGGTGCTGATCGCCAACTCCGGCCTGACGGCGCTGCTGGCACTGGCGCTCGCCGCCGCCGGCCGCCTCACCGTCGCCACCGCGCTCGGCGTGCTCGGCATCGGCACCTCGCTCGTCAGCCTAGCGCTGGGGTGGCGGTTGTTGCCGCTGCGGCGGCTGACCAATGCCCAACGCCCAACGCCCAACGATCAAGGCGTCACGACCTTCGTCGTTCGTCGTACCCCTCGGCTGCGCCTTCGGGAACGCCTTCGACGTACGTCGTTCGTCGCCGAATCCCGCGAGCTGTTCCGCTTCGGCGGCTGGGTCTGGCTGGCGAGCGGCTGCGCCATGCTGGCGGCCTACCTCGATGTGCTGCTCGTCGGGCGCTGGCTGCCGCCGGCCGCGGTAGGGCTATACGCGCTGGCATCCAACCTGGCCGGCAAGGCCGACGCCATCAACCACAGCCTGCACGCAGTGCTGCTCCCGGCCGCCTCGCGGCTCGACAACCCGCACGCTATGCGCGGCTACGTCCGCCGTGGCCTGGCGCGCAGCGCGGCGCTCAGCCTGCTGCTGCTGCCGCTCGTGCTACTGGCCGGGCCGCTGATCGAGCTGTTCTACGGGCCAGCCTTCCGCCCGGCGGCCGGCGTCTTTCAGTTGCTGCTCGGCGTGGCGATCTTCGACCTGTGGGCCACGCCGCTCGTGTTGCTAGCCTACCCCGCCGACCGCCCGCGGCTGCTGGCCGCCGGGGATGCTCTACGGGTGGGAGTGCTCGCCACGGTGGGCGCCTGGCTCATCCCGAGCCTCGGCCTGTCCGGCGCCGCGCTGGCCCGCCTCGGTGCGCGGGTGGCTGGGGCGGCGCTGATCCTGGCGGGGCTGCGGTTCGGCCATCGGGCAGGCCAATCCCGAACTCCTGGCTCGTAGCACATCGGTGATGGGGCAGCGCTGCTCTACTACCAACATCATAGGCCCCGGTACACCTTCTCCAGCTGCTCGGCGAGCGCCGGGAAGCTGAGCGCGCGCTCGAAGTGCGCGCGCACCGCCGCCGCGCGGGCCGGGATCTCGGCCGGTGGGATGGCAAGCACCCCGCGCGCCAGCGCAGCCGCGTCGCCGGGCGGGAAGAGCACACCGTAGCGCCCTCCGCAGGTCATCGCGCGGAACGAGGGGATGTCGCTCACAGCCGGGATCGCGCCGCAGGCCATCGCCTCCAGCACCGCGCAGCCGCTGAACTCGCGCCGGCTGGCCTGCAGCAGGAAGTCGGCGCTGCTGTAGATCGCCTCCATGCGCTCGAACGGCGCGCGGCCGCGCAGCTCCACCCGCGCCGCCAGCCCCGGCCGCGCCGCCAGGAAGGCCCGCACCTCCTCCTCAAGTTCCGCTGTGAGATAGTGCATGTAGAGCCGCGCGGCGGGTCGGGCGGCGGCGATCTGCGCGAAGGCCCGCAGCGCGGTCAGCGGGTCCTTGACCGGGTGCAGGCGCCCGGCCCACAGGAACACCGGGTCGCCGTGCATGCCGGTGGCGCACCTCGCCTTGTCCTGCGGCAAGGGCCGGAAGGCGCTCGAGGTCTCCATCAACACGGCCACCTGCGCGCCATCCACCAGGCCGGTCTCGACGAACGGCCGGGCGTGCTCGCGGGTGGTGAACAGCAGGCGGGCCGCGCGGCCCAGGCCGGCACGCAGCGCGGCGCGCGCCAGCGGGTTGCGCGGCGGGTAGCCGCCGTGGTAGTGCAGCACGAGCGGCGG
>DATMBA010000534.1:0-9987 GCA_035559635.1 Roseiflexaceae bacterium
TGCCGGTGGCGCCGAGCGCTGTGCCGGCCGCTCTGACCGCCGCACCGGTGGGTGTGGCGGCGGCTGAGCCGGCCCCTGCTGCGCCGCAGCCGGATGTCGCAGGCGGGCCGCCTAGCGCCCTGGTTGCGGCCTGGCCGTTCCTGCTACTGGCGGTTGGTGTCGTGGGCCTCGCGCTCACCGGCGGGCGCCTGTTGCGCCTGCGGCGGATGGCCTGCACCAGGCAGAGCGTCGGAATGCTGCTCCGGGCGGCGGGCACGAAAGTGCGCCGGCAGCTGCCGGCGCTTCAGATGCCGACGATGACCCTGCCGAAGATCGCCCTACCAGCCCTCCACTGGACGGTGTGGCGGCTGCGCCGCGCCGCGCCGCCCACGCTGGACCTGCCCGCGCTGCCCATCGCTCCCGCCGTTCCGCCGGCGGAGGACACGCCGGTGGCTTTGGCCGCGCGAGCTTCCGCGCACCTGGGGGGAGCGGTGGTGGTGGAGGGCCAGGAGCCGCGGCGCGACGCCGATCTGGGCGTGCTGCTGGCCGCCCAGGAGATCGCGCTGCCGGAGGTGGTCATCCCTACGGCGGCGCCGGGTGATCTCGACACCGGATGGAACACGGAGGACCGCGCACTCGCGGTCGCGGCCACACTCGCGGAGGTGTGGTCGTGCGAGCGGTTCGTCAGCCCGGTGCTGGCGCTCGACACCGCGCTCGTGTCCGGATCGGCGCAGGTGGTGGTCACGATCGACGCCGTGCCGGACGAGGACGAGCGGCTGACGGGCCTCCCGGACCGCCTGGCGGCGCTGCGCCCGGCCTGGCGCTCGCGCTGGAAGGCCGCGCAGCATCCCACCGCGACGCTGACCATCGATGTCAACACGGCTGGCGCGCTGCCGGGCGCGGGTGGGCCGATCATCGCCCCGGTCCTGCACCATGGGTGGGGTAACAAGGTCGCGCGCTACTTCCCGCTCGGCGCCTGGCGGCACCTGGGCTTCTACGGAGCAGCGGGGGCCGGCGCGCTGCATACATTCCTGACCGGCGTCCTCTACACCCAGCCCCCCTCGGCCATTGCGCTGGCCCTGCTCGACCAGGGGCAGATCAGCCCGCTCTACCGGGGGGTGGCCCATCGCGTCGAGACGCCCGGTGACGTGCGGGCAACGTGTGAGGCGCTCTCGCACTCGCTCCGGCGGGGTGGCGCGGCGCGGGACGACGTGCGCCCGCTGCTGCTGATCATCGTCGAGCCGGACACCGAGGCGCTCACAGCACTGACAACGCTGCTCACACGCCTGCGCCAGCAGCCAAGCGCGCCGATCCACCTGCTGATCGCGCAGGAGCGGCTGCACGCAGCCGGGCGCGAACTCTACGCCATGCTCCCCGCGCTGATCACCAGTGGCGGGCAGGGCGCGGCGTCCTGGCTGCCGGGCCAGCAAGGCGAGTGGCCGAAGCGCGACGCCGCGCGCCTGGTTGGGCGGGGGATGCGCGTCGAGGGGCGGGCGGCGACGCAGACCGAGGCCGAGGTGGCCGATCTGCTCGCGCCGCTGCGCCGCTCCGCCGCACAACTCCCGCCCGTCCTGTGGGATGCGATGGCGCCGGAGGTGCTGGAGCCAGCTCGAGCGCCCGAGGCGCTACCGCTCTACACGCCCCCGGTTGCCGCCGACGCTGTGGTGCTGCCAACCACCGCGAGCGCAGTACTTGCAGTGGCCGACTCCATACCAGCCCCCCATCCTGTGAGCGACGAGTGTCCTGACGTCAGGACACCTGATGCGGTGCTGGACACAACGCTGGAGGGCGGGGCCCAGGGCGCGCACGCCGAGGAGCATCGTGAGTCGCTCGCCTCCGGCGCGGTGATCGCGGAAGAGGCGGCCACGCCCGCTGACGCGTCGCTCGCGGACGAGAGCGACATCGCGGCGTCGCCGGTCCTGCCGGCAGGTGCGGAGGACGGTACCAGCGTCCCCGTGTCTGCTGCCGTGCCTGACACGGCGTGCGCTATGAAGGCTGCGCCTCCCCCGGTCGTGCCCTCGCCGAGCGATGTGTGTCCTGACGTCAGGACAGGAGGCGAGGAGAAGGTCGATCCGACGAGGGAGGAAGACGCGACGCCAGCAGCGACGATTGCGCCGGAAACACCGGTTGAGGGCGCCGCTGCACCCGCTGACAACAATCGTGTGGCACCCGCAGCTCCATTGGCCGCTGATGCGGAGAGGGACAGTGCGCCGCCGCCAGTTGATACGATCCCAGAGCGTGTAGACGATGGAGGTGGAACCACTATGCCGGGGCCAGCGGCAAGCGAATGTCCTGACGTCAGAACACCTGGCAATGTCCTGGGGGCGGCCAGCCGAGAGGCGCTGGAAGCGCAGCCCGATCTGCTCCCCAGGAGCACTCCTGAAGTGGCGTCTTCTTCGCCGGAGACGATGGCGTTGGCACGAGGCGAGGACGACGAAGAGGACGCGCTCGCTGATGTGCTTGCACGAATGGAAGCTGCGGATGCCAGCGCTCGTACCCGGCCAACGGTGCTGCCCGCACGGCAAGGAGCGCCTGCTGCATCAGCGCATCCCCCGGAAGAACCAGACAACGGTTGGCCACGCGGCCCAGATTCGCTCGGGCGGATGACGATGGCCGCACTGGTGCGGCAGCTTGTTGTCGATCCCGACATCCTCACCGCGAAACAGGCGGACCAGGTCGGCGTCACCAAGAAGCGGCTGCAGGCCCTCGGTCAGCGCCTCGGCCTGTTCCCTGACACGCAGGCTCGGCAGATCGCCGAGACCCTGGTGGTCTGGTTCGATCGTGCCGGTGTCCTCGTTGCGCCGCTCAAGTCGAAGGAGCATCCACTCAATCAGCCCCGCGCCCTCGAGCGCACCGACCCGGAGTGGATCTGCGAGCGCCTGAACGCCACAGCGCTTCCTACCCCGGATGCCGTCCGCGCTGCGTTCGCCGCACCACACGGAGGTGTTACCCCATGAGCACTACTGCCCGCGCGCCCCGGCCGTCAGCCGGGGCGCGCAGCGGCGCGGTCGCCGCCAAGCCCGTCGGCCTGCGCCGCCCCAACCCCGGACTCATCTGGTTATGTATCCGCATTGGCGCCTTCGTCAGTATGCTCCTCGCCGTCGCCCGCCCCTTTGCCCTCGACTGGGCCGCCGCGCAGCCTGCGCCCCTCCCGCCGACATCGGAGTTCACCGCGCCCTATCAGGCGGCGTACACCGCCGACTCGCGCAGCACGTTCCCGCTCGACTTCGACATCCCCGACGCGGACGCCATCGGCCTGGTACAGATCATCGGCTGGACCTACGGCAACGTCTGGTTCAGCAAGACCATCCGCCTGATCGGCTACATCTCGCTCGTGCTGATCGCCGCTGAGCTCGTGCTGAACCTGTACTGGGCCGTGCGGCAGCCCAGACGGATGCGCCAGGTGCCGACCACCTTCATCCGGGTACGCGCCCCTGCGCCGCCGGCCACGCAGACCGGGCGGCCCGCCGCCTCGGCCAAGGCCACGGGCGACCAGTTCTTCCGCGCGATCCAGAAGGAGGTCATCAGCTTTCAGTGGCTCGAGCGTTTCAGCGGACACGCGCCGTGGGTGGCGTTCACGCTCACCGGCATCCCCGACGACCCGGTGGAGTTGGGCATCGTGGTTGCGTCGCGCAGCCCGAAGGAGCGGCGGGATATGGAGATGGCGATCCGCACCATCATCCAGGGTCAGGCGCCAGGGTCGCAGATCGAGGTCTATGACGACCTGCTCGGCCAGGCGCTCGCGCCCGGCGTCACCGTCGCCTGGCGCGAGTACGGGCTGAAGCTGCCCGGCCAGTACCCGATCCGCTACCTGGAGGACATCGAGGGCTCGGACCTGCTTGCCCCGCTGGCTGCCGCGCTCGCGCCCCACGGCACGCTGCGTACCGAGGCCCAGATCATTCTGCGCCCCGCGAACGACTGGCGACTCAAGGCCGGCTGGCGCGGGCACACAACCGGCATGATGCTCGCCCTCAAGGGGAACGAGGACTACGCGCTGAGCGAGGACGTGAAGACGCTGGAGGCCAAACTCGACGCCGCGCCCTTCGAGGCCTGGCTGCGAATCGTGGCCGTGGCCGATGGCGCTGGCGCGGAGGCCGCCGCCATCGGCGCGCTCGACCAGATCGGCAAGGTGCTGGGGCAGTACAGCCAGCGCACCAGCCACCATCTTCAGCACTTTGTCCAGCGCGGCACCAGCGTGGCGGTCATCCCGACGGACGAGGAGGCCTTGCGCCCCCTCGCGCTTGGGATGCGGCTGCGGAGTGTTGGCAGCCAGTTTGCCGCGCCGTTCCGTCGTGGCTGGCACGCGATCCTGCGGCGGTTAGGGACCGATGACTCGTTGTCGTCAAGAGCCGCTGCGCTTTCGCTCGACTCGGCGGGCGCGCAGCGGGCGCGGGCCATGCTGCTGACCCGCGCACCGCGCTTCACCCCGGCCCCACCGCTTGGGATGCCGATCGCGCTGTTCCGCAGCGCCGACCCGCTGACCTCGATCGAGATCGCGGGCCTGTGGCACCTGCCGACGCCGGCGCTCGCGCACCACGTCCGCTGGCTGCCGAACAAGTTCGTCCCGGCCGAGCCGCATGCCTATGTCCCTGAGTGCTACAACGAGCTGCATGGAGGCGGGGGGACGCTCGCCGACGGCACGCCCAAGAACCCGCGCGTCATCGTGGGGCTCTCCCGCCGCGCCGACGGCACCGTGGCGCCGGTCGGGCCGACGCTGCGCGACCTGCGGCAAATCCTCCACCTGACCGCCGGCATGGGCACCGGAAAGTCTCGATTGCTCGCGAACATCTGCAAGCAGCTCATCCCGAACGGCTACATCCTGCTGGATGGCAAGGGTGACGACCGGGCGGGCAACCTGGTGATGACGATGCGGCAGCACATCCCGCTCGCCGACGAGGGGCGCGTCGTCATCCTCGACGTGCTGGACACCGAGTGGCCATTCGGCCTGAACCCGATGGCGGGGATTGACCTGAGTATGCCGGGGGGCGTGGACCAGGGCCTCGCACAGCTGCTCTCAGTGTTCGCGCGCATCGACCCGGAGACCTGGGGCAAGAGCCAGGGCATGCAGCAGTACGCGAAGATGGCCGCGCTGCTGGTCCTAGAGGCGGAGAAGCACCCCACGCTCGCGCATGTCAAGCAGGCGCTGCTCGACGAGGGCTACCGCAAACGGTTACTGCCGGTCTGCAACAACCAGGATGTCGTGGCGTTCTGGACGGTGATCTACCCGCAGACCGGCGACCAGCAGAAGCAGAGCCGCGACGCGCTCCTGCGGCGCTTCGACGCGCTGCTGGCGACGGAGACGACGCGCTATATGGTCACGCAGCCGAATCCGACGCTGAGTCTGCTCCACGCGATCGAGCGGGGCATGATCGTGCTGGTGCCGATGCCGGAGATGACGCTGGGCGATCTCGCGGGCACCATCGGCATGATCGTCTTCCAGGCGGTGGTGCGGGCGGCGATGGGGCGCGCGGGCAACGACCAGAGCCGGGCGACCTACGCGATGGTGATCGACGAGTTTCAGGTGTTCGTCGGCAACGGCGACACCTCCGACGTGCGCAAAGCGCTCACGCAGGTGCGCTCGCTCGGCATCGCCGGCATCTACGCGCACCAGAGCCTCACGCAGCTGGGGGAGCTGGTGGACGAGATGATGACGAACGCGGCGAGCCGTATCATCCTGAAGACGCAGGAGCCGGACGCCAGCACCTACGCCCGGCAGTACGCGGCCTCGGGTCTGACAGCGGCCGACATCGCGGGGCAGGACCCGAACGAGCACCAGTACGCGGTGCTGATGGCGGGCGGCAAGCCGACCAAGATCTTCTCGATGCAGACGCTGCCGTGGCCGGCGGTGGAGGCGCTGGAGGTCCGGGCGCCGACCGAGCAGCGCAACTGGCAGGAGGTGATCCCCGCCGGGTCGCGCTCGCCGAAGTTTGACCGTTACGTCGCAAAGAAGGTCCACGGGAAGCATGTCAACTTCCAGCTCGAGGTGGATGGGCTTGCGGCGAATACGGACGCGGACTGGGCGATGTTTCTGGAGCGCTGGGCGGCGATCCGGGAGGCGCAGCGGGCATACATCCTGGCATACCCCGGCTGTATCCCCGACCGGCTGGAGCGGCAGCGCTGGCTCTCGCGCCTGCTGGCCTGCACGCCGCGCATCATCGCGGCGGCCGAGTACGCGCGCATCCGCAAGGCGATCGAGCCGGACGAGGGCACGGCGCCGGCAGCCGGGAAGGGCGGGAAGCCGCCGCAGCCGGGTGATAGGACGACGACGATGCCGCGCACGGAAGACCCTGCCGATGTCGGGCGGATTGAAGGAATTACGCCGGCGAGCGCTCCGCCGGCGCTCCAGGCGCCGCGCCCAGGGCTGAAGACCGCTGAGGAGGTGGATGCGGAGCGTGCGCGCCGGCGCAGCAGTCAGGATGTCGCGCCGGAGTTTCGGGATCTCCCTGAACCGTAGGAGCAGGACACGTGACCACAGCGAAAAAGGCGTCGAATCGCGCGATCGATGACCAGGGACTTGTCATCCCCTCGGCCATCCCCTCGCTCGACCGCCAGGAGCTGACAGCGCTCCGCGCCCTCGGCAGGCTGGAGATGATGACCGCAGAGCAAATCCAAGCAATCGCCATGCCAAACCTCGGCCTTGAGTCCGTGCGGAAGCGCTTGCGCCAGATGGAAAAGGACGAAGTCATCTGGGGCATGGCGACTCGCCTCGTCGCCGCGAACGAAGCGCGGATGGCGCGCAAGACGCGCATCCACGGCACGCGGATCTACGGACTCGCGGACGTGGGGAAGTCGCTCCTTGAGACGTTGGAGGTGGAGACCGACCCGCTGACCATGACGCGCCTCGTCAGCCGCGACCCCCGCGGGCGTAAGCCCGACGCCCGCACCCTTGCTCATGATCTCCAGGTGTCCTGGTGGTGTACCAACCTGCTCCTCAGCGCGGCGCGCAACCGCTTCGTGCGTGGCGTGTATGTGCAGACGGAGTTCGTGACCAAAGCTGACGTGCAGCGCGTAGACGCCATCGTGATTTTGCGCCTCAGCCCCGACGACCTACGCGACCCAGACGAGATCGGAGGCGTGCCCTTCTTCGACGGGCGCCCGAAGCGCCCCGGTGAGGTGGACATCGCATTCGCGATTGAGGTCGATTCAGGCATCGAAAGCCTGTCCACCATTCTCAAGAAGATCCAGATGTACCGCGACCTGCAGGAGCGGTACGTGCAGCTGTTCGGCGTGCCGCTGCTGGTGCTGTTCCTGGTCCAGACAGCGCGGCGTGCCGGACAGTTTGCCACGGAGTTCCGCTCGCTCTGGCCGGACGGGTTCGGCGTAATCACAACACCGCTGGGCGCAGCGAACAACGGTGGGGCGGGCGTGCTGTGGGGCGACTACCGCTCGCTCGCAACGGGGCGGCCGTTCAACCTGCTGACGCAGGTCATGATTGATGCCACCGGCGAGACGCTGTACTTCGAGATCCTGAAGCGCCAGCAGTGGCTCAAGGCGACAGTGGACCCCGCCGCGAATCAGTGGACGCCCGAGCAGGTGAACGGGCGCCTGGGCGGGCTGGCGAAAGCTGCAAACCGGCGCGCACGGGAGCAGGCGAGCAGAGGCGGGTGACGCACGACAGAAGGGCGAAAGGCGTAGGATCTTCGAGCGAGCAGACGCGCGGGCCGTGTGGGAGAGTAGCCCCACACGGCCCGCGCGTTGTTTCCACGAAATGCGCGCCGGCCCCCGCTGACGAGGCGCGGACTCAGCTCGAAACCACGTTGAGGAGCACAAATGGCTAGCACGTAAAGGCTACGTTTGGTGCTAGCCGCACGGGTACGTCTCGATGGTAGGAAATGAGGTATCTTCTGGGTAGGTTCTGGGTAGGCTCTGGGTAGAGTATTGGTAGGGGCGGAGGCCGCTTATGTGGTGTCCTGACGCGGCACATCGGCCGGACGATAATAGTCCATATACCGCTTTCTTCTCCCTCATTTTCACACCAAGAAATGCTGTCGCAGAAAAAGATCGTGTGGGGGAGGAGCTGGTCTGGGAGGGAGCGGTCAGTCAGGGAGGAGGAGAGCGTTGGAAGGAGAGGGGAGAATCGGAAGGAGGAGGCAGCTAGAGTGACCGACCGAGCGGGAGGGAGCGACAGCGGGGGGAGGAGCAGGGAGGAGCGGGAGGGGAGGAGCGGGAGGGGAGGTGGTCGGGCTGGGGGGAGCGGGCAGTGGGGAGTGAGTGGGAGGTGGGGTGTGAGGGCGAGCGAGAGGCGAAGGGGGATGAGCGGCGGGGCGCGGAGGTGCGGGCGACACGATAAAGGATGAGCCGTATGGGGGTGTGGCGCACGGCGACCTGGTGGGAACGCATCGCCAGTCAGGTCATCTCGTGGCTGCGAGTCTTGGCGTGGCGTGAAAGACTGTGGACGGGCTGCAGGCGGGTGACCAGAGGTACGTTGACCGGCCCCATCCTGGTGCGCATCTGCGCGTGGCGCTCCTGCCCGCTCGGTGTGCTGCTCGAGGCCGACCTCACGACGCTCAACCACCTCACCCACGTCGACGCTATCTAGGCGCGGGGACTGTCGTCACACGCCGCCCGCAGCCGGGACAGAGATCGGGCGACACGAGTTTGGCGTGAGGTGTTAGTTTTCGCGTCGCTGGATCGTCTGTATATATAGAGCCGGTTGTGGGCTGGGTGGTGTAGCCCCAGCCGCTCCGCTGGCCAGGGGCAGCGCCCTAACATCGTAGTAGCCCATCGTCGCACCGCCGGATCGGGGCCGACCTGGCCGGCACAGGGGAACCCACATGGCACCCGCATCGACATCTTCGGCCCAAGCCGCTGGTGATTGAGCTGGCGCCAGCGCGCGGCCCGGACTGGCGGCAGACGCTGCCCACGGCGGACGCCTGGGCAGAGACCCTGGCCCGCTGGGCCGCGATCCGCGACGCGCAGCGCGCTGCTATCATCGCCAATCCTGGCGCTATCCCCGACCGGTTCGAGCGCCAGCGCTGGCTCTCGCGCCAGCGCGCGACGACGCTGCGTGCGCTGGCTGAGGCGAGCGACGCGCGTCGTGGGCGGGGGAGGAGAGGGATGGTAGGGCTACCACCCCCCGCTGCGCAGCGGGCCGCTGCAAGCCGCTGGCGGCATCGTGCGGGGCCACGCGCTCGGCCACACGGCATTCACCGGCAGGGAGCTCCCTGGGAGCACCCCCGCCGTCACCATATCGGTATCGTCGAGACACGCAACGCGCAGACACAACGGAGCACGACATCATGACCATCAGTGAGACCATCTTCCAGGGCATGCCCAGCGCGCAGGCCAACCGCGTCCTCGTGATCGGGACGCTCGACACCATCCGCGACCGCGGCAAGCAGGTGATCGCGCGCGAGCAGCGCAACGAGCGACGCGGCAAGATGGAGCGCCTGGCGCTCCAGGTCCGCTCGCCCTACGGCGGCACATTCCTCTTGCCGCTCGACGTCGCCCCCAGCATCAAGGGCGGTGAGCTCCTCATCACCGCCAAGCCCGGTACCCCGCTGGCGCTGGAGGGCGAGATCCAGTTGGTCAAACGGTTTGACCGCCGCTTCGCCGAGGGCGTCGAGGATGACGGGCGCGAGGTGCGCGAGATGTACCTGCACGTCATGGCCATCCGCAAGCCGGGGCAGGACGAGATGTACGGCACGTCGGCCGTGTGGCTGACGGGCATGGTGGCCGAGCCGCCGCGCTTCGTGCGCCATCCCGAGCTGCCCGACATCCTGCTGGCGTCCACCGTGCTGGACGTGACCATGGAGCGCCCATCGCCCATCACCCACAGCCGCGCGGTCACGGTCGAGCGGATGCGAGTGCGTGTGGCCGTGCCAGTGGACCACCAGCACGCCACGCTGCTCTATCGGCCCGGCAATACGGTCGTGATCGAGGGCCAGGTGGACTGCATTATGGAGACGCAGGGCGGCGCCGCGGTCGAGGCGCAGGTCGAGAAGCTGCGCGCCGACTGGGAGGCCCGTCAGGAGGAGTTGGCCGGCGCGAGCGAGCAGGATCGCCGCG
>DATMBA010000535.1:0-4268 GCA_035559635.1 Roseiflexaceae bacterium
CGGCCACCAGCGTACGCCCGCCGCTGGCGTTGGGCGCCGCCGAGCTGCCGCCCCGCCCGGCCCCCCTCGCGCCGCGCGCCATCGTCCAGGCGGCGCTCACCGCCGAGGACCCGGCGCTGGCCCCCGCCGCCCTCTATGACCGCGACGACCTGCGCCCCGGCGATGCGTTGCGCGGCCCGGCGATCGTTGCCCAGCTCGACGCTACGACGGTCATCCCGCCCGGCTGGCGCGCTGCGGTGGACGCCGACCTCAATCTGCTGCTCGGTGCTTGATCGGGACCGCATCAAACACGCAGGCACGAAGGCACAACGACACGAGGACTCAAAAGTGGGGTCCTCGTGTCTTCGCGTCTTCGTGCTTGTGTGGTGCGCTACGGCGCCGGCTGAGCCGCCCCGGTGGCAAACGTCCAGTTGTAGCTGAATGGCGCCCCGTCGTACGTGCCTGACACGCTCACCTCGAACACGGTGTCGTCCGGCAGGTCGGTGGCCGGCACGATCTGCACGCCCTTGTGCCCGCTCGGCAGGCTGGTGTCGGCGCTGTGTGCGATCGGCGCGCCGCCCGCTGTGCGTAGGCTGGTGGCCGTGATCTGCGGCGTGGCGCCGATGTAGCGCCACAGCAGCGTGATCGGGTAGCGCCCGGCCGGCACGCCGGACTGCCCGGCCGCGGGGTAGCGCACCGGCCAGCCGGCGTAGGCGCCGTCGGCGCCGAGGTTGGCGCGCGACAGCACATCCAATGCCGCGGCCTCGCGGCTCGCCGCGCTGTAGAAGCCGTAGCCGAAGGCCGGGGTGGTGGGGTAAAGCAGCCATAGCCGGTGGCCCACCGACGCCATCCAGCTGTCCACCGAGTCGGCCGGCGCCCAGGCCGTGCCGTAGCCGATCCAGACGTTCCCCTTGCCGGCGCAAATCTGGCCGGCATCCGAGGCGTAGGGCTTGCTCGGGTCCTGCGTGTGGGTCAGGTGATCGTTCTCGGCGACGTAGCGGGCGTGCTCGGCGCAGTTCGCGCTCAGCGCCGCGTCCTCGCTCACCAGGGCCACGCCAGCTACGGCGCGGTAGTAGTTCACCCGCCCGAGCCAGTCGCCCGGGGTGGCCGCGGGCGGCCACGGCGCGCCAGCGGATGTCGGTCCCAGGACCAGCGGGGCGTACGCGCGCGGCGGCAGGTCGGCCGGCTCCTCCGCGCGCACCGGCGCGCCAAGCGCGGCGGCGGCGAGACAGACCAGTGGGACGAGGGCGCGCAGCGCGCGGCGGGCTATCAGGAGCATCGGCGAAGTCCTTCGTACGACGCAGTGCAGGGATGAACTTCCCGTCCCCTAGTGTAGCCCGCTTCACCTCCTGAGACAACCCGCACTTAACGGCGATTTAATAACAAGACGTATACAGTCGGCGCTGCGACATGGGAGGGGCAGGGAGGGCGTGCCCTCCGTGAAAATCGCGCGTCCAGATGGGAGGGGCAGGGAGGGCGTGCCGTCCCTGAAAATCCCTTGTCCATATGACGCAGGCTTGGCCTGCAAGCATTTAGGCATCGCGCAGCACCAGGTCCTCGTAGCGCTCCCGGCGTTGGGCCAGCTGCGCCCGCCCGACGGCCACCAGCAGCAGCGCCGGCCGCGGCACCAGGTTGTAGGTGCTTGCCATGCTCAGTGTGTAGGCCCCGGCGCCCGCCACCGCCAGCACGTCTCCCGGCGCGGCCCGCGGCAGCGGCACATCACGCAGCAGCACATCGCCGGACTCGCAGTAGCGCCCGGCCACGTGCACCAGTTCCTCCGGCGGCGCGCCGGCCCGCCCCGCCAGCAGCGCCGTGTAGCGCGCCCCGTACAGCGCCGGGCGGACATTGTCCCCCATCCCGCCGTCGACGTGCAGATACCGGCTGCAGGCTGCAGGCTGAACGCCGGTCGGTTCAGTGGCGAGGTTGTTCAGCCCCGCTTCTTCAGCGTTCAGCGTCCTTCGTTCAGCCTTCGGAGCCAGGGGCTTGGTGGCCACCACGGTGTACAGTGCCACGCCGGCGCGGGCGGCCACCGAGCGGCCGGGCTCGATCGTCAGCTTCGGCAGCGGCAGGCCGCGCGCTGCGCACCCTTCGGCCAGCGCCCGCGCCAGGGCGGCCACGTAGGCGTCCACGTCCGGCAGCGGCTGCTCGGGGGTGTAGGGCGCACCCAGCCCGCCGCCGGGGCTGATCTCATCGATCGCGATCCCGTGGCGCTCGCGCAGGCGGGCCGCGCAGTCCAGCAGCACCCCCAGCGCGCGTACCATCGGCGTGTAGTCGAACACCTGTGAGCCGAGGTGGGCGTGCAGCCCGCGCAGCGCCAGGCCCGGCGCGCCCCGCACCAGCGCGGCGGCCGCATCGAGCGCCTCCAGCGGCAGCCCGAACTTGGACGCCGCATGGCCGGTGGTGATGTGGATGTGCGTCTCCGGCGCGATGTCCGGCGCCAGGCGCAGCGCAAGGGGCTGCGGGCGGGTACGCCCGGCCGTCAGCTCCGCCAGCAGCGCCAGCTCATCCAGATTGTCCGCCACGATCTGCCCGACGCCGGCCTCCAGGGCCTGCTCCAGTTCGGCGCGCGGCTTGGCGTTGCCGTGCACGTGGATGCGCCCGGCCGGGAAGCCGGCCCGCAGCGCCACGTACAGCTCGCCACCGGAGACCACGTCCAGGCCCATGCCCTCCTCGGCCGCTATACGCGCCACCGCCGTAGTGAGCAGTGCCTTGCCGGCGTAGTGCGCCGCCGCCGGCCCCCCGTGGTGTCGCGCCAGGGCCTCGCGGTAAGCGCGGCAGGCCGAGCGGAACGTCGCCTCGTCCAGCAGGTAGAGGGGCGTGCCGTACTCGCGCGCCAGCGCCACCGCGTCGCACCCGCCGACCTCCAGGTGGCCCTGTTCATTGATGGTAGCCGTGGTTGGCCAGAGGTGGGTGTGGAGCATGTGGGAGGTCTCAGTTTTGCGTTTTGCGTTTTGCGTTGAGCTGGTACCGCAAAACGCAAAACGCAAAACTTGAAATTTGCGAACCCTAGCCGCGCAGCTTCGCGCTGACGGTGGCCTCCTCCAGGCCGGGCAGGAGCAGCACCGAGACCGGGCAGGTCTGCTTGGTCTTCTCGGCTGTGGCCTGGAACGTCGCATCGTCGATCCCCGGCACCTCGGCCTCGGTATCCAGGTGGATCTTAGTGATCTTGAAGCCGGCCTCGCCCTTGTGCAGCGTCAGTGTCGCCTGGGTGCGGATCGCCGTCGGCGTGAACCCCTGGCGCCCCAGGTTGGCGGACAGCGCCATGCTGAAGCACGCCGCGTGCGCGGCCGCCAGGAGCTCCTCGGGGTTGCTGCCGCTCTCGTTCTCGAAGCGCGAGCTGAAGGCCATTTTCACGTCGCGCAGCGCGCCGCTCTCAGTCGATGCCGTGCCGGAGCCGCTCCGCAGGTCGCCCGCCCAGGTCGCGCTTGCCCGCCGCAGGATATCAGCCATGACCGTTCTCCTTTCGTGCTCGTCACGTCAGATCGTGTGTGCCGCGCGCACACGGCCGGTGGAGAGGGGTGATCTCTAGGAGGGCAAGCCCTCTCAACCCCTCTCTTGTCCATTCAGACAGCCGTGCGCTGTTAGCGCAACAGGAGGTGGGTTTTCGGAAGGGCAAGCCCTCCCCGTTTATATGTGCTGCCCTGCTGCTGTGGTGTGATGCGAAGGGAAGGGCGGCGTGATTCTAGGGGCGCGCTGCGGGTTTGTCAAACGGTGCCTGCACAGTACTGGGGTATCCTGGCGCCCTCCCACGCCCGGCGCGTGCACGCCGCAGGCGTTCTCGCAGGTACGCGCGGCCTGAGACCCAGCCCGCGCCGACGGGCTTGGCGGCAGATAGCCCCACCCTCGCCCGGCGCAAAACCGGCTATACTACCCGTGGCGCGCGGCGCCGCCGGCACTTGCCCCGCGGATCACAGGCTGCCTCCGATGGAAGACCTTCGCATGCTCCAGGATACACTCACCGGCGCCTACGCGCGCAACGCCCTCGAGACGCGCCTCTCCGAGGAGATCGATCTCGCGCGCCGCGGCGGCTACGCGCTCGCGCTGCTCATGCTGGACCTCGACCACTTCAAGAGTATCAACGATGCCTTCGGCCACCCGCGCGGCGATCGTACGCTGGCCGAGTTCGCCTCCCGTGTGCGCCAGATCATCCGCGGCGGCGACCTGGTGTTCCGCTATGGCGGGGACGAGTTCGTGGTGCTCCTGCCGCGCACGGACAGCCTCCAGGCTGAGGCGCTCGCCGGGCGCCTGCTCCACGCCGTCGCGGACGCGCCCTTCGACGGCAGCCCGCC
>DATMBA010000536.1:0-3190 GCA_035559635.1 Roseiflexaceae bacterium
GCTGGGTGGCGCGGGCGGCGAGCGGCGAGGGGGCCAGCAGCGCCGGGATGAGGGGTGCCAGGAACGCGCCCTCCAGCGTGGCCCAGATGGGCAGCGGGTGGCCGGCGAAGGCGCGCGCGCCGGATGGGTGCAGCGGCCAGGGCAGCAGCGCGAGCGCGGCGGCGCTGAGCAGCAGGCTTATGGCAGCAGCCAACCCATCCGCGCCGCCCCAGAGGGCGGAGACGCGGCGCGGCGGCGCGAGCCAGTGTCCCAGGGCCAGCCGGGCGAAGAGGACCGCCAGCACGGGCGTCAGGGCGAGCGACAGGCCGATGGTGAGCAACAGGTCCACTCCACGAACTCCAGATGGATAGCGCTATACCTTTGACACGTTGACACGTTGACTTTGACCCAATACTTTTCAAATAAGCGGGCGCTGCCCGCAGCGTGGGGTGCGGGGGCCGCAGGCCCCCGCGAACCCCTTCCCGGTGGGGGTGTGGAGGGCTTCGCCCTCCACACCTCCCGTATTTGAAAGGTTTTGGACTTTGACCACCACCACACAGCCGTACGGATGCCGGGATCGCTGTTGGATGCTGGACACGCCGGACGGGCACCCGGCTGGAACGGCACGGCGTTCTGCTTAGCACGGCATCCCTTTGCGTCAGCATACCAGCGGCGGCCGGGTCGGTACAGCACATGCTGATCGAGGTGGCGGTCGTTCGCCCCGATTCACCATGTCAACGTGTCACCTCAAACTGGCCGGACGAACGTCAGCCCGCGGATCACCTCCTCGATGGTGGCGAGGAGCGGCTGCGGATGGAGGCCGATTGCCAGGCTGAGGCCGAGCAGTCCAGCGGTGAGCAGGGCCAGGCCACGCGGCTCCGGCTCGAGGCGGCGTTCCGGCGGGCGGTCCAACTCGGTCTCGCCGAGCAGCGGCGGCGGGGGCGCAGCCGGCAGCCCCTCGGGCGCGCCAAGCAGCCGCTCGCGGGCCAGGCGCAGCAGCGCGAGGGCGGCGATGGCGGTGGCCAGCAGCAGCGCAGCCAGGTAGGCCTGCCCGCGGCCGGCGGCGGCGTGGTAGAGCAGCAGCTTGCTGGCGAAGCCGCCGAAGGGGGGCAGGCCGAGCAGCGCCAGCGCCCCGCCGATCAGGCCCGCGCCGGCCACCGGCCAGCGCCACAGCAGGTCGCGCCGCACCACGTTCGCCGGCCGGCCATCCGGCCGCTCCAGCAGGCCGATACAGACGAACAGCAGCAGCACCGCGATCAACTGGTTGAAAGATTCGAATACTGCGCCGGCCAGGCCCACCGGCGTGGCGCTGGCCAGGCCGAGCAGCACCGCGCCAGCGTTGTACACCAGCAGGTAGCCGCAGGTGCGCCGCAGGCCGGCCTGCCCGAGCGCCAGCAGGGCGCCGAGCAGCGCGGTGAGCGCGCCGAGGCCGGAGAGCAGTTCCAGGCCGCGCTCGTTCTCGAGCACCACCACCGGGAAGAACTGAAACGAGTTGATCAGGAACAGCAGGCTGGTAGTGTTGATGACCGCCACCACCAGCACCGAGACCATCGGCGCCGCATCCTCGGCCAGGTCCGGCAGCCAGGAGTGGAACGGCGCCACCGCCAGGCGTAGCCCGAACCCCACCACCATGAGCGCCAGGATGAGGTGGGCCGGCGAGGCGCGCCCCGGCAGATCCCCTGGCCGGTAGATGTTGACCAGCACGAAAGCCATGTACATCATCACGCCGGCGATCAGGATCAGCACCAGGTACTTGAGCGCCGTGGCGATCACCGCGCGCTCCACCAGGCCAGGGCTGCCGGTGGGCAGGTCCACGATCGCCAGCACCGCCAGCAACCCGGCGCTCACGAGCAGCAGCGAGACGACGAACGGCTCCTGCATGAGCAGCAGGACGGCGCACACCACGCCGAGGATCACCAACGCGATCGGTACGAAGTTCTCGCCGTGCGGCAGGCGCAGCGTGGCGAGGAAGGCCAGTCCGCCCACCGCCAGGAAGGCCAGCAGGAACAGCCGGCTCAGTGGGTCGAGCGTGAGCGTGAGGCCGAGCAGTCTGGCCGGCTCATCGAGCGGGATCTGGGCTGCGAGCGCGATCTGCACCAGCGTGGTGAGCGCGGCGGCGCCGATCACCAGCCGGGTCTGCTTGCGCAGCAGGAAGCTGCTGGCGCCCATCACCACCGGAAATAGTATCAGGAGGAGATATATCATGCCGATCGAAGCGGGTCGGTCTCAAGGAGGGCGCAGCCCTCCCTGGCCCGCCCCTCAGCGCTTATATAGCTCATTCAGTTCCAGGGTCTTCAGGCGGCCGTACAGCAGCCCGGAGAGGTAGGCGATGGCCAGGGCCAACACGATCGTCATAAGGCTGAGCATGGCCAGCGGGAAGACCTGCACGGTGCTGGCGATGGCGGTGTAGAGCAGGTCCACGCTGCTGGCGCACAGCAGCAACCCCAGCCCGATCTTGAGTGTGTCGCTGGCGGTGACGAGGGTGAACAGGCCGGTGAGGCCGAGCCAGTACCAGGCGAAGTCCACTTCGCTGGTGCCGATCGGGTAGAGGCGCGGCAGTGCCAGGCTGGCGATGGCCGCCAGCACCAGCGCCCAGAACGGCACGATGTAGTCGGCCGGGCGGAAGGGCTCGCTGGCGCGCTGGCGCTGGGCCCGGCGGGCCGCGCGGCGCAGTTCAGCCAGCGAGAACTCGTCCAGGTCCTCCAGGTTGTACTCGCGCGAGAAGGTGAGCGCGGTGATCACCAGGATGGCGGTGGCCGCCACGCCGGTGATCACCTTGACGAGCACCGTGGTGCTGACGGCCACCCCGCCGAGGCGCAGGTCCGGGGTGATGAACTGCTGCTGGGCGAGGAACAGCGCCACGAAGATATAATTGGCGAGCAGCGCGGTGCATGTCACGCGCCAGTCGCGCAGGAGGAGGATGAGCGCCCCGGAGAGCGCGATCCCGACGATGGGCCAGTTGATGTCGCTTGCGCTCATACTGTCGCGTTCTTGCGGACGGGTCCGATAGGGGTAAGTGTTTTCTCGGGGGCTGCGGCCCCGGCACCCCCCGGGGAGGCCTGGAGGGGCTACGCCCCTCCAAAAAACCCTTAAAGATTCTCTTTGGGGCCTATTGCCCCGTCAGATAAAGACCAGAATCACGATAATCATCGCGATCAGCAGGCCGGCCAGGTAGTAGCGCCGCTCGAGCGGGGCGAGCGCGCGGGCGGCG
>DATMBA010000537.1:0-3982 GCA_035559635.1 Roseiflexaceae bacterium
TGCGGCTGGAGGCCCCCGGCGACGCCCAGGCGCAGAACAACGTGGCCGAGGCCTACAGCTTCGTGAGCGGCCGGCCGCGTGTGCTGCTGGTGGAGGGGGCGGGCGGTGAGGCCGCGGCGCTGGAGCGCGCGCTCAAGGCCGCCCAGGTGGAGGTGCGCGTCGCCACGCCCGAGACCGCGCCCGGTACGCTGGCCGAGTTGAGCGCCTTCGACACCGTGGCGCTGGTGAACGTGCCCGAGCGCGCGCTGCCGGAGGCCACCGGCGCCGCGCTGGCCAGCTTCGTCCACGATCTCGGCCATGGCCTGGTGATGGTGGGTGGCCCGCAGTCCTTCGGGGCCGGCGGCTGGCGCGGCACGCCGGTGGAGGGCGCACTGCCGGTGACGATGGACATCCCGCCGCGTCACCGCCTGCCGCCCACCAGCGTCGTGGTGGTGATCGACATCTCCGGCAGCATGGCCGAGGAGGAGAACGGGCGCACCAAGCTCTCGCTGGCGGTGGAGGGGGCGCAGCGCATCGCCGCCCTGCTGCGGGACGAGGACGAGTTGACGGTGATCCCGTTCGACAACGAGCCGCGCTTCGTGGTGGGCCCGCTGCCCGGCAGCCGGCGCGAGGAGGCGATCGAGGCGCTCAACCGGGTGGAACTGGGCGGCGGGGGGATCAATATCCGCGACGCGCTCACCGCCGCCGCGGGCCATGTGCGGCGCAGCACGCGCCCGGCGCGCCACATCATCACGATCACCGACGGCGACGACACCACCCAGCAGGGGGGCGCGCTGGACATCGTGCGCGCCCTGGGCGGCGAGCGGGTCACGCTCAGCTCGATCGCCATCGGCGACGGCGCGCACATCGCGTTCATCCAGAGCATGGCCCGCGCCGGCGGCGGGCGCTACTTCTTTACCGACCGCGCCACGACGCTGCCGGACATCCTGGTGGACGAGGCGCAGTCCGTCATCCAGCCCTACGTCGTCGAGGGGACCTTCACCCCCGTGCCCGGCCCGCCCCACCCGGCGCTGCGCAGCTTCGGCCAGGCGCCGCCGCTGCGGGGCTTCGTGACGGCCACGCCGCGCCAGACCGCCCAGGTGCTGCTCGCCACGCCGGACGGCAGCCCGCTGCTGGCGGCCTGGCAGCACGGCCTGGGGCGATCGCTGGCCTGGACCAGCGACTTCACCGGGCGTTGGGCGCCGGAGTGGGTGGAGTGGGAGGAGTTCCCGCGCCTGAGCGCCCAACTGATCAACTGGACGCTGCCGGCGCCGCTGGAGCGGGAGTTGGCGCTGGAGACGAGCGTGGCGGGCGGCGAGCTGACCCTCACGGCGCGCGTCGAGGACGCCGAGGGGCGGCCCCGCAGCGGTCTGACGGTCACGGCGAGCCTGTTGGGGGCCGACGGAGCGCGCGGCGAGGTGGAATTGCGCGAACTGCGCCCCGGCGAGTACCGTGCCACCGTGCGCGACCGGCCGGCGGGCGCCTACCTGGTGCAGCTGGTGGCGCAGGGGCCAGATGGGCGGCCGGTCGGCTCGTTGACGGCCGGGGCGGTGGTACCGCTGAGCGCCGAGTACCGCGCCCGCACGGCCGACCCGGCGCTGCTGGAGGAACTGGTGCGCATCTCGGGCGGCCGTCTTTCCCCCGCCCCGGCCGAGGTCTTCGCGCCGAACGCCGGGGGGCGCGGCGCGGTGCAGGAGATCGGCCTGCCGCTGCTGTGGCTGGCGCTGGCGCTGCTGCCGCTGGACATCGCGCTGCGGCGCCTGATGCCCGCGCGAGACCAGGTGGCCGGGGCGCTGCGCCGGCTGGGGCTGCGCCGGCTGGCGCAGCGGGTGGGCGCGACCGAGGGGCGACCGAGGACCGAGGACCGAGGACCGAAGACCGAGGATCGGGCGGGGGCCGAGCGAGGACCGGCGACCGAAGACCGAAGATCGAGCGAGGACTGGCGCGTGCTGCGCGACCCGAGCTCCTCGCGTGAGGCGGAGCTGCAGCGGCTGCGCGAGGCGCAGGAGCAGGCGCGGCGGCGGTTGCGGGGGGAGGAGTGATGACTCTCACCCGTAACCGGTATGGGCTTTCGCGTGAGGGTTCTGTACTGTCGCCAGACAACGGAAGGCTCCAACCTGCGGCCCCCGCGCCTCCCACACGCATTCGCGCGAACCATTGTCTGAGCCAGTGGCTCCTATCTTCCGCTGGCCCGCACCTCCGCGATGTACTGCTGCACCGCCCAATAGGCCGGGCGAGGGGAGTAGTCCGCGTTGAGGATGCCGAATGATGCCTGCTCGTGCAGCGGGTCGCCGTCGCGCGCTTTGAGCGGGGCGAAGTTGAGGTTCCAGAGGAACATGGCGTCCACCCAGGGGTACCGCTCGGCGGTGAGGCGCATCGCGCCCACGATGTATTGCGCCTGCTGCTCGTAGGAGACCTGCTGGCCGAACTCGAAACCGGGCGTGGTGTTCGGCGTGGCCCAGCCGAACTCGGTGATCCACACCGGCGTGCCCTCCATGCCGTACTCCACCATCAGCCTGCGGATGTCCTCCACACGCCGGAAGTAGAACGTGGGGTGCTCGGTCCACCCCTGCGCCGGGCTAGGGATCTCGCCGGGGTAGGTCTCGGGCGGGTTGGCCGAGCCGCCGGGGTGGACGCCGAGCGCGTCCAGGTAGTTGCGGATCACACCGCCCTGGTAGCTGAACATGGCGTGGTAGTAGCGGATGTCCGAGATCGCCACCCCCGGCGCATCCACCGCAGTGGAGGCCGGCGCGCCGCTCACGACGAAGATCGCAGGGTCGATCTCCTTGATGCGGGTGTAGGCCGCCTTGAGCACCTCGACGTAATGGCCGGCGTCCTCGGTTGAGACGTAGCCGCCGTTCTCGTAGGCCAGGTTCTGTTCGTTCCAGATCTGGATGGCGTGGATGCGCCCGCGGTAGCGGCTGGCGAGGGCGGCCACGAAGTTGCCGAGCGCCGCCGGGTCCTCGGGCAGGCCGTCGCGGCCGTTGCGCCCGTAGAAGGTGGGCGAGCGGACGATCGAGACCATGAGCTTGAGGCCCTGGGCGTTCACCGCGGCCACGATCTGGTCCAGCTCGTCGCCCCAGGCGTAGCGGCCGGGCGGCCCCTCCTGGTCGCGCCAGTGGATCTGCTGCCGGACCCAGCCGAAGCCGGCGTCGCGTGCGCGCACGAGGGGCGTGGAGCGATCGGTCCAGAACAGGTGGACGTGAGCGCCGAACTCGAGCCGCCCGGTGCGGAGGGGGAAGGGCAGCCCACCGGGGCCGACCGGCTGAGTGGTGGGGACGGGGGGGCGCGGCAGGGGCGTGGGCAGGGGCGGGATGGTAGCGGTGGGCGGCGCGGCCACATGGGAGAGGTCCGGCAGGGCGAGCGGCGCCACGAGCGCGCCCTGCGTAGGGGCGGGGAGGATCTGCGCGGTGGGGACCACAGGCGCGGCGAGCGGTGCGGGCGGGGCAGGCACGGGCGTGCAGGTCACTAGCATGGGGATGATGAGCGCCGCCAGGACGGCGGCGAGCGCGTTGAGCGAGAGACGCTTCACAGAAACCTCCCCGAGGGGCGTGGGAGTGCCCCCGCCTGGAGCACCGGTCACTTCTGTATGGAGCTGCGCCTCAGATCCCCCTGGGGAGGCGCGGAGGGGGTTAGCCTCTCCGCATCCACACTTTTCGTGGAGGTGTGGAGGGCCTGCGCTCCCCCTGACCCACCGGGCGATGCGTGACCGGCACGCGTTGCATCCACCTGCGTAGAATCTAGCAACCGGCCCCGCGCGATTCAACGGGGCCGGTTAACGGGAGGGTTACCTGCAGGTGTCAGGGATCTGATGGGAAGCTTACACGCCCAGCCGCGCGCCGAGCACGGTAAGGGCGACCGTCAGGACGCCGTAGGCCAGTTCGCGCACGCCCACCGCGCTGGGGCGCACGGGCGGGCGGCGCGGCGAGAGGCCGTGGAGCGCGCGGGCCAGTAGCAGGGCGAGCGCCAGGGCGGAGAGCCAGGGCACCAGGCGGGCGGCGGC
>DATMBA010000538.1:0-28401 GCA_035559635.1 Roseiflexaceae bacterium
CCCGCCGCTGCGGGCTGCAGGCCGCGCAGGCGGCCTGCGCAACAGTTAGCCCGCGGGGCCCAGCGGGCACCCCACGCGCCGGGCGTGGGACGCCACAATGGACGTTGACGTGGCCCTAAACCCCCTCTTCCCATGTCACAAATCCGGTAGGATTGCTATATGATGACGATCTTTCCGCCCGATCGGCTTTACCGGCTGCCGCGCCCGGACCGGCTGTACCAGCGGCTCAGCGGGCGCCAGTTGGCGGTCGAGGAGGGCGCCCGGCTTCAGGCGGTGCTGGCGCACTACGGCCTGCGCGCCGAGGGCGAGGCGCGCGCGCCAGGGGGTGAGGGGCGCAGCCGCAGTCTGATCGTCGCCACCGCGGCGGGTACGAAGATCGTGAAGCGCTACAAGGCCAGCGTGGAGCAGGAGGCGATCGCCCACGAGCACTCCATCCTGCTGCGCCTGGCCGCGCTCGGCTTCCCCGCGCCGCGCCTGTGCGCCACGACGGATGGCGCGACGCTGGTGTGGCACGAGGACGGCGCCTACGCCGTGTTCGACTACATCGCCGGTTACTTCCAGTATCATAACTACCTCTTCCCGCCGGGCCAGGTACGGCGCTTCATCGCGGCCGCCGGCGAGGCGCTCGCGGCGCTGCACGCGGCGCTGCGCGACTTCACCCCGGCGGGGCGGAACGTCAACGGCTTTGTGGCGCGCGACGGGGGGCGCTGGCGCGATCGCGGCTGGTTCGAGGAACAGCTCGAGCAGTGCCGGCAGGAGTTGCTGGCGCGCCCCGCGCACGAGTTGTCCGGGCTGCGGCGTGCCGTCACGGCTCACGCCGGCTGGGTCGCCGCGCGCCTGGCCGCGCTCGAAGAGCAGCTCGGCCAGGCGGGGCTGCCGCGCTTGATCATCCACGGCGATTACGGGCCGTACAACCTGCTCTTTAGACCCGGCGCGCCGGTGGTGATCCTGGACTTCGAGTTGGCCCGGCTGGACTGGCGGCTCACCGATCTGGCGGCGGCGCTGCGCTATTTCGCCTCCGGCCGGCTAGGCTTCAGCGCCGGGCGTGCGCGTTGCTTCCTGGCGGCCTACGCGTCCCGCTGCCCGCTCGAGCGCGCCGAGTTGCGCCTGCTGGCGCCGGTGTGGCAGTATCTCACCCTGCGCCGCCTGATCGTCTGCTGGCGCCGCGCCGCATCCACCGGGGCGCGCCACTGGGCCGACGAGTCCCGCACGCGCCTGGAGCTGGCGCGCTGGCTGGAGGAGCAGCAGGGGACCCTGCCGGACATTATGGGGATGTGATAGCGCAGCCCTGCGTAGTCGTGAGCGCGCGTACGGTGGGGGTGTGGGGCGTGGCCCCCACGAATAGCTCCTCTCCCATTGGAGGGGCGCAGCCCCGCCCCACCTCCCCGTGGGGTGCGGGGGCAGCACCACCGCGTACGTCCTCTGCCATTACATGAATAGGAGCGGCTATGCAAGACCGCGAGCGAGTGCTGATCATCGGGCTGGACGGCGCCACCTGGACCGTGCTCGGCCCCTGGATGGACGACGGGTCGCTGCCGAACCTGGCGCGACTGCGGCGGCAGGGCTGCTGGGGCGAGCTGCGCTCGACCATCCCGCCGCTGACCGCGCCGGCCTGGAGCACGTTTCTGACTGGCAAGAACCCTGGCAAGCACGGCGTGTTCCACTTCGTGGCGCTGGATGACGACCCAGACGTGAGCGTGGACGCGAAGGCCGAGATCGTGGACGGGCGCAGCATCAAGTCGCCCATCTTGTGGGACATCGTGGCCCACCACGGGCGCAGGATCGGCGCGATCAATGTGCCGATGAGCTACCCGCCGCGCCCGGTCAATGGCTTCATGATCACCTGCCTACTCACGCCACCAGGCGCGGCGGTTTTCACCTACCCGCCCGAGCTGTCGCAGCAGCTCCCCGGCTACCAGATCGACCTGGACCGCTTCATCAGCGAGAAGCCGTTCGCGCGTGACGGCGACGGCCCGCGCACCAAGCGCACCGTCAAGCCGAGCCTCCAACTGATGCGCGAGTTCCACGCCATGGAGGAGGAGCGCGGCCACACGGCGCTGCGCCTCATGGCGAGCGAGCCGTGGGACGTCTTCATGGTCGTCTTCACCGCCACCGACCGCATGGGGCACTACCTGTGGCCCTACCACCGGGCGGAGGACCTGGATGGCTCGGCGGAGGGCCGGGAGTTGCACGACGCCATCTACCGGCTCTACGTGCGGCTGGACGAGATGATCGGCGAGCTGGTGGCCCAGGCCGGCCCGGAGACGGCGGTGATCGTGATGTCGGACCACGGCATGGGGCCGATCTACCGCAAGAACACGCACTGGAACAACTGGTTGTACCGCCAGGGGTATCTGAGCCTCCACCGTGGCAGCGCCAGCACGCCGGACGGTCTGCTGCTGCGCCTGGGCATCCCGCGCGATACGATCGGCCGGCTGGTGCGGCGCATCCCCGGCCTCTCCCGTAGCACGGTGATCCAGAAGGCCAGGACGGCGCAAACGGCGGCGATCGACTACGAGCGCTCGAAGGCCTATTACGTGCGCATCTTCGACCCGGTGGGCGGCATCCGCATCAACGCCCAGGGGGCCGAGCGCGAGCGGCTGCGCGACGAACTGCTGGAGGCCATCAGGGCCGCCACCGACCCGCAGACCGGTGGGCCGATCGTGCGCTGGGCCTGGCGGCGCGAGGAGTGCTATCACGGCCCCTACGCCGATAGCATGCCCGACATCATCCTGGTGATGCACCCGGATTACGGCAGCAGCGATCGCCTGAGCAACTACAGCGCGATCGTGACCGACCGGCCGACGATCGGCGACCCCGGCGGCCACCATATCGAGGGGATCTTCATCGCCAGCGGCCCGCAGATCGCGGCCCAGCCCGCGCCGCTGCCGAACCTGGAGATCGCCGACATCGCCCCCACGGTGCTGCACCTCATGGGCCTGCCGGTGCCCGACGACATGGATGGCCGGGTGCTGACCGAGATCCTGACAGCCGAGCGCCTGCGCGCTCGGCCGGTGGCCACCGCGCCCTCGCCCGGGCGCTGGCCCAGCGAGGCCGACGACACCGGGCAGGGCGAGTTGACGGACGAGGACGAGGAGCTCGTCCGCGACCGGCTGCGGGCGCTGGGGTACGTGGAGTAGAACGTTCGGGAGGTGGCAGGGAAAGGCAGTGCCCTCCCCTGCCACCCCGCCCCATCTGGCATGTGCGTGTCAGCACACCTGCCGGATGAGGCACGAAGCTGGCGCAGGAGAGGGGTATGGAACGAGGGCCGATCTTCATCGGCGGGCCGGACCGCTGCGGCAAGACGCTGCTGCGGGCGCTGCTGGTGTCGCACCCCAACATCGCCATCCCGGCCGTCGGCTCGAACTACTGGAGCTACTTCTACGGCCAGTTCGGTGACCTGGGGCGGCGCGAGAATTTCGAGCGCTGCCTGGCGGCCATGCTGCGCTATAAGCACGCGATCTTCCTCAAGCCGGACGCCGCGCGCATCCGGCGCGAGTTCAGGCAGGGGGCGCCGACCTACGCGCGGCTGTTCGCCCTGTTCCACGAGCACTACGCCGAGCGTGAGGGCAAGCCGCGCTGGGGCGACCAGACCGGGCTGATCGAGCGCTACGCCGACCCGATCTTCGCCGCCTACCCGGACGCGCGGATGATCCACATGATCCGCGACCCGCGCGACCGCTACGAGGCGTCGCTCGCGCTGCACCCGCACGGCAAGATGCGCGTCGGTGGGGCCACCGCCCGCTGGCTGTACTCGGTGCGCCTGGCGGAGCGCAACCGCCGGCGCTACCCGGACCGCTACATGATCGTGCGCTACGAGACGCTGGTGTGCCAGCCGGAGGCGACGCTGCGCGCGATCTGCGCCTTCCTGGGCGAGACGTTCGTGCCGGCCATGCTGACGATGGAGGGCGCGCCGGGCTTCCGCGAGAAGGGCGAGCACCGGGCGCACGAGGCCGGGGCCGAAAGCCCGATCTCCACCGCCTACATCGGCCGCTTCCGCGGGGCCATCCCGCGCCGCGAGATCGCGTTCATGCAGCAGTGGGCCGGGCGCGTGATGGCGGCCTACGGCTACGAGCCGGAGCCGATCCGGCTCTCGGCGCGCGATTGGGCGGCTTATGCGTTAGTGGACGGGCCGCTCAACCTGGCGCGCATGCTGCTCTGGCGCACGGTCGAGGCGCTCCAGCAGGCCTTCCCGGCCCAGATCCGCCGCCGCCCCTCCGCCGGCATGATGGGTTAGCCATGGGTTCGCTGCGCGGCATCCAGCCTTCCAGTCTGGGGAGGCGCGGAGGGGCTTCGCCCCTCCGAAAAGCGTTGGTGTGGGGCCTCTGGCCCCCACGCCCCCCATACGTGTACCCTGCGGGAACGCCTGCGGCGTGCGCGCGAACGGTACAGTAGGCGCGAACCTTGTCTTAGGGCGCACGGAAGGCGCCCTGTTTGTGGCGGGGCGGGGCCGCCGGCCCGCGCAAAGAATCCGCGAGAGGTCTTTTGGAGGGACGCAGCCCATCCAACGCCTGCCCCTGAGGGTGCAGGGGCACAGCCCCAGAGCGGGGAGTTGGAGGGCGCCGCCCCTCTAGAAAAAGAAGGGAGGTGTGGAGGGCTTCGCCCTCCACATTCATCCCCAGTGGGTGTGGGGCGGCTGTGCCGCCCCACACCCACGCGAGCGCCAGCGACATGATGAAACGATGAGCAACGGACCGATCCTGATCGGCGGGCTGGACCGCTCCGGCAAGACGCTGATGCGCCTCTCGCTCTCGGCGCACCCGCGCATCGCCATGACCCGCCGGACATACATGTGGACCCGCTTCTACGGGCGCTACGGCGACCTGGGGCGGCGTGAGAACTTCGAGCGTTGCCTGGCGGCCATGCTGCGCCACCCGCCGACGCAGCTCCTGCAGCCGGATGCCGCGCGCATCCGGCAGGAGTTCTGGCAGGGGGCGCCCACCTACGCGCGGCTGTTCGCCCTGGTGCATCAGCACCACGCCGAACGGCTCGGTAGGCCGCGCTGGGGCGACCAACTCGGCGACGTCGAGCGCTACGCCGACGCGATCTTCGCCGCCTACCCGGACGCGCGGATGATCCACATGATCCGTGACCCGCGCGAGCGCTACGCCGCGGCCACCCCTCCGGCGCAGCGGCGATTGGGGAAGGCCGGCGTGGCGATGGCCAGGTGGCTGGCGTCGCTGGCGCTGGCGGAGCGCAACCGGCAGCGCTACCCCGGCCGCTATATGGTGGTGCGCTACGAGCTCCTGGTGGCGCAGCGCGCGGCCACCCTACGCGCGGTCTGCGCCTGCATCGGCGAGCCGTTCGTGCCTCAGATGGTGACGCTGGAGGGCGCCATGCGCTTCGGCGACGACCCGGCCGACGACGCGGACGCACAGCCGCTGGCGCCGCTCTCAGCGCGCGAGACCCTGTTCATTGAGCGCTACGCCGGGCGCGTGATGCGCGCGTGGGGCTATCAGCCGGGGACTGTGCGCCTGGAGCTGCGCGAGCGCCTCACGTTCACCCTGATCGACTGGCCGGCCAACCTGGCGCGCGCGGCGGCCTGGCGCGCCCGCGAGGCGCTGAAGTATGGCGGGGAGGGTCTGCGGGAGGGCCGCGCCCTCCCGTGAACACCCCACCACCGCGCGGCGGAGGGGCGCAGCCCCTCCGCAATATGTTTGGGTGGGGGCCGCAGGCTCCCACACCCCCGTGAGGATACATGCCATGGAACGTGGTCCCATCTTCATCGCCGGCATCGAGCGCAGCGGCACGAGCCTGATCTACGCGCTGCTGGCCTCGCACCCGAACATCGCCATGACCCGCCGGACGAACCTGTGGAGCTTCTTCTACAACCAGTACGGCGACCTGGCGCGCCAGGAGAACTTCGAGCGCTGCCTGGCGGCTATGATGCGCTACAAGCGGCTGCTGAAGCTGAACCCGGACCCGGAGCGCATCCGGCGCGAGTTCTGGCAGGGCGCGCCCACCTACCCGCGGCTCTTCGCCCTGCTGGAGGAGCACTACGCCCAGCAGCTCGGCAAGCCGCGCTGGGGCGACAAGTCCCTCAACCAGGAGCGGTACGTCGACCAGATCTTCGCCGCTTACCCGGACGCGAAGATGATCCAGATGCTGCGCGACCCGCGCGACCGCTACGCCTCGGCGCTGACCCGCTGGAAGGTGATCCGCGGCCGCGCGGGCTCCGGGCTTGCCCGCTGGCTCTGGTCCGTGGAGCAGGGCATGCGTAACCAACGGCGCTACCCGGAGCGCTATCTTATTGTGCGCTACGAGCAGCTCGCCGCCCACCCCGAGGCGACCCTGCGCACGATCTGTGCCTTTATCGGCGAGGAGTATTCGCCGGCGATGCTCACCATGGAGGGCGCCCCGGCGCACCGCAATAAGGGTGGCAACAGCTCCTACGGCAGAGGTGAGCCGGGCAAGATCTCGACGAGCTCGATCGGCCGCTTCCGTAAGGTGCTCTCGCCGCGCGATGTGCTGTTCATGCAGGCGTACGCCGGCGCGCGTATGGCGGAGTTCGGCTATCAGCTCGAGCCGCTGGCGCTCAGCGGCCGGGACCGCCTGCTCTACACCTTCGTCGATTGGCCCTTCAATCTGGTGCGCATGCTCGGCTGGCGCGCCAGAGAGGCGCTGCGCGACCGGCTCGGACGCTCGCCGGCCGAGCACACAATCGTGGACCGCGTCGAGGTCTCGGGCGCCTGACGGTCTGGGGAGCCTCGGAGGAGCGCAGGCCCTCCAAAAAAGGTCTCGTGGGGTCAAAGGCCCCCCACACTTCTGTGCGCGTGTGCGCGAACGGTCAAGTGAGCGCGAACCCTGTCTAGGTGTTTCGAAGGCGCACGTTCTACCCGCGCTCAACCTGCTTGAAGGGAGCCAGGATCATGGTACACCGCTACCGTCCGCCGGGCCTGATCGGGTTGCCTGCCCTGCTCATCCCGATCGCGCTCGCGTCGCTCGTCCTCACGCCGGCTGCGCCGGCCAGGGCGGCGTCCACAGCCACCCTGGTGCGGACGATCGCCACGTCGGACTGGCGGCCGCGCAGCCCCGACCCCTCTGGCATCACTTACTGGCCGAACGCGCCCGACCGCGCGCCCGGCGAGCCTGGCTCGCTGGTGGTTACGGACGGCGAGGTCGATGAGATGTCGATCTGGGCGGGCGCCAACGTCTTCCAGTCCTCGCTCACCGGCAACCTCCAGCGGACGTACAACGTCACGCCCTACACCCGTGAGGCCGTTGGCATCGACATCGCCGTGAACCCCGTGACCGAGCATTTCTTCATCTCGGACGACGGGCAGAAGATGATCCACGAGTTCGACGTCGGCGACGACCGGGTGTTCACCCCTTCGCAGGACTTCGTCCGCTCGTTCTCCACCACGGCGTTCGGCAACGGCGACCCGGAGGGGTTGACGCTGGACCCCACGGGGGTGCTCTACACGGTGGACGGCGCCGGGCAGGAGGTGTACATCACCAACCCCGGCCCGGGCGGTATCTTCGGCGACGGTAACGATACGACGACCCGCTTCGACGTGGCTCGCTACGGCGTCGGTGACCCCGAGGGGATCGATTTCTCCCCCAGCGGCACGCTCTTCATCATCGACCGTAAGAACGATGCGATCTTCGAGGTGACGACCGGCGGCGCCCTCATGCAGTCGATCGACCTCCGGGCGATCGTCCCAGACGTGATGAATCCCGGCGACCTGACCTTCGCACCCAGCAGCAGCGGGTCGGGCCAGCTGAACCTCTACGTCGTCGAGCGCGGCGTGGACAACAACCAGGACCCGAACGAGAACGACGGCCGGATCTACGAACTGGCGCTCGGGACGGCCCCGCCGCCGTCCGGCAACCAGCTCGGCAACCCCGGCTTCGAGAGCGACGCGAACGGCGACGGCTACCCGGATGTGTGGAGCACCAACGCGATCTTCACCCGCAGTTCCAGCGCGGCGCAGGCCGGCGCCTACTCCGGCCGCTTCGCCGGGGCCAGCGAGTCGAGCGCTACGATCAAGCAGACGGTGTCCAACCTGAGCGCCGGGACGACCTACACCTTCTCGGGATGGGTCAACATCCCCCCCACCAGCGATACCTTCGTGTTCAAGTTCCGCGTGAAGTGGCTGAACGCGAACAACTCCGCCATCCGCACCGACACCGTCGCCGATATCAGAGGCCACACCGGGGGTGCATGGGTGCAGCGGACCAGCAGCCTGGTGGCGCCGGCGGGGACGGTGCGCGCGCAGGTGCTGCTGGTCGCCAGCAAGCTCAGCGCGACGATCTACGTGGACGAGGTGCTGTTCGGGCCGTAGGCGAACCTGTGCCGGAAGAGCAGAGCCGCGCTCAATAGTGGTGCATCCGGTACGTGCGTTGACACACACGTGCCGGATGGGGTGGGTTGGAGGGCTACGCCCTCCCTGGCCCTCCCGCTGTGGTCGAGGGACGTGCCGGATGCACCAATAGTCGATGTGGCGGTTGCGCGAGGCTGAAGCGAGAAGGTGCACTATGACGTTCCTCAGGAGCGGCCGCTGGCCGCTGCTCGCGTCGCTGTTGTTGGCAGGCGGCCTGCTCATCACTGGCCTGGGCGGGGTGCGCTCCCGGCCGGCCAGAGCCCAGAGTGTGGTGACCCTGGTGCAGACGATCGACACCTCGCGGTGGAACCCGCCCAGTCCGGACCCCTCCGGCATCACCTACTGGCCCGCCCGAGACCGGTTGGTGCTGGTGGACGGCGAGGTCGACGAGATGCCGATCTTCCAGGGGTGGAACGGCTTCATCGCCACCCGCAGCGGTGTCCTGACGGGGGGCTTCAGCACACTGGACTACACGCGAGAGCCGGTGGGGATCGACATCGAGGTGGACTTCACGAGCGGCGATTTCTTCATCTCCAGCGACACGGGCCGGATAATCTACCAGATCGGCCTGGGTCCCGATGGGCAGATCGGCACCGGCGACGACACCCTGCGCTCCTTCTCCACCGCGGCGTTCGGCAACGGCGACCCGGAGGGGCTGACGCTCGGCACAGTGGGCGGGCAGCTGCGGCTGTTCACCGTGGACGGCGCCGGGCGCCAGGTCTACACCACCAACCCCGGCGCGAACGGCATCTTCGGCGACGACGACGACACGACGACCTGGTTTAGCGTCGCGGGCATGAATGTGCGCGACCCGGAGGGGATCGACTTCTCCCCCAACGGCACGCTCTTCATCGTCGATCGCGGCGGCGATAAGGTTATCGAGGTCACGACCGATGGCACGCTGCTGCAGACGATCGATCTCAGGGATCTCATCCCGGATGTGCTGAACCCCGGCGACCTGACCTTCGCCCCGAGCAGCAGGGGGTCCGGCGCGCAGAACCTGTATATTGTGGAACGGGGGGTGGACAACAGCACCGACCCGAACGAGAACGACGGCCGCATCTACGAGATCTCGTTCGTGGACCTCCCGCCGACCCTGACGCCGACGGCGACCCTGACGCCGACGGCGACCCTGACGCCAACGCAGACCCGCACGCCAACGCAGACCCCCAGGCCGACGGCGACGGCGACCCTCGTCCCACTGCCGCGGCGGCACGACGTCTTCCTCTCGGTGGTGCGGGGCTAGGCACTTGATATCCCATTGGCAGGGGGCAGGGGATGGCTATGCCTTCCCCTGGAACTATGCAGTTCCAGCAAGCGTTGCGGGCATGCGCAGGCGGTTTCGGGCGCCAGGGGCGCCAACTCCTAACCCCTGCGCCGAACGCGCACGCTGTTGCACCGCAGTGACGAAGGGGCAACGCCATGCAGGACAGGCAGCTCACCGTGATGCAGCTGATCCGCAACCTGGACATTGGTGGCGCCCAGGAGGTGGTGCGCACGCTGGTGGCGTACCTGGCAGAGGCCGGCTGCGCCCCGGTCGTCTGCTCCTTTAAGGACGGCCCGCTTCGGCCGGAGATCGAGCGCCTCGGCATCCCGGTGGTGATCCTGCCGGACCGGCGCTACAGCGTGGTGGCGCTGCGCCGCTTCGTCTCAGAGATGCTGCGCATCCGGCGCACCCTGGCCGATCTGGCGCAGACCTACCAGGTCGACGTCGTCCAGACACATCTGCTCCAGGTGCTGGACTTCCTGGTGCTGACGCTCCGCCGTGGCGACCTGCGGGTGTTCTGGACCATCCACAACTACAATTTCATGCTGCGGGCGGATCAGTTGCAGCGGCACCGCTGGCTGCTCGGCCCGAAGCGCTTCGGCTACCGTCTGCTGTACCGCCTGGCGGCGCGCTGGGTGGACGGCTTCATCGCCGTCTCGGACGAGGTGCGCACGGCGCTGCTGGAGCAGATCGGGGCGATCGACGACAAGATCGCGGTGATCTGCAACGGCGTGGACATCCGGCGCTACGGTGGCGGCGGGGATCGCGCCGGGCTGCGGCGCCGGCTGGGGCTGCCAGAGGACGCACACCTCATGGCGCTGGTGGGCACGCTCAAGCCGCAGAAGGGGCACCGCGTGGCGATCGAGGCCGCCAGGACGGTGGCGCCGCGCTTCCCGCGGCTGCATCTGTTGTTCGTGGGCGATGGCGCGGAGCGCGCCGCGCTCGAGTCGCTCGCGGCCTCCAGCGGCGTGGGCGAGCACATCCACTTCCTGGGCAGCCGTGGGGACGTGCCCGAGCTGCTGGCCTCCTGCGACTCCTTCGTGCTGCCCTCGCTCTGGGAGGGCCTGCCGATGGCGCTGATCGAGGCCATGGCCAGCGGCCTGCCGGTGGTCGCCAGCGAGGTCTCGGGCACGAAGCAGGTGATGCTGCCCGGCGAGACCGGTCTGCTGGTGCCGCCCGGCGACGCCACGGCGCTGGCCGCGGCGATGACGGCGCTGCTGGCCGACCCGGTCGCGGCGGTGGCTATGGGCGCGGCGGGGCGGCGGCGTGTGGAGACGGCCTTCAGCGCACAGCGGCAGGCCGAGGACCACCTGGCGCTGTACCGTTGGGCGCTGCACGGCGGGCGCGGGGCGCTCCACCTTGGGGCACGGCCATGAGCGGCAGCAGCTTGAACGGCGCCAGGCCGGCCCCCCGGCTGAGCCTGACGTATATCATCGGCACCTACCCGGGGCTGACCACCACCTTCATCGACCGCGAGATCACCGCGCTACGGCGCTGGGGGGTGGACTTGCAGGTGCTGGCGATCCGCCGCCCGCCGGCGAGCGCCCCGCTCTCGCAGGATCAGCGTGCGCTGCAGCAGGGCGTGACCTACCTGCTGCCGATCCGCTGGCTGGCCCTGCTGGCGAGCCAGCTGTACTTCGCGCTGCGGCGCCCGCGGCGCTTCTTCGGCACGCTCGCCTACCTGCTGACCCGCCCGCACCCGGGCATGCGTGCGCGCGCTATGAGCGTCGTCCACTTCGGCGAAGGGGTCTACGCCGCCTACCTGCTGCGGCGGCGCCGGTTCGACGAGTTGCACGCCCACTTCGTCGACCGGGCGGCGACGGTGGCACTGGTGGCGGGGCGGTTGCTCGGCAAGCCCTACAGCCTCTCGATCCATGCCGGCCCCGATATCTTCGTCCGGCCTGTGCTGCTGCGGGAGAAACTGCTGGAGGCCCGCCACGTCGTCACCTGCACACGCTACAACAAGGCGCACGTCGAGCGCATCGCCGGGCAGGACCTGGGCCACAAGATCAGCCATGTCCACCACGGGCTGGACCTGGCGCGCTACTGCCCGGCGCCTGGCGCGGCCGAGGCGCCCCCGCTGATCCTGTCTGTCGGTCAGCTGGCCGCCAGAAAGGGCTTCGCGCAGCTCATCCGCGCCTGCGCGCGCCTCAGGGAGCGCGGCTACACCTTCAGCTGCCGGATCGTCGGCAACGGCCCGCAGCGCGCCGAGCTGGCCCGCCTGATCGACGAGTTGGCGCTGCAGGAGTACGTGCTCCTGTGCGGGGCGCTCTCGCACGAGGAGGTCATCGAGCAGTACCGCCGCTCCACCATGTTCGTCCTGGCGTGCGTCCGGTCCGGCGACGGCGACCGCGACGGCTTCCCGAACGTGCTGGCGGAGGCCATGGCGATGCAGCTGCCGGTGATCTCCACCGATGTGTCGGCCATCCCGGAGTTGCTGGAGGACGGACGCAACGGCCTGCTGGTGCCGCCCGGGGATCACCTGGCCCTGGCCGACGCCATGGCCGCGCTGCTGGACGACCCGGCTCTGCGCGCGCGGCTGGCCGAGCAGGGCCGGCGGACGATCCTCGAGCGGTTCGACGTCGAGCGCAACGTACAGCGCTTCGCCAGCACGCTCTGGCCTGAGCGGTTTCCAGGCTGAGGGGCCGCTGTGGGATGCGCGGCCCGCAGACGCGCGTGCTGTATCGATCGGAGGGGGGATAGCAATGCAGCCACATCGTACGACGATACTCCTACGGATTCTCTGGCTTCCAGCGCTGGTGAGCGCCCTGCTCGCGGATCCCCTGGCGCGCGGTGGGGTACCTGCGCGTGCCGCGTCGCCGGCATGCACTCACCTCGTGCCCCTCGCGGTGGTCGATATCGACGGCGCGTCTAACTACGCCCATGTCCAGCCGGGTGACGTGCTCTGCCTGGCCGCGGGGCCGCGCGAGAATGTGAAGATCGTCAACTTGCACGGCCGCGCGGGCAGCCCGATCACCATCCGGAATGAGGGCGGCACGGTCTCGATCTCCGGCATGCGGCTGCGGAACGGCGGGATCAGCGTCAGCGGCAGCAGCTACCTCCGCATCACCGGCACGGGGGTGTCAGAGCGGTGCGGCGCGCAGTACTCGCCGGAGGAGCAGGAGTGCGGGATCGAGATCGGCTTCGCCAACAAGGGCATACGCTTCGACACCGATCCCGATCTCGTCCACCATATCGAGGTGGACCATGTCTACATCCACGATCTGACCACCGACACGAACGCGCGCGGCATCCTCATTCACCCGGGGGAGCAGCAGCTCATCTCGGGGGTCTACGTCCACCATAACTATCTTGTCAACACCAAAGGTGAAGCAATTTACATCGGCAGCGAGCCGCGCGGCCGGCCGCTTGAGGTGCTCGGGAAGCTCGAAGACGTGGAGGTGAGCCACAACCGCATCGAGCGCATCGGCTACGACGGCATCAAGATTAAGGTCGCGGTCAAGAACGTCAAGGTGCACCACAACGCCGTCTACCACACTGGCCTGTCGCAGACGCCGGCCCACGATGCGGGGATTCAGATGGCGTTCAGCGTCGGGGAGTACTATAACAACTATGTCGAGACGGCGCTGGAGGGGATCGCGATGGGGCGCACGCTGGACAGCCCGGGGACGCGGTACTACAACAACGTGGTGGTCGGCGCGGATCGCTGCCTCGTCGCGCCGGAGTATGGCGCGCAGATCTTCCACAACACGGTCGTCGGCTGTGGCACGGCAGGTATCAGCGCCACGGGCGACGCCGCGCAGGTCTTCGACAACATCGTCGTCGGCACACGCGGGACGCCGGTCGACGCCGAGGGGGCGCAGGTGTTCGCCAATTTGATCGGCCCGGTCACGCTGGCGCAGTTCGTGGACCCCGCGGCCCGCGATTTCCACCTGCGGTTCACCTCGCCGGCCATCGATGCCGGGCGCACCGACCGGCTGGTTGTCGCCGTGGACTTCGACGACCGGCCGCGGCCGTACGGTGTGCGGCCCGATATGGGCGCCTATGAGTACCGGGAGGGCGCGGCGGCGTTCGTGAACGATGTCTATCTGCCGAGCACGTGGCGGTGACCGCCGATCGCAGGCAGGCAGGGGTGAGCTATGAACCGCACCGATGGCGCGCTGTTCGTCGCTTGGGCGCCGTACGGCCGTAGAAGCGAGTTGCTGGCCGCCGAGCTTGGCGCCCGGATGTATTTCATTCATAACCTGAAATACAAAGTGCCGATCTACGCGCCGCTCAAGTATGTGCCGCAGTCCGTCCGGACGCTGCGCGTGCTGCTGAGCGAGCGCCCGCGCGTCGTGTTCGTGCAGAACCCGCCGTTCGTGTGCGGGCTGGTGGTATGGCTCTACTGCCTGCTGTCCGGCGCGCGCTTCGTGCTGGACCACCACACCGACGCGTTCGCGCGGCGCTGGGCCTGGGCACGGCCGGTCCAGACCTTCCTGGCCCGCCGCGCACTCACCAACCTCGTCACCGGCTCGCACTGGGCCGAGACGGTGCGCTCCTGGGGGGCGCGGGCCTTCATCCTGCCGGACCCGTTCGTCACCCTGCCGGAGGGCGAGCCGTTCGCGGTCCGGCCGGGGTTCAACGTGGTGTTCATCAACACCTTCGCCGCCGACGAGCCGACCGACGCGGTGGTGCAGGCCGCCGCCCGCTGCCCGGACGTGCATTTCTACATCACCGGCAACACTGCCCGCCGGCCGGCGAGTTACTTCGCCAACCTGCCGGCGAACGTCACCTTCACAGGCTTCCTGCCGGACGCGCAGTACTTCGGCCTGCTGCGCGCCGCGCAGGCGGTGATGGCCCTCACCACGCGCGACTTCACGCTCCAGGGTGGCGGCTGCGAGGCCGTGTCGCTCGGCAAGCCGCTGATCACCTCCGACTGGCCCTTCCTGCGCGAGTTGTTCGCCCGCGGCGCGGTGTACGTCGAGAACACCAGCGATGGTATCTGCGCCGGGGTGGGCGTGATGCGGCAGCGCCACCAGGAGTTGGAGCGGGAGGTGCTGGCCTTCCGTCAGGAGCGCCGGCGGGAGTGGGACGAACGCTTCGCGCAGCTCGGGGCGATCGTGGCGAGCGCGGAGGCGCGGAGGGGCGCAGCCCTTTCGCAACAGTCTGAGGAACGGCTATGACAACCATCAGCGTTTTCGGCCTTGGCTACGTCGGGTCGGTGTTGGTCGCGTGTCTGGCGGACAACGGGCACAATCTGATCGGCGTGGATGTGAACCCCACCAAGGTCGAGATGATCCAGGAGGGGCGCAGCCCGGTCATCGAGCACGGCCTGGACGAATTGCTGCACAAAGGGGTAGCTGCCGGCCGGGTGCGCGCCACCACCGATGCGACCCGCGCCATCCGCGAGAGTGACCTCTCCTTCATCTGCGTTGGCACGCCCAGCAACCCGAACGACAGCCTGAACCTGACGTACGTGGAGCGCGTGGCGCAGCAGATCGGCGAGGCGCTGGCCACCAAGGATGGCTACCACATCGTCGTCACTCGCAGCACCATGCTGCCCGGCAGCACCGAGGAGATCGTCATCCCGATCCTCGAGCGCGCCTCGGGGCGGCGGGCCGGGCACGGCTTCGGCGTCTGCTTCAACCCGGAGTTCCTGCGCGAGGGCAGCTCGATCGCGGACTTCTATGACCCGCCGTTCACGATCATCGGCGCGGACGACGCGCAGGTGGCCGACAGTGTGGCGCAGATCTACGCCATGCTCAGCGCGCCGCTCATGGTGGTGCCCTTCAAAGTGGCCGAGATGGTCAAGTATGCCAACAACGCCTTCCACGCGCTCAAGGTGGCCTTCGCCAACGAGATCGGCAACCTGTGCAAGCTGCAGGGCATCGACAGTCACCGGGTGATGGAGATCTTCTGCCAGGATCGCAAGCTGAATCTGTCGCCCTACTACCTGAAGCCGGGTTTCGCCTTCGGCGGCTCGTGCCTGCCCAAGGACCTGCGCGCCATCCTCTACCAGTGCCACCACTACGATCTCTACCCGCCGGTGCTGCAGGCCATCCTGCCGAGCAACCAGCGCCAGATCGAGCTGGCTTACCAGATGGTGAAGCGCACCGGCCGCAAGCACGTGGGTGTGCTGGGCTTCAGTTTCAAGGCCGGCACCGATGACCTGCGCGAGAGCCCGGTGGTCGAGTTGATCGAGCACCTGATCGGCAAGGGCTACCACGTGCGGGTCTATGACCGCAACGTCTCGCTCGCCAACCTGCACGGCGCCAACCGCGCCTATATCGAGCAGGAGATCCCCCACATCGCGTCGCTGATGGTGGACTCGCTGGAGGATATCCTGGCCGAGAGCGAGGTGATCGTGATCGGGAACCGCGCGCCGGAGTTCCAACGCATCCTGCCGGAGCTGCGCGCGGGCCAGACGGTGATCGACCTGGTGCGGATCGCCGACGATGGCAGGGTGTCCGGCGGCCCGTACCAGGGGATCTGCTGGTAGCGGGGGAGGGTCCGGGAGGGCACGCTCTCCTGAAGCTCCTGTCTCCAGGGAGGGTCCGGGAGGGTGTAACCCTCCCTGGGCCCCCCCTTTTCCTACGAGGGTGCAGCATGGGTCACACCAACGGCGCCGCGCGCCGCCACTGCATGGTCGTCCACAACTACTACCCGCAGCGCGAGCCGCGCGTGGAGCGCGAGGCGCAGGCCCTGGTGGCCAACGGCTACGAGGTGGACGTGATCTGCCTGCGCGAGCCGGGTGAGCCGGCCGAGGCGACGGTGAACGGCGTGAACGTCTACCGGCTGCCGGTGCGCCGCCGCAAGGGGAGCGGCCCGGCAGTGCAGTTGCTGGAGTACCTGGCCTTCTTCGCGATGGCCTCAGCCCGGCTGGCCGCGCTGCACCGCCGCCGGCGCTACCGGGTGGTCCAGGCGCATAACTTACCGGACTTCCTGGTCTTCGCGGCCTGGCTGCCCAAGCTGAGCGGGGCGCGCCTGATCCTGGATATCCACGACCTGATGCCGGAGTTCTTCGTCTCGCGCTTCACGGGCAGCATGCGCAGCCCGCCGGTGCGCTTGGTTCGCCTGCAGGAGCGCCTGGCCTGCGGCTTCGCCGACCACGTGATCACTGTCACGGACCTGTGGCGCGAGGCGCTGATCGGGCGCGGCACGCCGCCGGAGAAGGTCTCGGTGGTGATGAACGTGGCCAACGATCGCATCTTCCGCCGGCAGGCCCCCACGCCGCGGCCCGCTGACCCCGGCTGCTTCCGGCTGCTCTACCACGGCACGCTCACCCGCCGCTACGGGATCGATGTGGCCATCCGCGCGGTGGACATTGTGCGCCGCCAGCTCCCCGGCGTCCACTTCACGGTCCACGGCGCTGGCGAGGAGCGCGACGCGCTGGCCCGCCTGGTCGAGGAGCTGGATCTGGGGCAGCACGTGCGGGTGACCAGTCACTACATTCCCACCACGGAGATGCCGGCCTTCATCCAGCAGGCGGATCTGGGGGTGGTGCCCTACCGGCGCGACATCTTCACCGACGGCATCCTGCCCACCAAGCTGATGGAGTATGTGGCGCTGGGGGTGCCGGTGGTGGCCGCGCGTACGCCGGTGATCGAGGCCTACTTCGACGAGACGATGGTACAATTCTTCCAACCGGAGGACCATGAGGGGCTGGCGCGCGCCATCCTGGCGCTGCACGCCGATCGCGAGCGGCTCGCGCTGCTGGCCCAGAACGCCGATCGCTTCAACCAGCGCTATAGCTGGCAGCAGGTCAGCGCCCAGTATCTCGCGCTCGTCGATCGCCTGCACGCCAGCTGAGACGCCCTTTCGTTCCAAGTGGGGCGGCGCGGAGGAGGTGCCCCCTCCGCAAGGATCTGTGGGGCCACCAACTCCAACGTCCCACGCCGGGCGACGCGGAAGGGCGTGGTCCTCCGCAAGAATCGCGGTGGCCTTTGGCTCCCACACTCCCACGGTGGGGCGACACGCGCCGCCCCGCCATGCCAGAGAGGTTCGCATGGCGCAACGGATCAGGCGGCTGTGGGGTGCGCTGGCGCTGGCGTTGCTGCTGGCTGGCTGCACCCGGCCGGCGGCTGCCCCCTCGGTAACGGATCAGCCGACGGCGGTGGCGCCCGACCAGCGGCCCTCGCCTCCCGCCAGTTCCCCGATCGCAGCGACGCCCGTCGCCGCAGAGGCGCCTGCCGCGCAGTCTACCGCTCAGGCGCCAGGCCCGGCGCCCACGCCCGCGCCGCAGCCCATAGACGCCACGGGAAGCAAGCCCGACTACCCCGGCATCTGGGGGATCTGGGGCGGCGGAACCAGCGCGGACGGCAAGCCCTGGCTCAAGGGCCACGTTGTCACTGTCGGCTGGAACGAGATCGAGCCGGCCGACGGCCAGTTCGATTGGACGAAGCTCGAGCGCAAGATCGACGCCGTGGCCGGCCAGGGCCTGTATGTGATGGTGCTGATCTACGGCGGCCGGCGCAGTCCCGAGTGGCTCTACGACACCGGCGTCCCGCGCGTCCGGTCCGACGTGCGCGAGAGCGCGAGCTTCCCGTACTACCTGAACGACGGCAATGGCGATGGCGACGGTGATGACGCCGGCGAGTTCCGCTTCTACTTCAAACGCATGATCGCCGCCGCGGCGCGCCGGCTGGACGAGTTGAACAACGACGCCGGGCGCGCCAGCTACGGCCGCATCATCGCCGTGCAGGGGCCGGTGGGCGCATCCGGCGACCCGCACCCCTACGAGCGCAGGACCGAGAGCGTTGTCGGGAGCAACAGTTGGTTCGGCGAGGGCACGCCATACGCCATCACGCGCGAGGCGTGGGACGCCTACCAGAAGGAGATGTTCCAGTATTACTACGACCAGTACCAGGCGACCAACCCGCGCATCCACGTCCTGCTGAACATCGCCGACCACCCGGCGCTCTACGAGTGGGGCCTGGCGCATCTGCCGGGGGTGTGGGTGAAGTACGGCCGGATCGGCGACCGGTACCAGTACAACCGCGAGTACGGCGACGCTGACGCCACCTCCGGTGCGTGGGTTTGGGAGCCGGTGCGCGAGTTCCGCGATGGGGTGGCGCACCGCTCGCGCTCGGAGATGGATCTTAACCGGCTCGGGTGGTTCGCCGAGGCGCCGGTCTGGAATATGTACTGGACCAACCTCTGGAACCTGCACACCGGCCTGGATATGCACAATATCGTGGAGGAGGACCTGTCCGCCCCCGCCTTCACGGAGGCGTTCGCGTTCTTCTCGAAATATGCAGGCTACAAGGACCCGCGCGACAGCATCGGGGTCTGGGTGGCGCTGCGCGACGGCCTGGATGCCGATGATACGCGGCGCTTCCCAGAGGATGTCTATGGTCCGAACGACGGGGGGAAGAACCGCGAGCGCTTCCTGAGCATCGCGGCGGCGTTCGCGCCCCACGGCGCCCGCCAGGACGACCCGGACGCCCTGAACAAGACCAGTTTCACGGCGCTCAACGACGTAGGGTGGCGCATCTACCCCGGTAACTACCAGATGTGGCTCTACCAGATCGACCCGGATGCGACGAGCCAGGGCCTCTGGCGGGTGGGGCCGCAGCAGCAACCCTACGGCCGCTTCGCCCGCCGCTTCGACGGCGCCTCCGGCAAGAATGCCATGTACTTCGACATCGATGACCGCTTCTTCTTCGAGCGGCCGCTCGACGGCGCGTACCCGGTGACCATCCGCGTGGTCTACCTGGACCAGGGCCGCGGCCAGTGGGCGCTCATCTACGATGCCCAGGACGGCGCGCAGCAGACGGCGGTCGTCGTCACCAAGGCGGACACCGGACGCTGGAAGGAGCAGGTGGTGGTGCTGGACGACGGCTACTTCGGCAACCGCGGGCCGCATAACGCCGACCTGGCGTTGGTCAGCCTGGACGAGGAGGACGATACCTTCCACATGATCGAGGTGACGCGCGCCACGGGCTTCCGCACCGGCTACTTCGGCGACGATCTGCCCTAGAGTCAATACTTTCAAAATAAGCAGGCGCTGCCCGTGGCGTGGGAGTTCGCGGGGGCCTGGGGGCGCAGCCCTCAGAAAAATCCTCATCAAGAATTCTTTGGAGGGGATGTGCCCCTCCACGCCTCCCGCTTTGCGGATACGCTCTCGTGAGACCGAGAGTGAGAGGTGAGAGGCGAGAGGGGGTGTCGAGCTTCGACACCTCCTCTCGCCTGCGCGTCAGCACTACCTCCCCGCGGCCTTCGGGTCAGTGCCGTTCAGGTACTCCTCCAGGTCGGTGTACCCGTCGCCGTCGAGGTCGCCGCGCGAGTCGCTCGCCGAGCCGCGGCTGGTGTTGCCGAACTGGCTCTGCTCCCAACTGTCCGGCATGCCGTCCCCGTCCGCATCCGCCGGCGCCGGGCCGCTAGCCAGGTTCGGCCACACCAGGTCGACGCCGTTGAGGAATGTGCCGGTGCGCTGGATCATGTTGCTGACGATACGCTGGTCCACGCTGTCGCGCACCGGCCGGTTCGCGCCCACGTCCTGCACGAGCCGGTCGTAGGCCGCCTGCGCGCTCTGTTCCGTTGTGATCGAGTATGGGCTGAAGCGCCCCGGTGCGTAGACCGACTGCGGGTCGCCGCGGACGGAGTTGAAGCCCACCGTGACGTTGCCCTGCTCGAAGACCGAGGCCGGGAAGTAGCTCGGCGTGGTGGAGTGCAGCTGTGGCCGCCAGGCGGTCAGCCCGGTGGTCATCGGCCCGCGGATGAACATGTTGTTGATCAGGTTCAGCTTGCGCGGATTGCCGTGGGCCGCCTTCTGCCCCCAGTTGTAGATCACGTTGTTGACGATGTCCACGTTCTCGCCGCCGATGACGGCCGGGTTGCGGTGGTCCGACGTGGTGAAGAGATTGTGGTGCATGGTGATCCGGCGTGGGTAGCTGTTGCCGTAGGTGGCCGAGTCGAGTTGGAAGATGCTGGAGCTCATCGAGTGCCCGCTCTGCTCCGCTGTGCCCTCTGGGTGCCGCGAGAGGTACAGCCCCTCGCCCATGATCGAGTTCTGTACCGTCACATCGTGGACGTTGACCAGCATCGAGACGCCGCCGATGTCCGGGCCCCAAACCAGTGAGCAGTGGTCGATGACGATGTTGTAGACGTCGGCCCCGTTCGTTCCGGAGAGCGCGATGGCGTCGCGGTCCATCGGGTCGCTGCCGCTCGGCTGGTCGCCGACGCGCATCTTGAGGTAGCGGATGACGACGTCGTGCGTCCGGATGCGGATCATGCCGCTCTTGATCTGCACGCCCTCGCCCGGCGCGGTCTGCCCGGCGATGGTGACGAACGGCTGGGTGATGTTGATGTCATTCTGCAGCGTGATCGTGCCCGCCACCTTGAACAGGACCATGCGCGGGCCGGAGGCCTCCAGCGCGGCGCGCAGGCTGCCGGCCCCCGAGTCGGCCAGCGTTGTCACGTAGATCACGCGCCCGCCGCGGCCGCCCGGGGTCTGCACGCCGAAGCCATCGGCGCCGGGGAAGGCCAGGGCCGGCCCGCTGGGGTTCGTCGCGGGCGGCGCGGGCGGCACGGCCGTCGGCGCGCTGGTGGGGACGGGGGTCGCACTCAGCGGGGCGGTGGGCTGCGGGGCCGCCGCGCCCAGGGTGAGCACCAGCTGCGGCGCGTTCTCCCTGGTGCGGGAGCTGAATCCCGCCCGGTCGGTGGCCTCGCTGGTCAACGCGAAGCTGTATACGCCGTCGCCGGTCACCGCCTGGCCGAGATCCACCTCCACCCAGGAGTTCAGCTTCATGGCCGTCGGCGCCAGCTCGGCCACCTGCTGGCCCATGGCCGGCTGTGTGTTCCAGGTGACGGCCAGTTCGTCCCAGTTGGTGTCGGCACGGAACACTTTGATGCCCGCCGCCACGCTCTCGTCCGTGACGAACAGCCGCAGGCGCGCCCGGCTGACGCTGTTCTGGCCAGCGCCGGTGACCGAGAACCGCAGGAAGCTGCGGATGCGCGGCGTGGCGTCGACGTTGATCCGCGCCGCGGCGCCGAAGCTGCGGTCCGGCTCGTTGCTCTTGACAAAGGTGTCCGCGTTCGGCGCGAGGGCGACCTCGCTCGCCGCCGCACGCGTGCTGGCCGGCAGCCAGAGGCTCAGGGTCGTGGCAAACAGGAGGACGGTAACGAGCAGGGCGCCGAGCGCCGTGCCGATCCGCCGTGTCGTGGTCGCAGTGTTGGTGTGATGCATGGCTCCTTCCTTCGTACGTTGTGACAGCGGAATCGTTCGCGTGATAACGATCGCCGGCCGGGGTGCTCGCACGGCTGTGCGTGCGTCTTGGCGTTGTCCTTAACTGTTTATTAACGAACTGCCGGTGGGAATGGTAGTACAGTGGGGGGGCGCGCCGCTAGGCCTGGATGCTCCGCCGATGCTCAGGCGCCCAGCGCACACCGGAGGGCCGGCGAGCGGGCGCCGATGGGAGATGCAGCCGGGGCCGGGGCTGCGGTGGCGTGCCAGGACGGCTTCCGGCAGTGCCACAACCCGTTGCCGCTCATGGCTCGCCACACTATGAGGAAGGTTTGGATGGGCTTCGCTCCTCCAAGAGGGGGAGGAGGGCTTGCCGTCGGGTGCATGCCACCCCACACGGGGGATGGTCAGGGAGGGCTTGCCCTCCCTGAAACATCCCTTCCCTCCAACGCAGGTCTGGCCGGCAAGCATTGAGCGCCTGTTTGAAACGGGGCGCGTGAGGGGTTTCACCCCTCACCCATCCCCCGCCCGCCGCGCAGCGGCGGGCGGGGAGCTGCGGGGACCGCAGGCCCCCGCGCCTCCAGCCGGGAAGCGTTTCAAACAAGCTCTGAGGACACGCCCTGAGAAAGGAATGAGCGACCGATGACCCACGCGCGTGAGAGACAGGTGGCAGTGGAGGCTGTGACGCAGGCGGCGCAGATCTGCGCCGGGGTGCGTGCCGAGATGGTTGGGGCGGCGTTCGTGCAGAAGGATGACAGAAGCCCGGTGACGATCGCAGATTTCAGCGCGCAGGCGCTGATCTGCCAGCGGCTCTCGGAGGCCTTCCCGTCCGACGCGATCGTAGCCGAGGAGGATGCGACGGAGCTACGCAAGCATGAGAACGCCGGGACGCTCGACGTCGTGGCGCGCTACGTTCGCCTGGCCCTGCCCGAGGCGACGCGGCGCGATATCTGTCACTGGATCGACCTCGGCACGAGCCAGCCGGCCGACCGGTTCTGGACGCTCGATCCGATCGACGGCACGAAGGGCTTTCTCCGCAACGACCAGTACGCTGTCGCGCTGGCGCTGATCGAGCACGGCCAGGTCAAGCTCGGCGCGCTGGCGTGCCCCGCGCTCCCCTCCGGTGGCGCGCAGGGGCCGGGCGTGCTGTTCGTGGCTGTGCGCGGCGCGGGGGCGTTCATGGCGCCGCTTGCGGGCGGGCCGGAGATGCCCATCCGCGTCGCGTACGACGGCGCGGCGCGGCGGTTTGTCGAGAGCGTCGAGGCCGGCCACGGCGACCACGCGCTCCAGGAGGCGGTGGCACGTGCGGCCGGGATCGAACAGCCGCCGCTGCGCATGGATAGCCAGGCTAAGTACGGCGCGGTGGCGCGCGGCGACGCGGCACTCTATCTCCGCCTGCCATCTCCCAAGTCGCCCGGCTATCGCGAGAATATCTGGGATCACGCCGCCGGCGCGCTGATCGTGGAGGAGGCCGGTGGGCGCGTCAGCGATATGTATGGGGCGCCGCTGGACTTCGGCGCCGGCACGAAGCTGCACGCCAACCGCGGCGTGGTGGTGAGCAACGGCGCGCTCCACGATGCGGTGATCGCCGCGCTGATGCAGCGTTCCGTCTCCCACCCGGTGTAGGGCTACGTCAACGTTGTAGGGTGTGAGGGCGTAGCCCCTCACGCACTCCCCGGAGCGGAGTGCGGGGAGGCCTGTCGTCCCTTGGCATCCACCCCTGCCGCGGGCCAAGGGCTGGCAACACGGGCCCGGCCCGCGGTGCTGTCTCAGGTGCTGCGTGCCGTCCCGGCCGTCTCCAGGTGGTCACCGCAGTGGTCCACGATCAGCAGGCGGCGCGCGCGGTCGATGGCGAAGTGGACGCGCAGCATGCGCGGCGGCCGGTCGCCGACCTTCAGGTGCGGCGTGATGTCGATCGGCAGCCCCTCGTCGTCGATGCTCCGCCGCAGCGCCATCAGGCGCGGGTTCGCCTGGGTCGCGCTGCTCTCCGAGAGCGCCAACTCGATGCCGGTGCGCTCCTGAAAGCGCCGGGGGAGGTCGCCCACCGGGGCGTCGGCGAACACCAGGTCATACAGGTCGGTCGCCAGCGCATGGAGCACCCGCCAGCAGAGGCGTACCTCCCGCGTGGCGCCGATCGCCGCCACCTCTGCCGAGGCCAGCGCCCGCTCGGTCACGCGGACGCGGTCGGGAAACAGGCCGGCGATCAGGTCGAGCATGGCGGGCAGCGTCTTGGGGAACTCGCGCAGCGCGTGAAGTGCCGGCGCAGCAGGTGCGGGGCGCGCTACAGGCTGGGCGCCCTGCGCGGTGAAGATCAGGCGGCGGATCGTCGCCTCGCGGTCGGCGAGTGCCACGTCCAACCGGTCCAGGGCCGCCTGCAGGCTGGTGCGCTCGGCCGTCAGCGCCGCGTTGGTCTCCTCCAGCAGCGCGATGTAGGCCGCCTGCTGCGCCTGGTCGGTCTCGGCGCGCAGCCGCAGCTCGGATAGCCGCGCCTCGCGCGCCAGCGTCTGCACATCGCGGATGGTGGTCGGCCAGTCCTGGAACGTTACGACATTCGCGCGCAGCACAGCCTGGATGATACGCGCCACCGCCTCCCGCCCGCCGCTGGCTACGTCCTCGGCGGGCAGGTAGCGGTGGCGCTGTGCGTCGGCCGGGTCGGCGAGATCGATCCCCGGCAGGTAGACACGCACCGCGCCGCCCACGGTGCGGAAGCCCTTCGGCAGCAGGTGGTCCAGCTCGGCATCCAGCGCGGGTGTGGTGGCGACGATCACCGGCGCTGCGCCAGCGAGTTGCGCGGCCAGCCGCGCGACATCCGGCAGGGCGGCGCTTCCACGCGAGACGTACACCACCGGGTGGAGCCGCCCACGGGCGGTGAGCGCGTCGAGCAGGCGATGGGCCTGGCCCGGCGCCAGGCGCTGCGGCTGCGGCCCGAGCGACCACCCTGCCGGCCCGTCGCAGATGAAGCGCGCGTCGCTCAGCACCTTCTGGACGACATACGGCATGGCTGGCTCCGGCGGCGGCGCATCCTCACCCGCGCCGAGGTCGCGCATGGTACTGGAGGCCAGCGCGAAGCGCCAGCCCTCCCCCTCGCGGCTCACCGCCAGGTCGATGTGCCAGCGGAGGAGTTGGTCATGCACATCGGGCCTGGTGTAGGCGAGCGCCCAGGCGTGCGCGGCGCCGCCAGCCCCCCGATGGAGCATGGTGGCGATCGAGACGCGTCCCTCGCGTAGGCCGCCGCCCTCGGTGAGCAGCGTCAGCCGCTGCGGCGGCAGCAGGGCGCGCTCGCGGCCGGCGAGCCAACTCAGGATCGGCGCCAGCACGTCCGGCCAGCCGTCCCCATCTCGCGGACGCAGGCGGAACGCCGCGCGGGCGTGGAGCGTAGAGAGCATGGTGGTCCCTCAGCGTGCGCCCCTCGCGGGGAAGGGGCGCGCGGCGAATCGTCCCTCGCGTAAGCCCCGCCCTTCAGCATAGCGGATGCGCGGCGAAATGTCACGTGGCCGCGCCACCTGCGCCGATCAGGTGCGCGACGGACCGCGCCCGCGCTCCACCGTTGCTACGCCCCTGTGGGAGAACGGCAAGGTTGTCATAAGCACCTGTAAAGTCTTTACAGGCCATCGTAAACCGGTGCTTGACAGCCTCCCCCCGCTGTGGTATGCTACCCGAGCCATATTTAGAGCGAATGACGAGCGTTCTACACAAGATGTGGGTATCCTGTGGATAACTCTCACCGCAATCGAACTCATGTTCCCGCATCGCCGCTCACACCGCCCAGGTTTACCGTAATTTCTCTTTACATATTCCGGTAGTAAGTCCGGCCGCCAGCACACGCAGGTGCGGCCCGGCTTCGCTATGGTTGGCGGGTGCAGGCCACCTTGAGGGCCAGTGTCTCGCACCCTGGCGCGGGTGCGGCCCGGCTTCGCTATAGTTGGCGGGTGCAGGGGAGGAGCCGCGGGAGAAGCAGCCCTCCCCGGAACACCGCCCGCCACATGTGACGGACAGCGGGGCGAGGGGCGCAGGAGGGCGGCGCCCTCCCGGGCGGCCCGCCCCTATCGCTGTGGAAGACCAGTGAGGAGGAGTTGGATGGCATCCCACCAGGCTGGTACGCAGAACGGCACGACGGGAGCAGGGCTCACGCTCGCGCAGGAGCAGGGTATCAGCGTGCCCACCTCGATCGTCAAGCGCGACGGCCGCGTGGTCCCGTTCGACATCGGGCGGATCGAGCGGGCGATGGAGCGCTGCTTCGCGAGCTTTGGCCGCACGCCGGACACGCCGATCGCCGAGTTGGCGCAGCGCGTTGTGAACATCGTCGCCGCCAAGTCCAGCGGCGCCCTGCCCACCGTGGAGGGTGTGCAGGACATCGTGGAGATGGTGCTGCAGGCCGCCGGCGAGTTCGAGGCCGCCAAGCACTACATCCTGTACCGCGCCGAGCGCGCCAAGGAGCGCGAGCGCCGGCCGGTGCCCGAGGACGTCCGCCGCGCCTTCGAGGAGTCGAAGGCGTACTTCCCCACCGCCCTGCAGCAGTTCCAGTTCTTCGACAAGTACTCGCGCTTCAACTACGCCCTTGGGCGCCGTGAGACCTGGGTGGAGACGGTGGACCGCGCGGTGGACTACCTGTACGACCTGGCGGGCAGCCAGCTGCCGCGCGAGACCTACGAGCGCATCCGCAGCGCTATCCTCGAGATGCGCGCCATGCCCTCCATGCGCCTGCTGGCCATGGCCGGCCCGGCCGCGCACCGCAACAACGTCGCGATCTACAACTGCAGCTATCAGCCGGTGGAGAGCATCGACTCGTTCGTCGAGGCGCTGATCATCTCCATGGCCGGCTGCGGCGTGGGCTTCTCGGTGGAGAGCCGCTACGTCGAGAGCTTCCCGCGCATCCGGCGCCAGACAGTTGCACCCCCGCTGCTCTTCACCGTGGAGGACTCGGCCGAGGGCTGGGCCGAGGCGCTGCGGTTCGGTTTGCAGACCTGGTTCGATGGCGGGGATGTGCGCTTCGACCTCTCACAACTTCGCCCGGCCGGCGCCCCGCTGCGCACCAAGGGTGGGCGGGCCTCCGGCCCCGAGCCGTTCCGCGCTATGCTGGACTTCGTGCGCGCCCGCATCCTCGCCCGCCAGGGCTCCTTCCTGCGCCCGCTCGACGCCCACGATATGATGTGCGCCGTCGGCAACGCGGCGGTCAGCGGCGGCGTGCGACGGACAGCTATGCTCAGTTTGTTCGACTACGACGATGAGGAGATGCGCCGCTGCAAGCATGGGGATTTCGAGCGCGATAACTCGCAGCGCTGGAACGCCAACAACTCGGCCGTCTGGCCGCGCGGCGGCCTCACGCAGCAGGAGTTTATCAGGCAGTTCATGGAGATGGTCGAGTCCGGCCGCGGCGAGCCGGGCATCTTCAACCGTGAGGCGGCCAATCTCATGAAGCCGGCACGGCGTCAGGACGCGGAGTTCGGCACGAATCCATGCGCCGAGATCAGTCTCAGACCATGGCAGTTCTGCAACCTCTCGGCCGCCGTGGCCCGCGCCGAGGATACCTTCGAGACGCTGCGCGAGAAGGTGGAGGTGGCGACGATCATCGGCACCATCCAGAGCATGGCGACCCACTTCCCCGGTCTGCGCCCGCAGTGGAAGCAGAACTGCGAGGAGGAGCGCCTGCTAGGGGTGGACATCACCGGCCAGATGGACAGCCCGGCAGCCCAGGATGCGCAGGTGAAGCGCCGCCTCAAGGAGATCGCGATCGAGGTCAATCGCCAGGTGGCCCAGGCGCTCGGCATCAACCCGTCGGCGGCGATCAGTTGCGTGAAACCGAGCGGCAATTCGAGCCAGTTGGTCAACTGCTCCTCCGGCTTGCACGCCCGCTGGGCGCCCTACTACATCCGCAATGTGCGCGTGGCGGCCCACTCACCGCTCTTCAAGGTGCTGCGTGATGCCGGCGTGCCCATGGACCCGGAGAACGGCCAGACGCCCGAGAACGCTAATACTTGGGTGGTTCACTTCCCGGTCAAGGCCCCCGAGGGCGCCATCACCCGCAATCAGCGCTCGGCCGTCGAGCAGTGCGAGTTCTGGCTGCAGAACAAGCTGTACTGGACTGAACATAATCCATCCTGCACCGTCACCTACAAGCCGGACGAGGTGCTGGACCTGATGAAGTGGGTCTGGGAGCATCGCGACCAGATCGGCGGCCTGTCGTTCCTGCCCTCCTTCGACGCGCAGTACGCCCAGATGCCGTACGTGGAGATCACGAAGGAGCAGTACGAGCGCCTGGCGGCCGAGTTCCCGGAGATCGATTTCAGTCGTGTGTGGCGCTACGAGGCCGAGGACCTCACCCAGGCGGCACAGGAGCTTGCGTGCGCGTCCGGGTATTGTGAAGTCGAGGTCGTGCCGCAGGGATAGTTCGCCGTCACATACTACCCCCAAAGCGCGCCCCACCACACGGCGGGGCGCGCTTTTTGCTGGGATGCCCGGCATACTAACGTGAACATCCCTGCGGGAGGGGCAGGGGAGGGCCAGGCCCTCCCCTGAACCCCCACCCGGTTTGCAGCTGGCGTTGTGCGCGACCCGCATGGGGGGCTGAGGTGAAACGGGAGGGGCAGGGAGCGCACAGCCCTCCCTGAAACCCACCCCGTTTCCACTGGCGAGGTGCGCGCAGCGCATGGATCTAACGTGAATAGAACACACGGCGGGGCGCG
>DATMBA010000539.1:0-11412 GCA_035559635.1 Roseiflexaceae bacterium
GCCCTCGCCGCCCTCGGCGACCGCCCCGGCGCCCGCGGCGCGCTCATCGCCGCCGCCGACCTCGCCCCCGCCTCCCCCTGGCGCGAGCGCGCCGAGCGCCAGATCCTGGCCTTGGGGCTCGCTGACGTAGGCCATGGGCGATAGGCGGCCGGCGATCGCCCCTCTCTCATCCCCCATCGCTCCTCGCCCCACTTTCGCTACACAACCGCGATCGTCGGCCCGTTGAAGCTCGCCGCCGTGCCTGCTATGCTGCAGGAGCATGGCAGTGCGCATCGCGAGGGCCTCGCCCTCGGCACAAACGAGGAACCACACTATGAGCCACCAGGATCTCACGCGCGACGAACTGCTCGCCGAGGTCAGCCAGCTCCGCGACCGCATCGCCGAGCTGGAGCGCCAGCTCGCCGAGAGCCGGCAGAACGAGGAGGCGCTGCGCGCCACCGAGGCCACCCTGCGCGCCATCACCATCGAGCAGCAGCAGCTGATCGACGGCATCCGCGCCATCTCCACCCCGGTCATCCCCGTCTACGACGAGATCATCGTCCTGCCGCTGGTTGGCACGATCGACACCGCGCGCGCCGAGCAGATCATGGAGACCCTGCTCACCGGCGTGCAGCGCTACACCGCCGAGATCGTCATCCTGGACATCACCGGCGTGCCGGTGGTGGACACCGCGATCGCCAACCACCTCATCCAGGCCATGCGCGCCGCTACCCTGCTCGGCGCCCACTGCGTCCTGGTCGGCATCTCCGCCGAGGTCGCCCAACTGATGGTCCAGCTCGGCGTCAACGTCGGCAACATCACCACCTGCAGTAACCTTCAGGCGGGCATCTCCTATGCCCTCGACCGCCTCGGCCGCGCGATCACCATCCGCGACGAGCAGGCGGTCGCCTCGCTGCTGGCCTGAACCACGAAGACACGAAGACACGAGGGCACGAAGATGGTCAGATCTTCGTGCCTTCGTGCCTTTTCAGCGTTGGACTGTGCTCGCGGCGGATCGTGACACTGAGCACGAAGATGGGCAGATCTTCGTGCCTTCGTGCCTTTGTGATGGGCAGGATCAGTACCGTGCTATAATGCCCGCACTCGCCTATCCGCTTATCCGCTTATCCGCTTATCCGCTTATCCGCTTCCTATCCGCTGTCATGCCCCTCACCACCTACAACGGCCGCCCGGTGCTCCTCGCGCCCTCGGTGCTCTCCGCCGACTTCGGGCGGCTTGCCGAGCAGGCCCGCGCCGCCGAGGCCGCCGGGGCCGACTGGCTGCAGGTGGACGTGATGGACGGCCGCTTCGTCCCCAACATCAGCGTCGGGCTGCCGGTGGTGGCCGCCCTGCGCGAGGCCGTCGCCATCCCGCTGGACTGCCACCTGATGATCGTCGAGCCCGAGCGCTACGTCGCCGAGTTCATCCGCGCCGGCGCCAACCACGTCACGATCCACGTCGAGGCCAGCCTCCACTTGCACCGCACCGTGCAGCAGATCAAGGAGCACGGCGCCACCGCCGGCGTCGCACTCAACCCGGCCACGCCGCTCGCCGCCCTGGAGGAGATCCTGCCCTTCGTGGACCTGGCGCTGGTGATGAGCGTCGACCCCGGCTTCGGCGGCCAGGAGTACATTCCAACCAGCACCGCCAAGATCGCCCGCCTGCGCCGCACGCTAGACGCCCGCGGCCTCCCGCATGTGCAGGTCCAGGTGGACGGCGGCATCAGCGCCAGCAACCTGGCCACGGTGGTGGCCGCCGGCGCCACCAACATCGTCGCTGGCTCGGCGGTCTTCAACCGCCGCCAACCCGTCGCCGAGGCGATCCAGGCGCTGCGCGACGCATTACCCGTTTGAATGTTCGACTGTGTGAACGTTGGACGTTTGCTTCGGTGAGGAGCACGGCTCGATACTCCAGACGTTGAACGTGCAACGTGCGAACGTGTACCACAAAGCGAGCACCACGTTGCTGCTAACCCTCGCCTCCACCCACCACGACCCGCCCGGTCGCCTCATCCCCCAGCTCCGCCGCGTCCTGCCGGAACTTGTGGGGCACTTCGGCGCCATCGCCGTGCGCGCCACCCAAGGCACCCTGCCGGAGGCGGTGGCCCTGCTCGAGGCCGCCGGCGCCCTCGTACGCCGCGGCCCGACCGATAGCGCCCTCCTGCTCGGCCGCGCCCGCCGTGACGCCCTGGCCCTCGCGCTGGAGACCGGCGCGGATGCGCTGCTGTTCTGCGACTTCGACCGTATCCTCCACTGGGCCGAGCAGTACCCGGCCGAACTGGCAGGCGTGATCCAGGACATACCCCGGCGCGATGTCACCGTGCTCGGGCGTACCCGGCGCGCCTTCGACACCCACCCACGTGTCCAGCGCGACACCGAGGCGATCGTCAACGCCGTCTACGCCGATGTCAGCGGCCATCCGTGGGATGTGACCGCCGCCGCCCGCGGCCTCTCGCGCCGCGCCGCCGCGGCCATCCTCGGGGGCTGCCCCGAGGAGACGATCGGCACCGATGTGGCCTGGCCGCTGTTCGCCCAGCGCGCCGGCCTCACGCTCGGCTACATCCAGACCGAGGGCCTCGAGTTCGAGACCGCCGACCGCTTCGCGGATGAGATCGCCGCCGCCGGCGGCCTCGAGCGCTGGATGGCCCACCTCGATGCCGACCCGCGCCGCTGGGCCGCGCGCCTCGAGTTCGCCAGGGTTGAGGTTGAGGCCGCGTTGCCGTATACTACTCCACCAGGCACGCGGCCGGGGGGCGGAGGCTAAAAGAGGTCCAGTCGCCTGGCCACGCCACCTACGACGAGCGCGGCCACTATCACCCTTCGAAGGAACTGCAAAGAGGAAACCGATGCCCAAAGATGGGATTACCCCGCGCGACAAAGATTACTCCCAGTGGTACCTGGATATCGTCGAGAAAGCGGACCTCGCCGAGGTCGCGGAGGTGGTCCGCGGCTGCATCGTCTTCAAGCCCAACGGCTACGCGATCTGGGAGGCCATCCAGCGCGGGCTGGACGACCGCATCAAGGCCACCGGCCACGTCAACGCCTACTTCCCGCTGCTCATCCCGCAGAGCTTCCTCTCGCGCGAGGCGGAGCACGTCGAGGGCTTTTCGCCCGAGGTGGCCCTGGTCACTCACGCTGGCGGCGAGCAGCTCGCCGAGCCCTACGCCATCCGCCCCACCTCCGAGACGATCATCGGCTACTTCTACGCCAAGTGGGTGCGCAGCTGGCGCGATCTGCCGCTGCTGATCAACCAGTGGGCCAACGTGATGCGCTGGGAGCTGCGTACCCGCCCCTTCCTGCGCACCGCCGAGTTCCTCTGGCAGGAGGGCCACACCGTCCACGCCACCGAGGAGGACGCCGAGCGCGAGACCCTCATGATCCTGCACGACGTCTACGCCGACTTCGTCGAGCGCGAGATGGCCGTGCCGGTGATCAAGGGTCTCAAGACGGAGAAGGAGAAGTTCGCCGGCGCGCTGCGCTCCTACGCGATCGAGGCCATGATGCAGGACGGCCGCGCCCTCCAGGCCGGCACCTCCCACAACCTCGGCCAGAACTTCGCCCGCGCCTTCGACATCACCTACACCGACCAGAACAATACCATCCAGTATGCCTGGACCACCAGTTGGGGCGTCAGCACCCGCCTGATCGGCGCGCTGATTATGTCACACTCGGACGACGAGGGCCTGGTGGTGCCGCCGCGCCTGGCCCCCACCCAGGTGGTGGTGGTGCCGATCTACAAGAACGACGCTGAGCGCAGCGCGGTGATGGCGGCCGTGCAGCAGCTCACCGGGCCCTGGAAGGGCCGCCTGCGCTTCAAGGTGGACGACCGGGATAACCTGACGCCGGGCTTCAAGTTCAACGAGTGGGAGCTGAAGGGCGTGCCGGTGCGCGTCGAGGTGGGCCCGAAGGACGTGGAGAAGGGCAGTGTGGCGCTCGCCCGCCGTGACCGGCCCGGGCGCGAGGGCAAGTCCTTCGTGCCGCAGGCCGGCCTCACCGAGCGCATCGAGGAGTTGCTGGCGGATATCCAGCGCAGCCTGTTCGAGCGCGCGCTCGCGTTCCGCAACGAGCGCACCGCCGACGTGGCCACCTACGACGAACTGAAGCAGCAGGTCGAGCGCGGCTTCGCGCGCGCCTACTGGGCCGGCAGCACCGAGGACGAAAAGCGCATCCAGGACGAGACGCGCGCCACCATCCGCTGCATCCCGCTGGACCAGCCGGAGGCCGCCGGGCGCTGCGTCTACACCGGCCAGCAGACCACCCGCCAGGTGATCTTCGCCCGGGCCTACTGATCGCTCACCACGAAGACACGCAGGCACGAACGCTCAAAACCTTCGTGCCTGCGTGTCTTCGTGCCTTTATGGTTCGTCCCTACGCCTGGACCGCCAGCACCCGCAGCATGGCGCGCACCCCGGCGCAGATCAAGTCGAGCGACATGCTCGGGCGGGCGCGCCGCTCGGCCAGCGCCTGCTCCGGCAGCGCCGGCACATGTACGAAGCCGCAGCGCGTACGCAGGCCGCGGGTTTCGCACAGGTGCAGCGCCGCATACAGCGCCATGTTGCACAGGTACGCCCCCGCCGAGAGCGACAGCTCGGCCGGCACGCCCGCGCCCAGCGCCGCCTCCTGCAGCGCGCGCACCGGCGCCGTGGCGAAGTAGGCCGCCGGCCCGCCCGGGACCACCGGCTCATCCACCAATTGGCGCCCGATGTTGTCCGGGATGCGGAAATCGCACAGGTTGAGCGCCACGCGCTCCACCTGCAGCGCCGCCACCCCATCCGCCAGGCCGAGCATCAGGCAGGCGTCCGGGCGCAGCCGCTCGAGCGCCTCGGCCAGCAGCACCAGCGCGCGCTCCGCATCCACCGGCAGCACCAGCGCGCTGATCCGCAGCCCCTCCACCCCCTCCGCGGCGATCCGCTGCGCCGCCTCGGCCGACGGGTTCACCCGCCCGCCGCCGAACGGCTCGAAGCCCGTCAAGAGAACCGTCTTCATCTTCGCTCCCGGCGCGTGCTGCCGGCTGCGGCGCTCACCCCCGCAGGCGCGCCGCGTGCAGCACCGCGATCACCGTCATCGCATCGCGGATCTCGCTCCGCAGCACCATCTCCAGCACCTCGGCGAACGGCAGCGCCGCCACCTCCAGATCCTCCGTGTCGTCCGGCGGGGCCGCGGCCGGCGCCAGGTCGTACCCCAGGTACAGGTAGGCCGTCTCGTCACACACGCTCTTGGAGGTGTGGAAGATGCTGATCGGCACCAGCCGCCCGGCCGCATAGCCCACCTCCTCGCGCAGCTCGCGTTGGGCGGCCTGCTCGGGCGTCTCGTCGGCGTGGATGCCGCCGGTGGGCATCTCCCAGCGGTGGTTCTCGCCGCTCACGTAGCGGTACTGGCGCACCATCAGCACGCGGCCGTCGTCCAGGAACGGCAGCACGCCCGCCGCCCGGCCCATCGTCACCACACCGTAGATCGTCGTGCGGCCGTCCGGCATCTCGGCCAGGTCTTCGCGCACGCTGATCCACTTGTTGCGGTACACCTCGCGGCTGGCGCGCGTCCTCCACGGTCTCGGGGGCATGGCTACCTTCTCCGAAGGGAGGTGTGGCGGGGATCCCCTCCGCACCTCGCTGTGGCACGGCGCTGGCATCGCTAGGGTCTATCCGCACACCGGGTTTGCGGGGCTTGCGGGCGCAGCCCCCAAAAAATCGTCGCAAAGGTTCTTGTGGAAGGGCTGCGCCCCGCCAAACCTCCCGCGTTGCGGATACGCCCTAGGGCAACACCAACGCCGCGCCGCCGAGGATGCCCACGTCGTCGCCGAGCGCGGCCGGCACGATCTCGAGCAGCGGGTCCAGCGCGCGGTAGGCCGCCACGCGCCGCACCGGCCCGAACAGCAACGCGCCGGCGCGTGTCAGCCCCCCGCCGAGCACCACCCGGCCGGGGTTGAGCAGGTTGGCGGCCGAGGAGACGCCGATACCGAGCCACTCCATCGCCGCGCCCCACACCTCCTGCGCCAGCGCGTCCCCCTGCGCCGCCGCCGCCGCCACAGCGCGCGCCGTCACCTCGTCCACCGGCAGGGCGGCCAGCAGGCTCGGCGGCGCGCCGGTGGTGCGCAGGCGAGCGCGGGCCTCGCGCGCCACCGAGAGGCCCGAGGCGAGCGACTCGAGGCAGCCGTTGCGCCCGCAGGGGCAGGGCGGACCATCCGGCTTGAGGATCTGGTGGCCCACCTCGCCAGCCCAGGCGCGCTCGCCGCGGTGCAGCCGCCCGTCCACGATCACGCCGCCGCCGATGCCGGTGCTCACCGTCAGGTAGAGCATGTGCCGCACGCCGCGTCCCGCGCCGAAGCGGTGCTCGGCCAGCGCCGCGGCGTCACCGTCGTTCGCCACCGCCGCCCGCACGCCGAACGCGCGCTCCAGCCGCCCGGCCAGCGGCATCCCCTCCCAGCCCGGCACGTGCATCGAGAGGCGCACCGTGCGGCCGTCGGCCTCCACCGGCCCGCCGAAGCTCACGCCAACGGCAGTGAGTGTGGCGGGTGGCGGGTGGCGTGTGGCGTGAGAGGACCCAGCACTCCCGAGCAGGCCGCCCGCAAGCTCGAACATGGCGGCCAGGCTCGCCTCGGCCCCGCCGCTCGCGGGCGTGGGGCACAATGCGCGCGCCACCACCGCGCCGCTCGCGGGGTCTATGAGCCCGGCGGCCAGCTTGGTGCCGCCGAAGTCAAGCCCGAGGATGTACGACATAGCCACCGTTGAACGTTGGCACGTTGAACGTTGAACGCTGGCATGGCCGGCAAGCACCTCAGCGCGCGAACGTTCAACATATAATCTTCAACCCTTGATCCGCTCCCCCAGGCTCACCGCCAGCCCGTGGCAGATCGCGCTGTGCATGTCCTCCACCTCCGGCATGAACGTGCTGGCGGCCACCAGGGGGAAGCGCACCAGGCCGGCCAGCTTGCCGCCGTCGAACCCGGTGAGACCGACGGTGGGCGCCCCCTGGCCGTTGGCCCACTCCACCGCGCGCAGCACGTTGGGCGAGTTCCCGCTGCCCGAGATCGCCACCAGTACGTCCCCCGGCCGGTAGAGCGTCATCAATTGCTCCACGAAGACGCGCTCGTAGGCCGTGTCGTTCGACCAGGCCGTCATCACCGGCACGTTGTCGGTGAGCGCCAGCGCGCGCAGGCGGCGCCTCCCCGCAGCGACGGTCCACTTCGCCAGGTCGCACGCGAAGTGCGAGGCGGTGGCCGCACTGCCGCCGTTGCCGCAGACGATGATCGTCCCGTCGCGCTCGTAGGTCTCCCAGAGCGCCTGCTCGATCGCCCACAGCGGCTCGCGCGGGGTGCGCGCCAGCGCCTGCGCCAGCGATGTGAGATAGTGATCGACCCGGTCCATCTTGTCTCCTGAGTGCTGAGCAGGGACCTTCGGCGGGGGAGGGCCACGGTCGGCCGGCGCAGGGTATGGCCCTACGGGGAGGGCCAGGGAGGGCGAAGCCCTCCCTGGTCCTCCCCATACCGAAGGGCGTATATGGAGCTATTCAGTCCCACAGTCTATATCGAAACAGCGCCAGGATGGCGTAGAACCCCTGGCTAGGCTTCATCTTCTTGCCCTCCTCGTAGGTGCGCCCGAGGTAGCTCACCGGCACCTCGTAGATGCGGTGGCCGCGCTTGAGCACCTTGGCGGTGATCTCCGGCTCGAGCCGGAAGTCGTTGCTCTCCAGGTGCAGGTCGCGCATGATCTCGGTGCGCATGGCCTTGTAGCAGGTCTCCATGTCGGAGATCCAGCAGTTGAACAGGAAGTTGGTGAGGAACGTCAGGCCCTTGTTGCCGATGGCGTTCCAGAAGTACATGCCGGTGTGCCGGCCCAGGAAGCGCGAGCCGAAGACCACGTTCACCCGCCCCTCGGCGATCGGGGTTACCAACTCATAGTAGTCGTTCGGGTCGTACTCCAGGTCGGCGTCCTGGACGATGACGATATCCCCGCGCGCGCGCGCCAGGCCGCTGCGCACCGCCGCGCCCTTGCCGCCGTTACGCGGGTGGCGGATCACGGTCATCGCGGGATCCCTGGCTGCCTCTTCACACAGAATGCGGTAGGTGTCATCGCTGGAGTTGTCGTCCACCGCGATGATCTCTTTGGGGATGTTCACCGCCCGCACCTTCGCGAGGATGGTCGGCAGCGTGGCCGACTCGTTGTAGCACGGCATGATGACCGAGAGCAGCATCCTTTGTTCCTGTATCCCAGCGGCTCGATGCTTGCAGGCCGGGCCTGCGGAAATAAGGGAGGGGTTTGTCAGGGCGGGCACGCCCGCCCTGACCCTCCCGTGTCCATGAACTCCCTGATCTCTACATCGTGAGGAAGATCAGCGGCAGCGCCACCAACGCCACGGCCAGCAGCAGCCCCACCAGCAGCTTGAGTTGCTCGGCGCTGCGCCGCGCGGCCAGTTGCTCACGCGCGGCCGGGGCGTACGGCACGTTCGGCTGCTCCTCGAGCAGCACCTGGCCGAGCGTGCCCGGCGCCCGGAGCAGCGTGGTGGCCACCGTCGTCACCAGCTGGCGCGCGGTGATGAGCGGCGGCGCCCAGTACGCCTCGTCGTGGCGGATGGGCACGCCGGTGAGGGCGCAGTAGAGCTGCTCCTCGATGACGGCCCCTCGCTGCTCGCCCCCGGCGACATGAGCGGCGTTGGCGTCGGTGTGCGTGGTCATGGGGTGTGCCTCCGTGGTGTGTGATGGGTAGCAAGCGGGGGAGGAGTCTTGGCCGCCCTCCCCTGGGCGGGGCGCGGGGGCCTATGGCCCCCGAAAGGATCTACATATACTGGGGGCGCAGTTCCTCCGACTCCCCGCTTCGGGGGTACAAACTATGCCAGCGCCCGCACAAACTGGTCGATCCGGTCGAGCGCGGCCTCGATCTTATCCATCGAGGCCGCATAACAGGCGCGCACGAAGCCAGCGCCCCCGGGGCCGAAGACATCGCCGGGGATCACGGCCACCTCGCGCTCGCGCAGCAGCCGCTCGCAGAACTCCTCACTGGAGAGCCCCAGGTGCTCCACCTGCGGGAAGGCGTAGAAGGCGCCCTGCGGCTCAAAGGTCGGCAGGCCGATGCTGTTGAAGCCGGCCACGATCGCGCGCCGCCGCCGGTCGTACTCGGCCACCATCGCCCGCACGTCCTCCTCGCCGCGCGCCAGCGCCTCCAGGCCGGCGTACTGCGCCACCGTGGGGGCCGACATGATCGCGTACTGGTGGACCTTGCGCACCGCGGCCACGATGTCGGCGGGCGCGGCCAGCCAGCCCAGGCGCCAGCCGGTCATGGCGTAGGCCTTCGAGAAGCCCCCCATGAGCAGCGTGCGCTCGCGCATGCCGGGCAGCGACGCGAAGCAGGTGTGCTCCACGCCGTACACCAGGCGGTCGTAGATCTCGTCCGAGAACACCAGCAGGTCGTGGCGCTCGGCGAGCGCGGCCAACTCCAGCAGCCGCTCGCGCGGCATCACCGCGCCGGTGGGGTTGTTGGGGTAGCCGATCAGGATGGCGCGCGTGCGCGGCGTGATGGCGGCCTCGATCGCCTGCGCCGTGACCTGGAAGCGCTCCTCGACGCGGGTGGTCACGAACACCGGCTGGCCGTCGGCGAAGGACACGCAGGCCGGGTAGGCCACGAAGCACGGCTCGGGGATGATCACCTCATCGCCGGGGTTGATAGTGGCCACCATGGCGTTCTGCAACGCCTCGCTCACCCCCACGGTGATCAGCAACTCGCTCTCCGGGTCGTAGCGCACGCCGTACAGCCGCTCCAGATGCGCGGCGAGCGCCACACGCAGCTCGATCAGGCCGGAGTTGGACGTGTAGGCGGTGCGCCCCTCGTTGAGCGAGCGGATGCCCGCAGCGCGGATGTGGTCCGGTGTAACGAAATCCGGCTCGCCGATGCCGAGCGAGATTACGTCCTTCATCTGCGCGGCGATGTCGAAGAAGCGCCGGATGCCGGAGGCCGGCACCCGCGCCATACGCCGCGCGATGCGCTCGTGCGCCATACTGCTCCTCATCATTCAGGGCTTAGGCAGGCGGCGCTCCTGGCGGGGGGTACGCGGCCTGCGGCCGCACAACGATCCCGCGAGAGATCTTTTGGAGGGGCTGTGCCGCTCCAAGCCTCCCCACCAGGGTGCGGCGCCAGCGCGTATCTTAGCACACCCGCCACATCGCTGCTCGTGCATGTTGAGCGCAGGCCATCGGTGAGCAGCGACATGCGATAGGGCTGCGGCCTCGCCCCTAGCGCCGTTCACCTGACCAAGCGCATCACCAAGCGCGTGGCGCCCGGCAGCGGGAAGGCGGCCACCGCCAGCAGCCGGCCGTACCAGGGCACGTACACCTCGCCGTGGGTGCGGCGTACGATGGCCCGCACCGTCGCGTCCGCCACGTGTTCGGGCGTGGTGTCCGCCCAGCGCGCGATGCGGGCGTACTTGCCGAAGCCCGAGTGCTGTTGGAAGCCGGTGGCGGCGATGCCGGGGCAGATCAGCGCACAGCGGACGCCGGTGCCCGCCAGCTCGAGCATCAGTGTGCGCGCGAGGGAGACCAGCGCGTGCTTGGTGGCGCTGTAGAACCCCAGGTTCATCGTCGAGATCACCCCGGCGATCGAGGCCATCATCACGATCTGGCCGCGCCGGTGGGCACGCATGTGGGGCAGGAAGGCCTGCGTGCAGCGCACCGCGCCCACCACGTTCACATCCAGCATGCGCTGGAGGTCGGCCACATCCGCCTCCTCGATGCGGTCCAGCACGCCGAAGCCGGCGTTGTTCACCAGCACGTCCGCCCGGCCGAAGCGATCCAGCGTGGCCTCGGCCAGCCGCGTCACCGCTGCCTGGTCGGCCACGTCGGTGGGCACGGCCAGCGCGCGCTCCGCGCCAAAGGACTCGGCGAGCCGCTCGAGCGGCCCGGCGGAGCGCGCCGCCAGCACCACGCGCGCGCCAGCCGCGGCGCACCGGCGCGCGATCAGCTCGCCGAAGCCGCTCGATGCGCCCGTGATCACTACCACTTTGTCACGTAGGTCCACCACCGCTTCCTCACACACACCGCGCCGCTGCTCGGCCCAGCCCGACCTGCGAGTCTAGCCGCAGCGGCGGCGGCTGTCAAGCCATCGCGGTGCGCCGGGTGTGACGTAAAATCTTGCCGGGCGCGGCACCACGCCCGGCGCGTGGGGTGCCCTCTGGGCCCCGCGGGCTATCTGTTCCCAAGGCCGCCTGCGCGGCCTGTCCCCCAGCCCGCGCAGGCGGGCTTTGCAGCAGCTAGCCCGCCGCTTCAGCGGCCGGGCGTGGTCGGCGCGCAGGAACGTTCGTCACACCCGGTGCGCCCTAGGGCCACGTCAACGTCCATTGTGGCGTACCACGCCCGGCGCGTGGGGTGCCCTCTGGGCCCCGCGGGCTATCTGTTCCCAAGGCCGCCTGCGCGGCCTGTCCCCCAGCCCGCGCAGGCGGGCTTTGCAGC
>DATMBA010000540.1:0-3834 GCA_035559635.1 Roseiflexaceae bacterium
CGCCCCCGCCGCTCAACGCGGCGTAGATCGGCTGGACCGCGGCGGCGAGTCGCCGCACGATGCGCCGGCGGCGCGCGGTGATCGCCGCGCCCAGGACGGCGATCTGTTCGTCCCAGGCCTCCAGCCCCCATCCCCGCAGGCGCAGCAGGTGGTTGCGCTGGGCCAGCGCGCGTGCGTAGCGCTGGGCGGTGTCGTAGTAAGCCGGGCTGATCTGCGCCAGCAAGAGATCGCACAGCCGCCGGCGGTGACGCGGCGATCCGGTGACCACCTCAACATCGTCGGGGGCCGCCAGGACACAGAGGAACCGGCCGAACAGCTCCGCGCGGCGCACGGAGACTCCGTTCACCCGCAGGTCTCGCGCCACACGGTCCCGCTCGCCGTCCCCCTCCCGCCGCAGCGCCACAGAGATCTCCTCGCGCCGCCCGCTGCGCTCCACCAGGGCGCGCACCCGGGCCCACGCCTCGCCGTGCATGATCATCTCGCCGTCGCGCCGGGCCCGGAAAGAGCGGGCCGTGGCCGCGACCTGCGCGGCCTCCAGGAGGGACGACTTGCCCTGGGCGTTGTCGCCGACGAGCACGGTCACGCCAGGCGAAGGGGCGATCTCGCTGTAGCGGTGATTGCGGAACTGCACAACGCGCAGCTGCACCAGGCGCACGCCCCTCACCTCTCCTCGCGCTGCACGCGGAGCCGCACGCCGGCGGCGTGCACCTCGTCCCCGGGGCGCAGCTGCCGGCCGCGCCGGCGTTCCACCACCCCGTTCACGCGCACCTCTCCCCTCTGGATGAGCAGCTTCGCCTCGCCGCCGGTGGCGACCAGGCGCGCCAGTTTGAGGAAGGCGCCGAGCGAAATTGTCTCAGAGCGGATAGCCACGCGCCGGGCCACCGGCTGTCAACCGTAGACGCGCACGGGGGCCAGCACATAGATGTAATCGCTGTGGCTCGCGGGACGGATCGCGCCGGGGCTGAGCGGTCCAGTGAGCTCGAACAGCAGCTCATCGGCGTCGATGTGGTTCAAACAATCCATCAGATACCGGGCGTTGAACGCCGCCTCGATCGTCTCACCCTCCGCCGTCACCTCCACATCCTCGCGCGCCTTGCCTACCTCGGGCGTGTTGGAGGTGATGGTCAGCCGCTTGCCCTTCGCCGCCAGCCGCACGACGTTCGCGGAATCCCGGGCTGTGATCGACATCCGGCGCACGGCGTGTAACAACCGGTCCGTGGCCACGCGGATGCGCTGCTTGAACTCCTGCGGAATGACCTGCTGGTAGTTGGGGAACTGCCCGGCGATCAGGCGGGAGTAGATCCGCAGTCCCGGCACGCTGAAGAGCACCTGGTTGTCCGCCGTGGCCAGCTGCACCTCGCCGGCCACGCCAGCCAGCGCGCGCATCACCTCTTGCATCGTCTTCGCCGGAACGATGACGCCGAGCTTCTGCTTGGCCACCCCGCCGAGCGTTGTGCGGCGCAGCGCCAGCCGGCCGCCGTCCGTGGCCACGAAGCGCGCCTCGGCGCCATCGATGACCACGTAGATGCCCGTCAGAAAGGGCCGCGTCTCATCGGCCGACACGGCAAAGACGGTTTGACTGATCATCGTCCGCATCATGTCCGCATCGATGGCCGCGACCTCGCTGTCCTCACCGCGGGGCAGCGCGGGGAAATCGCCGGCCGGTAGCCCGAGGATCTCGAACGCGCTGGCCTCGCACGTGATCTCGACCTGACTGGCCCCTTCCTCGTGTTTGATCTCGACCATCGCGTCCGGCAGGTTCCCCACGATCTCGGTGAAGATCCGCGCCGGCAGGGTGATCTGTCCGCCCTTCTTCACCTCCGCGTCCAGATCGACCTGAATGGCCAGTTCCAGGTCGGTCGCCGTCAGCCGCAGCCCATTTTTCTGCGTTTCCAGCAGGAGGTATCCCAGAATAGGCATCGTCGTGCGTGTGGAGATGGCTCGGCTGGCGAGCTGCACACCCTTGAGGAGCGAGGCCTGGGAGCACGTGACCCACATCGCTGTTAGCCTCCGGGATTTATATCTATAAACTTCGTCGCCTTCGTAGTACTGCTGTGGATACCGTGGACAGCACCTGTTCGTGCCTACGATAGCAAGGCGGTCGGGCTGTGTATAGGCTGGGGGTGGAAGCGCTCAGGATATGCACATCCGCACCGTGGGGTCGGGACGCTAGCCTCCGGCGCGGAGGGTATCCACAAGCTTCTTCAACCGGGCGGCAAACTGGGGATCCCGGGCCAGGACCTCTTTGACCCGCTCGCAAGCGTGCATCACCGTGGTGTGGTCCCGGCCGCCGAACTCTTCGCCAATGCGCGGCAGCGAGGCGTCGGTGAGTTCGCGGGCCAGGTACATCGCCACCTGGCGCGGGAAAGCTACGCCTTTGGTCCGGCGTTTGGCCCGCATCTCTTCCACCCGGATCCCAAAGTGCTCGGCGACCGCCTTCTGCAGCCCGGGGATGGTGATCAAGCGCGTGGGGGCTGCCGGCAGCAGCTCTTTGAGGATCTCGGCGGCCAGCTCGACCGTGATGGGCTGGCGCGTCAGGTTAGCGTAGGCCACCACCCGCACCAGTGCGCCCTCCAGCTCGCGGATGTTGGACTGGATGCGCTGCGCGATGAATTCCGCGACCTGGTCGGGCACGTTGATGCCGTCCAGTTCGGCTTTCTTGCGCAGGATGGCGATGCGCGTTTCCAGATCGGGCGGCTGGATATCGGCGATGAGCCCCCACTCGAACCGCGAGCGCAGCCGATCCTCCAGCGTCGGGATCTCCTTCGGCGGCCGGTCGCTGGTGATGATGATCTGCCGGCTGGCCTCGTGCAGCGTGTTGAAGGTGTGGAAGAACTCCTCCTGCGTGCGCTCTTTGCCCGCCAGGAACTGGATGTCGTCGATGAGCAGCACGTCGACGTTGCGGTACTTGGTGCGGAACTCCAGCGTCCGGTCGTCGCGGATGGCATTGATCAGTTCGTTGGTGAACTTCTCGCTGCTGATGTAGGCCACGCGGGTCAGCCCCTGGCGGTGGATGACGTGGTGCCCGATGGCCTGCAGGAGGTGGGTCTTGCCGAGTCCCACGCCGCCGTAGATGAACAGGGGGTTGTAGGCCCGCGCCGGGGCGTCGGCCACGGCCATCGCCGCGGCGTGCGCGAAGCGGTTCCCGGACCCGATGACGAAGGTGTCGAAGGTGTACTTCGGGCTCAGGGGCAGCGCGTCGGGAGACCGTGGCGGCGCGGCGACCGGCGGCGGGGTCTTGGCCGGCGGCTCTTCGGCGACGGTGAGCTGGATGGCGACGGAGCGCGTGAGCACCTCGCGGAGCGCGCCGTGGATGAGGCTGCTGTAGCGGGTCTCCACCCACTCCTTGGCCAGGCGGCTCGGCACGGAAAAGATGAAGACATCTCCCTGCAGGGCCACCGGCGCCATCGCCTTGACGAAGGATTCGAAGCTCGGCTTGGTCAGGCGGCCCTCGATGCGCCGCAGCGCCTCCTGCCAGACCCCCGCCGCCGACGTCGTATCAATCGCCATGCTCTCCCCCTTCACCTGGCGCGCGCTACGGCCGGAACACGTCGCCTAGGATAGCGATGCCTTCTTCCGTGAGTGTGCGCTTGCCGGAACGGCGGCTGTCGATCAGGCCCCGCGCGGCCAGCGCCTGCAGCTCGCGATAAGCTGTGCTCTGGCTGACGCCGAGCTCCTTGGCCACGGCTGACGGCCCGGCCGAGCCCAGCTCCGCGATGAGCAGAAGGACTTTCTTCTGGCGCGGGGTGAGCTCGATCGGGCGGGAGGCGGCCGGCGCCGGAACCTGCGCGGCACGGGGGGCGGCCGGCGGCGCGGGCGCAGGCTCCGCGGCGG
>DATMBA010000541.1:0-4158 GCA_035559635.1 Roseiflexaceae bacterium
CAAAGCCCTCCCCTGAAACCCCACCCTATCCGGGTAATCCGGATAGGCTCTTAGTGGGAGGCTGTGGCGAGGGACTCGACGGCGTCGGCGAGCTCCAGGGCGAGCGGGTGGTCGCCGAGTTGGGCGCGGACGCCGCCGAGGATCTCGCGGTAGTACCAGAGGGTGGGCTGAGCGCCGCGCTTGAAGCGCTCCCACACCGCCGGGCCGACCTCGCGCATGTCGGCCAGGATGGAGCGGATGTTGTGGAGCGCGTCGGCGGCCTTGAGCGCCGCCACGTCCGGCCCGCCGCTGTGGAGGTGCGCCAGCTTCTCGGCCTTGCGCTCCTCCCAAGGCCGCTCGGCGCCGCCGGCGGTCTTCGTCTCGGAGACGGCGTCCACCAGGCGAGCGACCTCCGGCCCGAAGGTGGTTTCCAGCTCGGCCAGCGGCACCCCGCAGTCCTCCACCACGTCGTGGAGCAGCCCGGCGACGGCCAGGTCCTCGTGGAAGCCGTGGCGCAGCAGGATGACCGAGACGGCCACCGGATGCGCGATATAGGGGATGTCGGTGCCCTTGCGCAGCTGGGCGCGGTGGGCGCGGGCGGCGAGGCGGAGCGCCTCGTCATAGCGTGGCGAGAAGGCGTGCATGATGTGCTCCGATCTGAAGATTGAAGATTGCAGATGAGCCGGGCCAGGGTGGGAGCTGTACACGGCTCAAGGTGTTCCGACGCCTTCATCCTTCAGCCTGAAGCCTTCGATCTGGAAGCTGTACAGGATCCTCATCCTTCGGAGCATGTTCAATCTGAAATCTTCAATTTTCAACACGTGGCCCGCCGTCCTCCGGTAGATGCTTGCAGATGCCGGCCTTGATCGTCTGGCCGGGCACCGGGTGGCCGAGCAACTCCTCGAGCAGGCGGGCGCAGCGTATGAGGGCCGGGAGGTCGATGCCGGTGTGGATGCCCATCTCGTGCAGCATGTGCACCAGGTCCTCGCTGCAGATGTTGCCGGGCGCGCCGGGGGCGAAGGGGCAGCCGCCGATGCCGCCCGCGCTGGCGTCGAAGCTGTCCACCCCCATCTCGAGCGCGGCGAGGACGTTGGCGAGGCCCGCGCCGCGCGCGCTGTGGGGGTGGAGGCGCAACTGGGCGCGGGGGAAGCGCTGGCGGAAGGCCAGGCAGACCTGGCGCACCAGCAGCGGGTGGCCCATACCGGTGGTATCGCCCAGCGTGATCTGGGCCGCGCCCATGTCCAGCAGGCGGCCGCATAGCTCCAGCACGCGCTCGACGGGCACATCGCCCTCGAAGGGACAACCGAAGGCCACCGAGAGCACCGCGTCGAAGGCACGCCCGGCGCCGGTGACGATCGCGGCCACCTCGGCCGCTTGGGCGAGCGACTGCGCGACGCTCATGTTGACGTTGCTGCGGTTGTGGCTCTCGGACGCGCTGAGGAAGACCTGGATCGAGTCGGCCCCGGCCTCCACTGCGCGCCGGGCGCCGACGGCGTTGGGTACGATGGCGCTGTAGATCACGCCAGGTTGGCGGGTGATGCGGGCGAAGACCGCGGCCGTGTCGGCCATCTGCGGCACGTTCTGTGGCCGCACGAAAGCGCCGACCTCGATGTGCGTCAGGCCGGTCCCCGCCAGACTGTCGATCAGGCGGACCTTCTGGTCAGTGGTGAGGATGACATCCTCGTTCTGCAGCCCGTCACGCGGGCCGACCTCGCGGATGCTGACGTGGGAGGGGAGGGTGTGTTCCACGCTGAACGTCCCCCGAGTGCTGCGTGCTGTGTGCTGAGAAGCCCTCACGCAGCACGTAGCACGCAGCACTCACTCAGTCTGAAGCATATACCCCATGCTCCGGATGCTGACAAGGGCGATGCCGCCGACGCCGGTGGACTCGAGTTTGTGGCGCAGGCGGGCGATGTGGGGGCGGAGCAGGGCGCGGGCCTCGTCCTCGGGTTGGGCGCGGCCGTAGACCGCCTCGGAGAGCGTGCCGTAGCTGAGGGCGGTGTCCGGGTGTTGGGCGAGGGCGGTGAGCAGCGCGAACTCGGTGCGCGTGAGGGCCAGGGTGTTGGCGCCGAGGCGCGCGCTATGGCGGCGCAGGTCCAGTAGCAGCGGGCCGACCTCGATCTGGTCGGAGTTGGTGGTCTGGGCGGGGGGCGTGCCGCCGCCCTCGATCATGCCGAGGGCGCGGGCGCTCTCGCTGATACGTTGGAGCAACTCGCTGCGCTGGAGGGCCACGCGGCGCTGCTCGAGGCCGCGCTCGACGCGATCGCGGATATCGTAGACTTGAGCGGGTTTGAGCAGGTAGTCGAAGGCGCCGTGGCGCAGGGCGGCGATGGCGCTGTTGATCGAGCCGTGGGCGGTGAGCAGGATGACCTCAGTGGCCGGCCAGTGGCTCTTGACCTCGCGCAGGATCTCGATGCCGTCGCTATCACCGAGCTGCAGGTCGAGCAGCACGACGTCGAACTCCTCCTCAGCTAGCAACTCGCGGGCGTTGCTGCCGCTGACGGCGCACTGGACGCGGTAGCCCTGCGCCCGCAGGGCGGCCTCGAGCATCATACGCACCGGCCGCTCGTCGTCCACCACGAGGATCTTGGCTGGTTGCTTCATGGATGTTCAGCGCTCGGCTGCGCCGGTGGGCGGCCGCCGCGCTCCCCCTTTCTTGGTTGTGACGATGCGCTTCGCGCCTGCCCGATACCCTGGATAGGGTGGCTTTCAAGGGAAGGCTTTACCCTCCCTTTGACCCTCCGTCCGGAGAACCAGGCCGGTCGGGCTGTACGGCCTGGCCTTCCACGGCCCTGCGGCTAGGCCATACTCTGGGGCGCCGGTGGCTGCGCGGCGTCCTCGGCGCCGGCGGGCAGGACGATCGTGAAGGTCGTCCCCTCGCCGGGGATACTCTGCGCGCTGATGCGCCCCAGGTGGCGCTCGACGATCACCTTGCTGGTGTACAGCCCTAGCCCCATGCCGCGCTCCTTGGTGGTGTGCATGCCGTCGAAGATGCGCGCGAGTTGGTCCGGCGGGATGCCCACGCCGGTATCCGTCACGGCGATGACCACCGACTGCATGCCGGCCTGGTCGCGGTGGGTGTAGGTCTGCAGGTGGAGCAGGCCGCCGCCGGCCATGGCCTCGGCCGCGTTGAGCACCAGGTTGAGCAGCACCTGCTTGAGTTGGTCGGCGACGCCGTGGACCAGCGGCAGGTGCGGGTCAAGCTCGCGCAGGGTACGGACGCGGGCGCGCTCGAGCTGCTTGCCAGTGAGCAGCAGCACGTTCTCGATCACCTCGTTGACCTGCAGCGGGCGGGCGATGTCCTGCCGCGGGCGGTAGAGATCGCGCAGGCGGGCGAGCACGTGGACGATGCGCTCGATCTCCTCCTCGGCCAGCTGGAGGAAGTGCTGGTTGGGCGTGTCCGGCGGGCACTGCTCGAGGAACAGCGCCAGGAAGCCCTGGATGGCCTGGAGCGGGTTGCCGACCTCGTGGGCGATGCTGGCGGCGAGTTGGCCGATGGCGGCCAGCTTCTCGGCGCGCACCAACTGGTTCTGCAGTGCCACGCGCTCGGTAGTGTCCTCCCAAACCTCGACCACCTGGTGCGGCTGGCCAGCGGAGTCCAGCAATGGGATGCTGCTGATCTCGAGCAGCTGCTGTGAGCCATCTGGCCGGGTGATGGTGCGGCGGATGCGGCCGGGCTCACGGCTGGCGAAGGCGCGCGCGGCCGGCGAGTCCTCCCACTCGCCGAGGGCCTCACCATAGAAGCGGCCGACGAGCGCGGCCGGCTCGAGGCCGAAGCGCTCGGAGAGGGCGCGGTTGGCAGCCAGGATCGTCCCGGCGGCGTCCAGCAGCGCCAAGCCCATCGGCACGCCGTCGATCACACCGCGGATCAGGTTGCGGCTGAGCTGGATCTCGTGCAGGCGGGTGCGCTCGGCCACCTCGGCGGCCTCGAGGTGCAGGCTAGCGACCTGGCGGGTGGCGTCGAGCGCGTGGGCGGCGAGCGGCGCGAGCGCAGTGATGCGCTCGACGTCGATCTCCGCGCCGGACTCGAACAGCAGCACGGCCGCGCCGAGCGCCCGGTCCTCGCCGGGGAGCGGGAGCGCGAGGGCGGACCAGGGGCCGGCAGGCTGCAGCAGCGGCTGGCCACCGGCGAGCGCCTGGCGCAGCAGGGATGGCCCGGCGATCTTGCGCCAGAGCGGG
>DATMBA010000542.1:0-15475 GCA_035559635.1 Roseiflexaceae bacterium
GGCGCTACCCGTTCGATCCCGAGACGACGCTGTTCGTGAGTCTGGAGGGGATCGGCGCCGGCTCGCTGTGCTTCGTGACGGGCGGCGACGCCGGCCGCGGGCGCGCGGCCGACCCGCTGCTGCTGGAACGGGCCTACGCCGCTGCCGCCGACCCGCGGGTGGACGCCGGGCCACGCGTGTACCGTGGGGGCACCACGCTGGCCGGGGAGCTGCGCCGTCTGGGGCTGCGGGCGCTGGCGGTCACCTGCCTGGACGCCGGCGGGCGCGTGCCGCTACAGGCTAGCGCGGACGACGCGCCGGACCAGGTGGACGAGGCGCTGCTGGAGCGCGCGGCGCGCCTGGCGGTGGGGATCGTGAGGAAGCTGGACAGCGGATAGGAAGCAGATAAGCTGATGTTTGCGCTCCGCCCGGCTCCGCTCCCGCTCCGCTTATCCGCTTATCCGCTTATCCGCCTATCCGCTTATCCGCTTATCCGCTTGATATCCGCTGTCCTCTCCGCTGCCCTCTCCGCTGTCTTCTCCGCTTAGCACCGGCACCCCCTCCATCGTCTCCGCCATGAGGTTGTCCACCACCGCCCGTAGGTCGTTCGTCTCGCGGAAAACCGCCAGCTGGCGGTCCGCGCTGGTGCCGCCCTCGACGATCGTCAGGATGTACTCGACCTCCCGGCGGCTCCCCAGGTCGTCCAGCACCTCGTCCACGAAGGCCACCAGCTCGTGCATCAGTGCACGGGCCTCCACCTCGGCGCGCTTGCCGAAGTCGATCAGCTTGCCGTCCAACCCCCAGCGCTGCGCCCGCCACTTGTTCTCGGTGATCACGGCCCGCCGGTAGATGCGGAAGGTGGTGTTCTCGGCGAACATGCGGTGGAGCTTGACGATCAGCGCCTGCATGAGCGCGGCGAGCGCGATGCACTCGTCCACCTTCGTAGCCATGTCGCAGACGCGGAACTCGAGCGTGCCAAAGTGCGGGTGCGGCCGCAGGTCCCAGTAGATCTTCTTGCCGTTGTCGATGCAGCGGGTGCTGATCAACAGATTGACATAACCTTGAAACTCGGCGGCGGAGTGGAACGAGGGCGGGATGCCGGTGCGCGGGAAGTTGGAGAAGATCGCGCTGCGGTAGGACTTGAAGCCGGTGTTGCGGCCCATCCAGAAGGGCGAGGAGGTAGAGAGCGCCAGGATGTGGGGCAGGAAGTAGCGCGCCACGTTCATCAACTCGATCGCCACCTCGTCGTTGGGCATACCCACATGGACGTGCATGCCGAAGATCAGGAGTTGGAGAGCGAGCTGCTGCATCTCCTCCACCACGCCCTTGTAGCGCTCGAAGGGCGTGATCTCCTGGCTCATCCAGGAGGAGATCGGGTGGGTGCCGGCGGCGACGATGCGCAAGCCGTGTTGGGCGGACAGGCCGGCGATCGTGCCGCGCAGGCGGGTGACCTCGGCGCGCGCCTCCTGGACGGTGCGGCAGGGGTGGGTGCCGATCTCGACCATGCTCTGGTGCAGCTCCGGCTTGATCTGCTCGCGCAGGATCGTGTGGCCGCGCTCCAGGATCTGGGTGATGTAGGAGCGCAGCTCGCGCGTCTCCGGGTCCACCACCTGGTACTCCTCCTCGATCCCGATGGTGAAGGGGAAGTCGGGGGAGGAGGGGGTGTAGGAGGTCATCTGCTCGCCTTTCTAGCAGTTTTGAGTTGTCGCCAGCCTCAACGCATAACGCAAAACTAAGTGGACATCCGGTACGTCCCTTGACAGCAGGGGGAGAGTGAGGGCGGGCGCAGCCCGCCCTCACACCCACCCCTTCCGGCAGGTGTGTGTCAACACACGTGCCGGATGCATCACTAAGACATGGTTTCGCTGCGCGGCCTCCAGCCTTCCAGTCTGGGGAGGCTCGGAGGGGCACAGCCCCTCCGAAAAGCGTTTGTGTGGGGGCCTCTGGCCCCACCCCCCATGCGTGTTCGCGCGAACGGTACAGTACGCGCGAGCCTTGTCTAAGAACTCATACCTTTTCGATGATAAACACCGGTGTGGTGGAGCCGCCGCCGGCGGTGACGTTGAGCAGCGTGACGGTGGAGAGGCGGCAAAGGGTGCCCTGCACGTCATCGCCGAACATGAAGGGGTCGGTGTCCACCAGACGCGGCCCGATCTGCAGCGCGCCATCCACCAAGGCGGGGTAGTCCTCATAGGCGATGGTGACGCGCTCCTGCAGGATGGTGGGGCTGAGCAGCGCCTCACTCAGCGCCCTGTCCCACTCGTCCGCGCTAGATTCCCAGCCGATGACGACCCCTTTGCCGCCGTACTCGTCGTTGGGCTTGAGCACCAGCCGCTCGCGGTTGGCGCGCGCGAAGGCCAGCAGGTCGATCCGCTCGCCCTGGTAGGTGCTGGCGCCCTGACGGACCATACGGGTCCAGGGGACGTGCGCGGCGATCGCCGCGCGCTCCTCGGGTGTAAAGTGTTCGCTCAGGTTATCATCCGTAAGCAGCGCGAAGATAGCCTTCTTGTGCAGCAGCTTCGCGCGGAAACTGTTGACGACGCAGACCTTACCAGCGGCGTAGGCGCGCATGAGCGGGTGCTCGAGCGCGGCGTCGCCGTAGCGGATGAGCAACTCGCTGGTGAGCACGCGCTTGTAGACGAGCGCGACGGGGAAGGGCGGCTCGCGGGAGGGCGTGACGGCGCCGTCCGGTCCGATGATCTCATAGTCGGTGGCGAGAAGCGCGCCGTCGCGGTAGGTCAGATCGTCGGGCGAGCAGATGGCGGCCTGGATGCCGTGCTCGTGGAAGAAGCGCTGGAAGAGCAGGAACTCGGAGCGGGTGGGGAGGCCTTTCCAATCCAGGATGGCGACGGTGGGGGCCTGGGTGCCGCCGAACTGCCGCCAGGCGTCGAGCAGGGTGTCGAGCAGGCGCGCGCGGGCGGGCAGGGGCGTGAGGGTGTAGCGCTCGGCGAAGCGCTCCATAACCGGCAGGCCGCGGAACACATCGGAGAGCACATCCTCGTAGGCGATGGCGGCCGGGCTCTCGCCGTTGAACTCGACGAAGCGCAGCGACCGGCCGTCCAACGTGAGGAAGGTGTCCATGCGTGCGTGGGCGCTGTGGCCGGCGTAGCCGGGGTCCAGCCGGACAAGCGCCTCCTCGTGGGGGGTGAGGGCTACGCCCTGGCGCAGGCGCGCGTCGGCCAGCATGGCGTCGCCGAGGCGCCGCATGGCGCGCCCGACGAGGCCACAGGCGCGCTGGAGGAGCGCATATTGGGCGGCGGTGATGAAGCGCGGGCGGAGCACCGTGGCGAGCGGGCGTTCGCCGAAGAACAGATTGCGCTCGCGCTGGGCGGCGGTGAGCTGCTCCTGGGTGGCGCGGGCGGTGTCGGGGTCGAGGAGGGTGTGGTAGTGGGCGATGGCGGTCTCGAGCATAGCGGCGCTCCTGATGGTGATGGCGGCGCGGGAGCGGAGGTTGGCAACGGAACGGGGCGCGGAGAGGCGGAGATGCCGGATCTGCTCGCCAGCTCTGCTGGACGGGCATGGGGCTACCTATTGCCCATCGCCTGACGCGGTATGATCCAGCAGCAGACGGCTCCAGCGCACATCCTTCGGCGGCCTCGGGTGCTCCTGGGCTTTGGCGATGCACAGGTCCGCCATGGCCTCCACGACCCAACGGAAGAACTTCTCCTTGAGCGAGTAGTAGTCTGCGTCTGGGGCGGGGTTGGTGAAGTCGATCGCGTAGGGCACGCCGCCCTTGAGCGCGAACTCGACGGTGTTCATATCGTAGCCGAGGGCGCGGCAGAGCGCGAGGGCGTCCTGCGTGACGCGCTCGTGCTCGGCGGGCGTGAGGTAGTCCGGCTCGTCGAAGTAGCGGTGGGGGTAGGGGGCGTTGACATCGAACTTCATCACCAGCACACGCTCACGGCCCGCCACCCAACAGCGGACGTACTTCTCCCACTCGATGAACTGCTGCAGCATCATGCACTCGGTGCCGGTCTGGTTGTAGGCCTCCCAGAGTTGCTCCATCGTGTGGAGCTTGAAGACCTTCTTGAAGCCGCCGCCGGAGTGAGGCTTGAGGATCACCGGGAAGCCGCCGACATACTCCACGTGCTCCTCCCAAGGGATGCGTGGCAGGAGGTTGCGCAGCGACTCGACCGGGTGGATGTCCTCGATGTAGGAGTGGGATGGCAGGGCGACGCTGCGCGGGTGGGCGACGCCGAGGCGGGATGCGATGGTGGCGCCGGTGAATTTCTCGTCCGCGCTCCACCAGAACGGGTTGTTGATCACATACGTCCCGCCGATCATGGCCGTCTTGAGGAAGGTGCGGTAGTAGGGGATCTCGTGCGAGATGCGGTCCACGATCACGGCGTACTCGGATGGCTCGGCCATACGGGTGCCGCCGAGTCGGACAAGCTCGGCGGTGACGCCCTGGCCGCGGCGGTTGATCTCCTCGATGAGCGCGTTGGGGAAGGTGGTCTCGCGGCCGATCAGGAGGCCGATCTTCTTCGACACAGCAGACTCCTTGCAGGTCCTCAAATGGAACAACAGCGACGCGGGAGCCCCGCGCCCATGGGGAGGTTTGGAGGGGCGTAGCCTCTCCAAACGATCCTGCGAAGATTCTTTTCGGGGGTCTGCGGCTCCCGAAGCCCCCGCTAGCCCGCCCCGACCCGGGATACCCGGATACAGGCTTAATCTGCGCCGTTGATGTAGATCTGGATCATGTGGCGCCAGTAGGGCCAATCGTGCGCCCAGCCATCCCACCAGCGCATGGCGTGCCAGATGCCTCTGGCCCACAGCAACTCCGAGAGGCGGGCGTTGGTCCAGGCAGCGTCGTCGTCCCGGCCGATGGCCATGATGATCTCGAGGCGGCGGAGGTCCTGGGCGAGTTGACCCTCCTGGAGGCCGGCGATGAAGTCGAGCGGGTTGTGATAATAGACCTCCTCGTCGTAGTAGCCGTCGGTGAAGTGGCGCATATCGAAATAGCCGGAGAGGGCGATCACTCTATTGAAGAGGTGCGGGTGGCGCAGGCCGAAGAGCATGGCGTGGCTGGCGCCGAAGGAGCAGCCGTGGAGCATGGTGAAGGGGTTGGGGTTCTGCGCGCGGATGAAGGGCAGCACCTCGTCCAGGACGTAGCGCTCGTACTGGTCGTGGCGGTGGAGGCGGCCGCGCGGGTGGGCCCAGCGCGCGTACCAACTCTCGGAATCGACGCTGTCCAGGCAGTAGAGCTGGACCCAACCCTGTTCGAGGTGGTGGCCGAGGGCGGCGACCATGCCGCGGTCCTCATATTCGAAGAAGCGGCCCTGGGAGGTGGGGAAGACGATCACGGGCGCGCCGGCGTGGCCGAAGACGAGCAACTCCATGGGGCGGCTGAGTGCGGGGCTATCCCAGTGGTGGTAAGCACGGTGCATGGGAGGCGCCTCAGTGCGATTGCAGATACGATGGGGTGGGCCTATGATACCGCGCGGCAGATCGGCTGTCAACGTCCCGTGTGCCGCTATGCGGGGGCGTGGGGGCCGCAGGCCCCACAAGAATGCTTGGGGGATTCACCGGGGGGCGCAGCTTTGCCGGACATCCCGAATACCGCACCATAACGCAGCGCGTCTCGAAGCAAGTGTGGTACAATCGATGCGCAGGCGATAGAGCCACGACGCGCGAGGAGGAGTGACATGCGCGACGATATAACCAACATCGCGATCGAGGACTATCTCTCCGACCTGATGCCGCCGCGTCCGCCGGTGCTCGCCGAGTTGGAGCAGGAGGGCCGCCTGCACGGCTGGCCGCTGGTAGGGCCGGTGGAAGGGCAGCTGCTCTACCTGCTGGCCAAGAGCAGCGGCGCGAAAGAGGCGCTGGAGATCGGCACGGCCACCGGCTACGCCGCGATCTGGCTGCTGCAGGCGATCGCGCCGGCAGGCGGGCGGCTCACGGCCATCGAGCGCAATCCGGAGCGCATCACCCGCGCGCGGGACTATGTGGCGCGCGCCGGCTATGGGAAGCACTTCGTGCAGATCGCGGGCGAGTGGTTCAGCACCCTGGAGGAGCTGCGCGGGCCGTACGATCTGATCTTCCTCGACATCCTGCGCCACCTGTCGGACGAGCACGATGCACTGAAGGCGCTGGAGATGTGCGTGCCGCGTCTGCGGCCGGGGGGCCTGCTGATCGCCGACAATGTGCTGTGCAGCGCGCTGGTGCTGGAGGAGGATGCGGCGCCCACCGTGCGCGGCATCCAGGAGTTCAACCGCGCGATCGTGGCGCACCCCGAGCTCGAGTCGGTGATCATCCCGCTGCGGGATGGGGTTGGATTCTGCCGAAAGAAGGACTAAGGAGCTCCACGTGCTGGGTCCGGCACGCCGCCCGCAGCACGCAGTACTCAGCTATGCCTGCACTCCCCGACTCGCAGCGGCGGCTTGCCGAGCTGACCACGATCAACGCGCTGGCGCAGACGCTCAACCGCGCGCTTGACCTGCGCGAGGCGCTCGAGACGGCGCTGCCGCATATCGTGGAGCTGATGGGGCTGCAGACGGGCTGGATCTTCCTGCGGGACGAGAGTGAGGGCTACCGGCTGGCGGCGCGCCACGAGTTGCCGCCGGCGATCAGCTACCCCGGACCGGCCTGGTCCGGCGAGTGCACCTGCCAGGAGATGTGCAGCCGGGGGCGGCTCAACCGGGCGGTGAACGTGGTACGCTGCTCCCGGCTGCGCCACGCGGTGGGGGACAAGCGCTCGCTGGCGCAGCACGCCTCGGTGCCGCTACATAACGGTGACGAGGTGCTCGGCATCCTGAACGTCGCCACCACCGAATTCGGCCGCTTCACCCCCGCGCAACTGCAGCTCCTCTCCGCGATCGGCTACCTGCTGGGCACCGCGATCGCGCGCACCCGCCTGCACGAGCAGGTGAAGGTGCGCCGCGTCCACGAGCAGGCCGCGCTGCTCAAGCTCTCGCACGAGTTGCTGGGCGCCGAGGCGCTCGAGCCGGCGCTGCAGCGCCTGGTGCGGGTGGGGGCGCGCCTGCTAGAGGCCGACGCCTGCGCCTATATCGAGGCCGACGAGCAGGGCGGGCGGGCGGTGCTGGTGGCGGCGCACGGCTGGCGCCTGCCGGACGGCGTGGCCCTGCCGGTGACGATCGACCCGGTGAACCCGCACCTGTGGTATCTGCCGGAGATGAGCGCCCACCTGCCGGCCGACGCGCTCGAGGAGCTGCCGCCGCTGCTCCGGCAGCAGCGCTTCCAGGGCCACCTGGCACTGGGCGTGGAGATCGGTGGCGCCCCGGTGGGCACGCTGATGGTCAACACCGCCGCGCCGCGCCACTTCCTGATGGACGAGACGCAGCTGCTGGCGCTGCTCGGCACGCAGCTGGCGCAGACGCTGGAGCGCGAGCGGCTGCACCAGGAGGCGCTCGCCCGCCAGCGGCTGGAGCAGCAGCTGGATCTGGCGCGCGCCATCCAGGCTAGCTTCCTGCCGGACACTTGCCCGTACATCCCCGGCTACACGATCTGCGCCTTCTACCGGGCGGCGCACCAGGTGGGCGGTGACTTCTACGACTTCATCAAGCTGGCGGGGGCGCACGTCCCGCCGCCCCCGGCGCTGACGCGGCGCGAACTGGAGCAGGAGTGGTGGCGCACCGGCCGCGGGGCGCCGCGCCTCGAGGTCCGGCGCGCGCAGCAGCGCCAGGTGGAGTCGCCGGGGCGCTTCGGCATGGTGATCGCCGACGTGACCGATAAGGGGGTGCCGGCCGCGCTCTTCATGGTGCTCTCGCGCACGCTCATCCGCGCCACCGCCAGCGATGGGCGCCCGCCGGACCAAGTGCTGGAGCAGGCCAACCGCCTCATCCTGGCGGACGCGCGCAGCGGCCTGTTCGTGACTTGCTTCTACGGCATCCTGGACCTGGCGGACCACAGCCTGACGTACGCGAACGGCGGCCACAACTACCCGCTGGTGTACCGCGCATCCACCGGCGAGGTAGAGAGCCTGCACGCGCAGGGGATTGTGCTGGGGATCGTGCCGGAGGCACGCTTCGAGCTGCGCACCGCCGCGCTCGCGCCCGGCGACGTGCTGTGCCTGTACACCGACGGGGTGACCGAGGCGATGGACGTCCGGCGGCAGCTGTTCGATGAGGAGCGGCTCGTCGAGGTGCTGCGTCGCACGCACCATCTCCCGCCGGAGGAGATCGTCGGCCGCATCATCGAGGCGGTGTCCAGCTTCGCGGCCGGCGCGCCGCAGACCGATGACATCACGCTGGTGGTGCTGAAGCGAAATCCATGAGCTACGCCGCCGGTTGGCGCACCCCGCGCTGGGCGGCCATCCCGCTCGCCACGATGTGCGCCCCCCACGCCAGCAGCCCGAGCGTCCCCGCCATGCCGATCACCCCGGCCCATGATTGTGCGCGCAGCAGCAGCACCGTATAGAGCGGTGCGCCGAGCAGCCCGTGAACCACGAATGCCAGCGCCAGTGGCACCGGCAGCAGGAACAGCAGCTGGCTTCCGAGCGTGTAGTGGCGCGTCAGCAGCAGCGCGGCCAGCACGCCGAGCGACACCAGGCCGTTCATGATCGCTGCCAGCGTGACCGGCGAGACGCCGAGCGGCAGCGGGGCGGCAGACGTATAGCTCCACCACCCGGCGCGCACCCCGACCGTCTCCACCAGCAGGTGGTACAGCACGAACAGCGCGAGGGTGAGGAGGCCGGTGAGGTAGCCGGTGTACCACCAGCGACGCCGGTAGAGGAAGAAGATCACCAGTGCCGGCAGCACGAGCGTCCAGGCGGCGAGGAAGACCGGCCGCGGCAGGGCGTAGACGATCTCGGTCGAGCGCTGCCAGGCGTACAGCGGCGCCAGGTCGCGATCGTAGCTGAAGCCATACAGCGCCTGCCACAGCGGCGAGGCCAGGGACGCGAGGTGGCCGCCGGCCAGCGCTACCACATAGGCCGGGGCGCGCTCCTGCCAGGCCAGGTAGCTGGCCAGGCCGTACGCGCCGAGCGTCAAGAGGACGACGCCGAGTTCCATCACGCTCCTTAGATAAGGCTTCGCTGCGCGGCGCCTAGCCGTACGGTCTGGGGAGGCTCGGAGGGGCGAAGCCCCTCCAAAACATGTTTGTGTGGGGGCCACAGCCCCCCACACCCTCACGCGCGTACCCTTCGGGAACGCCTGCGGCGTGCGCGCGAACCGTGCCTGAGCTACTCCCACTCGTACTCGCGCACCGCGCCGCCGGCCAGCGTGAAGAGCTGATCGGTGAGGCCGTGCTCCCGTTGGGTGGCGTCAGCCTGGACTTGCGCCGCCACCGCGCGCAGGATGTCCTGGTTGGCGTCGCCGAGCGCGATCAGGAAGTCGCGGTTCGGGATGCCCACCACCAGCCGCCCCTGGACGGCGCGCGCCCATTCGGCGAGCACCTCGGTCAGCAGCAGGCGGGTGGCATCGTACCCGTCGCCGCTGCTATAGATGAACAGGCGCTCCTCGCCCTCGCCCACGGCGGTGTAGCGCACGCCCTCCCTCGTGCGGCGGCGCAGGTTCTCGACCGCCAGGTTGTGCAGGTCCTGTGCGGCCACGCCCCAGCGGTCCAGCTGCTCCTCGTTGATGAAGGCGACACTGCTCTTCTCGTCGATCACATAGGTGATGATCAGGTCGGCGAGGAAGGGGCGGTAGGCCAGCATCGGCAGCTTGCGCTCGCGCACCGCCACCAGCAGCTCGATCGGCTTGAGCATGGGCATCACGCGCCCCGCGAGGGCGGCGAAGTCGCGCTCGCTGCGGTCCGGCAGCTCGCCGAGCAGCACGCGCACGTAGCTGCGCGCCACCGCGTCGATCTGGGATGGGTTGGTACGGTAGGCGGCGTAGATGTTGGTCAGGTCGGATGTCACCTCCTGCCCCCGCACCCTGAGGCGCAGCACGACCCCCTCGCGCCCGAGCACCTCCACCGCGTCGTCCTCGAGCGTCAGGCGCCGCTCGATATAGGCGGCGAATTGCTCCGGGCCCATGGGTGCGCCGTCGCCGCTGTTACCATTGGTCATAGGGAATACTCTCTTCTGTGATTCACGCAGGGCACGGAGGCCACGGAGATGGGTCTACTCCGTGCGCTCCGTGCCCTCCGTGGATCAACCGTCAGACGACCGCGGTGCCCTGCCAGGCGGCCTTGAGGTCGGCCACGCTCGCGCGCAGCACCTCCGCGCCCCCTAGCCCGCGCACCACCAGCTGTGGCTCGGCCGTGACCGTGCCGATGCGGGCGCATGGCAGGCCGGCCAGCGCCGACTCGAAGGCCGCCGCGTCCGCCGGGCGCACCTCGATGAGGAAGCGCGTGGGCGACTCGGAGAATAGCAGCACGTCGTCGGATGCGACGTCCACTGTGCGCGGCGCGCGGTCGAGATCTAGCTCCAGCCCCAACTCGCCAGCGATCGCCATCTCGGCGGCGGCAACGCCCAGCCCACCCTCGCTCAGGTCGTGGCAGGCGCGCACCAGGCCCGTTTTGATCGCAGTATGTATGGCTGCCATGAGTTTCGGAGCCAGGTCAAGGTCAACATGCGGGACTGACGAACGACCGACGGCCAACGACGAACCATGCGCCGTTGCGTGACCGTCGCGTTGGTCGCTGGTCGTTAATCGTTGGTCGTAGTGTGCTCCGCCTAGCTCATCCCGAGTCGTCCCCACCAGGTAGAGGTGGCTCCCCGGCTCCTTGAGGTCCATCGTCACGGCCGCGGTCACGTCTGGAACGATCGCCAGGGCGGAGATCAGCAGTGTTGGCGGGATGGGCGTGCGGACGCCCTGCGCATCGCGGTACTCGTTGTTGAGCGAGTCCTTGCCGGAGATGAAAGGCGTGCCGAAGGCCAGCGCCGCGTCGTAACAGCCGGCGGCGGCGCGCACCAGGCCGGCCATGCGGTCCGGCTGGCGCGGGTCGCCCCAGCAGAAGTTGTCCAGGATGGCGGCCTGCGCCGGGTCGCCCCCCACGGCCACCACGTTGCGCAGCGCTTCGTCCACACACGCCAGCGCCATCCAGTACGGATCGATCAGGCCGTAGCGCGGGTTGATGCCGCAGCCGATGGCGATGCCGCGCCTGGTGGTAGAGAGCGGCTGGAGCACCGCGGCGTCGCCGGGACCTTCGCAGCGCGCGCCGACAAGCGGCTTGGCCACGGTACGCCCACCGACCTCGTGGTCGTAGGTGCGGACGATGGGGGCCTTCGAGGCGATGTTGGGATGCGCCAGGAGAGACAGGAGGCATGCGGCAAGCGACCCGAGAGTCGGGGCAGGATCAGCGCTCTCCTGTCTCCTCGCTCCTTGCTCCTGCCCGCTGGCCCAGACGGCATCGAGGTGCCGTTGGGGCCGGCCCTCGTGGAGGAAGTGCATGTCCAGGTCCACCACCATGGCGCCGCGGTAGGTCACGAGCAGGCGGCCGGTGTCGGTGAAGCGGCCGATCACCGTGGCCTCCACGTCCTCGCTCGCACACAGCTCCAGCAGCGCCGGCAGCCGCTCCGGGGGCACGGCCAGGACCATGCGCTCCTGGGCCTCGGAGAGCCAGATCTCCCAGGGCTGCAGGCCGGCGTACTTGAGCGGCACCTCCGCCAGTTCCACCGCGGCCCCGCAGTCGGCGCCCATCTCGCCGACCGCCGAGGAGAGGCCGCCGGCGCCGCAGTCGGTGATCGCGCTGTAGAGCCCCAGGTCACGCGCTTGGAGGATGACGTCGATCAGCTTCTTCTCGGTGATCGGGTCACCGATCTGGACTGCGCTGCCCACCTCCTCGGCGGTGGTGTGGGTCAGCTCGATCGAGGAGAAGGTGGCACCGTGGATGCCGTCGCGCCCGGTGCGGCCGCCCAGCACCACCACCGCGTCCCCGGGGTGCACCTGCCGCGGGTGGCGGCCGCGCGGCGCCAGGCCCACCGTGCCACAGTAGACCAGCGGGTTAGCGACGTAGCCGGGGTGGTAGAGCACCGCGCCGTTGACGGTCGGGATGCCGAGTTTGTTGCCGTAGTCGCGCACGCCGGCCACCACGCCGGCAGCGATGCGGCGCGGGTGGAGCACGCCGGGGGGCAGCTGATCCGCCGGCAGGTCCAGCGGGCCGAAGCAGAGCACGTCGGTGTTGGCGATCGGCTGCGCCGAGACGCCCAGCACGTCGCGCACCACCCCGCCGACGCCGGTGTTGGCGCCGCCGAACGGCTCGAGCGCCGAGGGGTGGTTGTGGGTCTCGACCTTGAACGAGACCTCGTACTCGTCGGTGAAGGCCACGATGCCGGCGTTATCTACGAAGGCAGAGAGGACCCAGCTGTCGCGGGGAATTGAGAATGCAGCATGCAGCTTGGTGAAGTGAGCGCGATCTGGGCCGGGACGGACGACCCGGTCGGTGGCAGCCATGAGAAAGGTCTTGATGAGGCTGTCGATCTCTGCATCTTGCTGGAGCAGGTGGTACGCAGGGTACAGGGCCGGGTCGGGCTGCCCGTGCTCATGCTGCATTCCCAATTCGACATGCTGCGTGCGGTACCGCACGCGCCCCTTGAACGTCTTGTGGGAGCAGTGCTCGCTCCAGGTCTGGGCGATCGTCTCCAGCTCGCCGTCGGTCGGCTCGCGCTCCTCGCGGCGGAAGTAGCGCTGCACGGCCTGCATCTCGGCCAGGTCGAGCGCGAGCACGCCCTGCTGGCTGATGCGCAGCAGGGCCTCGTCGTCGGCATCGTTCAGCGGCACGCGGGCGATGCGCGGCGCAGTCTCGGATGGGGGATGGAGCAGGTGCGCGTACCAACTGCGGCGCACGGCCACGCCCTCCCCTGGCGCGTAGCTGAGCGTCGCCTGGATCAGGTCGTTGGCCAGGCCCGCGGCGTCCTCGGGGCGCGCCAACGCGTAGCGCCGCAGGGTCTTGACCGTGCGCAGCCCGCCGATCCCTAGCCGCGCCGCGCCGATGCGCACGCTCTCGGCCTCGTTGTCGGTGACGCCAGGGCGGTAGGCCACCTCGACGAAGGCAGCAGGTTGCAGGCTGCCGGCTGCAGCACCTTCGTCCGAGAGCGCGTCGAGCGTGCACCAGGAGGCCTCCTGCACCACCGGGTCGTGGAGCAGTTCGGCGGCGAGGCGCTCGATGTCGGCCGCGGCGAGGTCGCCCTCGAGCAGGAAGAGGTGCTGGGGCGCGTCAGGCTCGCGCCGGGAGCGGACGGTGACCAGGTACTCTGTCATCGGTGGTTGTATCGATCGGTGAACGTTGGCACGTTCACCGGTGAACGTTGGCACGTTCACCGGATGCCACGTCAGTCTACCGCACGGGGGGCGGGCGGTCAAGCGAGTTGCACCCCCCTGGGGGGTATGCTATAATCACCGCTCGCAATCGAACACGCTTCTTCCTCCCGTGCGCCGCCGCGCGACGCGCAAGCCGGCGGGGACGGCGCGGGGGGCTATGACCAGAGGAGGACCAATGCGCGAGCGTCGCCGTGACTACGAACTAATGTACATCATCTCCCCCTTGCGGGCCAGCGAGGAGGAGATCGGCGCCACGATCAACCGCGTCGCCCAGGCGATCACCGCGTTGGGCGGCGAGGTCGCCGATACCAACCACGCCGCGCCCTGGGGCCGCCGCAAGTTCGCGTACCCCATCCGCGAGTACGCCGAGGGCGAGGCCAGCCGGCGGGTCTTCACCGAGGGCTACTACGTCCTCACCCACTTCTCGCTCACCACCGATCGCATCGCCGAACTCGAGCGCACGCTGAAGCTGACCGACGCCGTCCTGCGTTACCTGCTGACCGTGGTGGACACGCGCGGTGTTGGGGCGGAGGCGCCGGTTGCCGCTGGCGTCGAGGCCGCCGAGGGCGAGGGCGAGGGCGAGGGTGACGAGGACGAGGGGTAGTTCCCCGCAGTAGTGTGCGTGAGGGCGGGAGGTGACCGAGATGGCGAAAGACCTGAACAAAGTGATGATCATCGGCCGGCTCGGCAAGGACCCGGAGATACGCTATACCCCCGGCGGCAGCCCGGTGACGACTTTCAGCGTGGCGGCGGGCCGCCAGTGGAAGGACGGCAACGGCGAGTTGCACGAGGAGACCGAGTGGTTCAACGTGGTCACCTGGAATAAGCTCGCCGAGATCTGCCACGAGCACTTGCGCAAGGCGAGCCGGGTCTACATCGAGGGCCGGCTCCAAACGCGCCAGTGGCAGGATCAAGAGGGCCTCTCGCACTATCGCACCGAGGTGATCGCCAGCGACATGATCATGTTGGACGGCCGCAGCGCCCGCGAGCACAACCAGTTCGACGATCCCCACCACGAGCAGCGTCCGCCGCGCAGCCACGGCGGCCGCGAGGTGCTGGATATCGGCGACGAAGATATTCCGTTCTAGTTCCCTGCGGGGCTTCAGAGGTCGCTGGCGCGAGCACGTTTGGTAGTGGTTGTTCTGGAGAGGCGTAGCCCCCCCGGACCTCCCCGCGGGAGAGAGCAGCGGCTCGCCTCCCACGGGTGGGGGCGGGGGCCTTGCCCCAAGTAAATCAGCCAGGTGGTCGGGCCTGCGCCCGACCGCCTCCCCGCGAGGGGATAAAGATAGAGGAACCATCGATGAGCGACGATTTGGGAGGCCGCCGTGGCGGCGGCCGGCGCAAGTTCATCGCCCGCCGCAAGGTGTGCATGTTCTGCGCTGATAAGATCCGCACGGTGGACTACAAGGACGTCAAGCGTCTGCAGCGCTTCATCTCTGAGCGCGGTAAGATTCTACCGCGGCGGCGCACCGGCACCTGCGCGCGCCACCAGCGGACGCTGACGACGGCGATCAAGCGCGCGCGCCACATGGCGCTGCTGCACTTCGTCGCTGCGCACACCCGCACGTAGCCCGCGGCGTGGCCATCTTTCGCAGACCGCCGCGGTAGCGCTGTAACGCCGCCGGAGCCACGGCGCGCGTTTGGCGTTACCGCGGCGGTCATCGTGCGTATTCGCCTCAACGCAAACTCATGTCGCAGACACCGAAAAACCAGCAGCAGCAGGCGGCACGCGCCGCCGTGACCGCGCGCCGCCACGCCACCCGCCGCGAGCGCGAGCGCCGCCGGCAGCGCCAGATCGTGATCATCTCCGGCGCCGCGCTCGGCCTGGCCCTGCTGGCGATCCTCGCCGGGGTCCTCTACGAGCAGGTGTGGGTGCCAAGCCGCCCGGTGGCGCAGGTCGGCCCTGTGACGCTGACCCGCGGGGACTACTGGCGCGAGCGGCGCGCCGAGATCGCTCGCACGGTGGGCCAGAGCCTGTACCTGGCCACCTTTGGCGAGCAGTTCGCTCAGCAGTTCCTCGGCCAGGTCGCCCAACTCGACGTCGAGGTGCCGCAGATCCGCAGCGCCCCGGTGAACGAACAGACGGTGAACGACTGGATCGAGCGACAGATCATCGAGCAGGGCGCGAAAAGCCAGTTTGGCATTGAGGCCAGCGACGCGGAGGTCGCGCAGGCGCTGCTCGGCGACTACGGCCCCGCCTTCGCGCCCACCACCGCGGTCACGCCCACCGTCGGGACGCTGCCGACCCTCCCGCCGCTGCCCACCGCCGGCGAGACACCGGCCACCGGCACGCCCGCGGCCGGGACGCCTGCGGCCACCGGCACGCCCGC
>DATMBA010000543.1:0-1635 GCA_035559635.1 Roseiflexaceae bacterium
CGCCCCCGCCGCAGGCGGCGAGCGCCAGGGCGACGAGGGGGACGAGCATGATGCGCGCGAGCTTCATTGTCCGGCTCCTTTGTGTGGCGAATGTGCCTCTATCCTATCAAACGTCTGTGACCAGGGTGAAGTTCCACCGCCTTCCGAAGGGAGCGTGAGGGGCTGCACGCTGCACGCTCCGCGCCGGGCAAGGCTGCGACTCTCAGCAGGAACAGGTTCGCAGGGGGCTGGCCCCCGCACCCCCACCAGAGCCGGGGAGGCACGGGGCGTGCCCCTCACGCTCCCGCTGGCGGAGGTGCGGTCCCCGGCGCGGGGGCCAGCCTCCGCACCCCCGCGTGGGGAAGCGCGGCGGGGACCAGCCCCGCCGCATCCACCCTCTTCCACAGGATGTTGCGGGTCCCCAGAACCCCTCCCGCGGAAGCGGTATGGTATAATAGAGCGAGCTACAGCATCAGAGAGAGCATAAATGGCATCGCAGGCGCTGTACCGGCGCTACCGCTCGCAGACCTTCGACGAGCTGGTCGGCCAGGAGCATATCGTCCAGACCTTGCGCAACGCCCTGGCCGAGGGCCGGATCGGGCACGCGTACCTCTTCACCGGGCCGCGTGGCGTGGGCAAGACCACCGTGGCGCGCCTGCTGGCCAAGGCGGTGAACTGCCTCGCGCCACTCGAGCAGCGGCCATGCGGGGTGTGCGCGATGTGCCAGGCGATCGCCGAGGGGCGCGCGGTGGACGTGATCGAGATGGACGCCGCCTCGCACACCAGCGTCGACGACGCCCGCGAACTGATCGAGCGCGTCCAGTTCCGGCCGAGCATCGCGCGCACGAAAGTCTATATTGTCGACGAGACGCACATGCTCTCCACGGCGGCCTTCAATGCGCTGCTGAAGACGCTGGAGGAGCCGCCGGCGCACGCGCTCTTCATCCTCGCCACCACCGAGGTCCACAAGGTCCCGGCCACTATTCTGTCGCGCTGCCAGCGCTTCGTGTTCAGCCGGCATGGTGTGGCATCCATCGCGGCGCACCTGCGCGAGATCGCCGTGCAGGAGGGCTTCGTGCTGGAGGAAGGCGTGCCGGAGGCGATCGCCCGCGCGGCCACCGGCAGCATGCGCGACGCGCTCAGCATCATGGACCAACTCATGGCCTACGGTGGCGGGCGCGTGGCGCTGGAGCAGGTGCGCAGCCTGTTGGGCGCCACCGAGTCCCAGGAGGTGACAGCGCTGCTGGACGCGCTGGTCTCCGCCGACGTGACGGCCGCGCTGCGGGTGGTGAGCCAGGTGGCCGGGCAGGGGAGCGACCTGCGGCAGTTCGCGCGGGACGTGGTGGAGCGGCTGCGGGCGCTGATGCTGCTGAAGGCCGGGGCGGAGCCGGCGCTGCTGGACGTGGGCGAGGAGGAACTGGAGGCGCTGCGACGGCAGGTGTCCGCGGCGGATCTGGGCGCACTGGTGGGCTGGGTGCGGCTGTTCGGCGAGCTGGACTACCAGCTGCGCACCAGCCCATATGGCCAGCTGCCGCTCGAACTGGCGGTGGTGGAGGCGATCACGGCGCCGGCCGAACGCCGAATGCTGGACGCTGAACGCCGACCACCTGCCCCGGCCACTCCATCTACCGCGCGATCAACTGCTCCCTCCACGGC
>DATMBA010000544.1:0-15179 GCA_035559635.1 Roseiflexaceae bacterium
CCCGCCCGCCCCGCCCGCTGGCTCAACAGGGACCGGGTCACCGCCCTGTTGATGATCGCCCCCTCGGTGGTCGCCGTGGCCGTATTCGTCTACGGCTTCATCGGCTGGACCGCCCTGGTCTCGGTCACCAACTGGCAGGGCCTCAAGGCCGATTTCACCTTCGTCGGCCTGCAGAACTACGCTACGATCTTCAACACCGGCCGCTTCCAGACCAACATCCGCAACCTGGTGGTGTTCACCGTCTTCTTCCTGGCCATCTGCCTGGTGCTCGGCCTGCTGCTCGCCGCCCTGTTGGACTCGGGCGTGCGCGGCGAGGCGTACTTCCGCTCGATCTATATCTTCCCCATGGCGCTGTCGTTCATCGTCACCGGCGTGGTCTGGCAGTGGCTCTTCGCCCCCGGCAACTGGCCGAACGACCCCACCGGCATCAACCTGCTCTTCAAGCAACTCGGCCTCGGTTTCCTCCAGGGCGCCTGGACCACCGACACCAATGTCGTGCCGGACTGGCGGCCGCCGGGCCTCAAGACGCGCCTCGGCGTGCCGCTGGCCATGATCCCGGTCATCGTCGCCGCCGTCTGGCAGATGTCCGGCTTCGTGATGGCCATGTACCTGGCCGGCCTACGCGGCATCCCGGACGAGATCAAGGAGGCCGCCCGCGTGGACGGCGCCACCGAGTGGCAGATCTTCCGCACTATCACGCTGCCGCTGCTCCAGCCTGTCACACTCAGCGCGGTGATCGTGCTCGGCCATATCTCGCTCAAGATCTTCGACCTGGTAGTGACCATGACCGGTGGCGCGCCCGGCAATAACACCGAGGTGCCCGGCCTGTACATGTACGAGATCACGTTCAAGGCCAACAAGTTCGCCGAGGGCGCTGCGGTGGCGATGGTGATGCTGGTGCTCGTCGCGCTGCTGATCGTGCCCTACCTGAACTACAACCGGCGCACGGAGGTAGAGCGATGAGCGCCACGACGCTGCCACCCCCCGCCCGCCGCGCCCCGCGCGTGCGCTGGACGCGGGTGCTGATCTACGTCCTCATGGTCGCCTTCGCGGCCTTCTACCTGCTGCCGGTCTACCTGCTGTTGATCACCAGCCTCAAAAGCTTCGAGGAGGTCAGCCTGAGCCGCATGTGGGACCTGCCCCGCGGTCTGTCCTTCGAGAGCTTCGGCCGCGCCTGGAACGGCGGCCAGGGCGTGATCGGCATGAGCGGCAGCTTCCTTAACTCGGTCAAGATGGTCGTGCCGGCCACGGTGATCTCCTGCATGCTTGGCTCGCTCAACGGCTACGTGCTCGCCAAGTGGCGCTTCCCCGGCTCGGAGACGCTCTTCACACTGATCCTGTTCGGCATGTTCATCCCCTACCAGAGCATCCTGGTGCCGCTGGTGGAGGTGCTGCGCGAGATCGGCCTGTATGCATCCATCCCCGGCCTGGTGCTGGTGCACGTGGTCTACGGCATCCCGATCACCACGCTGATCTTCCGCAACTACTACGCCGGTGTGCCCACCGAGTTGCTCGAGGCCGGCAAGATCGACGGGGCGGACTTCTTCGGCCTCTACCGGCACATCATGCTGCCGATCTCCGCGCCCGGCTTCGTGGTGGTGGCGATCTGGCAGTTCACCTCGATCTGGAACGAGTTCCTCTTCGGCCTGATCATCACAAATGACCCGCAGATCCGCCCGGTGACGGTGGCGCTGCAGAACCTCTCCGGCAGCCAGTTCACGCAGTGGAACGTGCAGATGGCCGGCGCGCTGCTGGTGGCGCTGCCCACGCTGCTGGTCTATATCTTCCTCGGCAAGTATTTCTTGCGCGGGCTGCTGGCAGGGTCGCTCAAGGGGTAGGGATGGTGCATGCTACTCACCTGGTTGGAGCACGTAAATCGTGTACCGCCCTGCCGCTATTTCGCGCGCGTGGGCGCGTACGTAGGCCCGCACCTCGTCCGACGCCAGCGCGTCCCCCTCGGCCGGTAGCACCACGTAGCGGATCGGGTGGCGCCCCACGTAGCGCGCGAAGTTCCCTGCGTCCCGCATGATGTTGCGCTCGAAGCTCTCATCGGCCTCGAACCAGGTGGCCGGCTGGCGCGCGTACAGGATCGCCGGCCAGTAGCGCTCGGTCAGCACGTAGCCGCGCGGCAACGCGCGCAGCGCCGCCCACACCGGCGCGTAGCTCCGCAGCGTGGCCCCCTCTAGCGCGTAGTAGCCGATCGTCACCGCGTTGATCAGGGCGAACAGCGCCACCAGGTAGAAGCCTACTCGCCGCCGCCACGCCGTCCCTAGCTGCCGGAAGCCGGCCGCAAACAGCACCGCCAGCGCCGGCAGCGCCGGGATGATGACCCGCGGGCTGTTGCCGGCCCCCGGCGTCGCGGCGTACACCAGCAGCACCAGCAGCCCTAGCCCTAGCCAGGCGCAGAGCAGCACGCCCGCCGACGCTGCCGCGCCCGCCCCCTGAGCGTGCGCGGTCTCCCCGCGCAGCAGCGCGCGCGCCCCCACAGCCGCGCACCAGCCGATCGCCGCCAGCGTGATCAGCGCGCCGTACCAGGGAATGTAGAACAGCAACTCCAGCATCTGCGGTGCGATCAGCCCGAACAGCCCCGCCGACAGGCCGCGTGTGGGGCCACCAGCTCCGCCCCGCAGGTAGTGCGCCCACACCCACGGGCTCGCCAGCAGCGCCGGCCCCACCAGCGCCAGCACGTGGTGCCGCAGCGCCGGAAGGCCACGGGGCGGGCGCAGGCCTGCCCCTGGTGCGCGGAGGATGCTCCGCCGCCGCAGCACATCCAGCAGGCAGATCCCGACCGTCCCGATGTAGAGCAGGAGGATGTCCATCTTCGCCAGCGCCGCCAACGCGCCCAGCAGCACCGTCGCAGCCGTCCGCCCTCGCAGGTAGGCCAGCAGCGCCGCCGCCAGCGCCAGCGCCGAGATCGCCTCGGTGTAGGAGACCGTGGCGTAGTCCCGGTAGAGCGGGAAGCATGCCAGGAAGGCTGCCGCCAGCAGCGCCGGCTGCGCGCCGAGCAGCCCGCGCGCCAGCGCGTACGTCAGCAGCACCGCCCCGCCGCCGGCCAGCGGCGCCACCAGCTGCAGCAGCGTGTACGAGCCGCTGAGCCGCCAGACCAGCGCGAACAGCAGCGGCGCCACCGGCCCCCACCATGGGTGCAGCCCGCCCTGCCCGCCGCGGTACAGCCCCCGCGGCGCCAGGGACTCCGGCTCGGGTGGGAAGCCCTTGATCCGCTCGTAGGTGTCCGGCTCGCCCAGCAGGAAGCCCGGCCGCTCGGCGGTGAGCAGCCCCCAGTGCAGGTTGCGCGGCGCGTCGCCGTATTGCACGCCGGTGAGCAACTGCGCGAGCGCGAACTGCCCCGCCAGCAGCGTCAGCAGGAAAAGGTGCGAGCGCAGCAGCCCCGCCGCCCGCAGCCGCCACCCCGCCGCCCGCGGCGCGTCGAGCGTCTCTGATGTATGCGACAACGATGCCCTCCTGTGACAGGGATGCACCAGCAGGTTCAATAGTACCCGTCTGCCCCCCGCCTGTCCACACCACAAGCGGACGAATGCGCTGTGGTACCATGCCAATCTGCGATCGAAGGGAGGGCCAGGGAGGGCATGCCCTCCCTGAAAAACGTCTCTCCATTTCCGCAGTCCTGGCTTGCAAACCTTCATCATCCACGCGGAGCGTGCACTATGGACCACCCGATCGCCATCGTCGGCGCCGGCCTCGGCGGGCTTTCCGCCGCCATCCACCTCGCCGCCAATGGCCGCCGCGTCGTCCTGCTAGAGCAAAACGAGCACGTCGGCGGCAAGCTCGATGTCGTCGAGGCCGGCGGCTTCCGCTTCGACACCGGCCCGTCGCTGCTCACGATGCCGTGGGTGCTGCGCCTGGTGTTCGAGGCCGCTGGCGCGCGCCTGGAGGACGAGTTGCGGCTCATACCGCTCGACCCGCTCTGCCGCTACACCTGGCCGGATGGCGCGCGCTTCGACGCCTGGCAGTCCCTCCCGCGGCTCCTGCCGGAGGTCGCCCGCCTCGCGCCTGCCGACGTCGCCGGCTTCCTGCGCTTCATGGCCTACAGCGCACGCCTCTACGAGGCCGCCGCCGGGCCATTCCTCCTCAGCCCCTTCGCCAGCCTGCGGGCCATGCTGCGGCCCGCCGCGGTCGCCGGCGCGCTGGCGATCGACCCCTTCCGCACGGTGGACCGGGCGGTGCGCTCGTTCTTCTGCAGCCCGCACCTGCGCCAGCTCTTCAACCGCTACGCCACCTACAACGGCTCCTCACCCTACCGCGCCCCCGCCACCTTCAACCTCATCCCCTACGTCGAGTGGTCGCAGGGCGGCTGGCACGTCTGCGGCGGCATGTACGAGGTTGCCCGCGCCCTGGAGCGCGTCGCCCGCCGGCTTGGGGTCGAGATCCGCACCGGCACGCCCGTCGATCGCATCATCGTCCGCGGCGGCGCAGCGCGCGGCGTCAGGCTGGCGGGCGGCGAGGAACTGGAGTGCACGGCAGTGGTGGCGAACGTGGACCCACGCACCGTCTATGGCCGGCTCATCCCGCAGGCCGCCGCCGAGCTGCGGCGGCTGGAGCGGCTGGAGCTGTCCTACAGCGGCTTCGTGCTGCTGCTCGGCGTTGAAGGCCGCTACCCGCAGCTGGCGCATCACAACGTCTTCTTCACCGCCGACGACCGGCGCGAGTTCGATGCGATCGTCGGCAGGCGCGTGCCCTACGCCGACCCGACGGTCTACGTCTGCGCGCCCTCGGTCACCGACCCGCTTCTGGCGCCGCCTGGCGCGACGAACCTGTTCGTGCTGGTGAACGCGCCGGCGCTGAGCGCGCGCGTCCGCTGGGCACGCGAGGCGGGACCCTACCGTGACCTGGTGATCCGCCGGCTGGAGCGCATGGGGCTGGAGGGGCTTGGGCGCCGTATCGTCGTCGAGCGCGTCATCACGCCGGCGGACATCGCAGCGCGCTACGCGGCGCCCGGCGGCGCGATCTACGGCCTGGCCTCCAACGGGCCGCTCGCCGCCTTCCTGCGCCCGCCGCAGCGCGCCCGCCGCATCCGCGGGCTGTACTTCGCCGGCGGCGGCACGCACCCCGGCGGCGGCATCCCCCTCGTGCTCCTCTCCGGGCGCAGCGCTGCCCACCACCTCCTCGCGAGCGGGGGCGCGGCCTCGCACGCACGAGTTGCCCAGAACGAAGACCACCACCTCCTCGCGAGCGGGGGCGCGGGGTAGCAGGCAACTGTACCAGGGATGGTTTGGAAGGATGGCCAGCCCTCCCGTGAAAACCTACCGCCACATCGAGATTGCACTCAGCGCGGGGCCGCCGGCCTTCGCCAAAATGAATCTTTTGTCATCTGAGACAAACTCACATGTTCGCCTGGCCGCGCATGCCCCACCCCAATGGCGATCGCACCGCGGCGGCGCCAGAACATGGTCGTGATATCGTTAAGATCCGATTAATGGCTTGACGAAGCACGGCCAGCGATCTATCATGGTGTCGAAGCCTCAGTCGACCATCACATCGGATCGGCACCTACACAGTTGAGCGATGACCGTGCAGTAGGCGAGCGGCGCACCCCGCATGGTGTTTGGGGGCGACCGTGAATCGGGGGAAATGGCAGGGTAGCGGTTCACAGAGCCAGGGATCCCGATACGCAAGCGCCAGGCGGCTGATGAAGCGCCGGATGCTGTGCAAGCCAACCCACGGTTCGACGCGGCAAAGCCCGCGCTGTGGGGTCAAGGAGATGGCACAACCACAGCAAGATGCGGTGCGATGCCTGAACGTAAAAGCTGGCACAGCCATAGGGCTGAAGCGCAGAGCGACGTCCAGGAGACCGCGGAGTAGCTCGGCTGAAGGTGAAGGAAGTCGGTGTGATGGTTGCTGGGGCTACACTATGCCATGCGCCACCCGCCGTCCACCGCCAGCGTCTGCCCGGTGATATAGGACGCCAGCGGCGAGGCCAGGAACACTGCCGCCGCGGCCACCTCCTCCGGTCGGCCAGGCCGCCGCAGCGCGATCACCCGCTCGCCCCAGGCCCGCTGCTCCTCCGGCACCGCCTCGAGCAGCCCGGTGGCCACCAACCCCGGCGCCACCGCGTTCACGGTGATGTCCCACGCCGCCGCCTCGCGCGCCAGTGCCCGCGTCAGCCCGAGCACGCCCCCCATCGCCGCCGAGAAGTCCGCCTGCCCCGGCCCGCCGGCCACGCCGTGCAGCGCCGCTATGTTGACGATTCGCCCGTAGCGGCGGCGCATCATCGGGCGCAGCACGCTGCGGCAGGTGTTGTACGTGCCGTCCAGGTTCACCGCCAGCAGCGCCCGCCATTGCTCCACGCCGATCGCTGCGACCGACGCGTAGGCCGCCGCGCCAGCGCAGTTCACCAGCACGTCGATCCGCTCCCAGCGCTCCAGCGTCGCCGCCACCAGCGCCTCGACCGACGCGCGCGCGCGCACGTCCACTTGGTGTGTCTCCACCGCACCCGGCAGGCCGGCGCACGCCGCCGCTGTGGCCGCCGCCGCCTCGGCCCGCTCGAAGTAGCCGGCCATCACCCGCGCGCCGCGCGCTACCAGCATCCGCACCACCGCGCGCCCGATCCCGCCTGAGCCGCCGGTGACGATCGCAACCTGTCCGCTGAAGTCCATACGAGCACGGGGTGGGGAGAGCCAGGGAGGATCAGGCTCTCCCTGAGATCCTCTCCGGTTCGTGTGAGACATGGTTTCGCTGCGCGGCCTCCAGCATTCCCGTCTGGGGAGGCGCGGAGGGGCGAAGCCCCTCCAAGAAAGAATTGCTGTGGGGGCCTGTGGCCCCCACCCTTAGGGGTGCTGGGCGGCGAGGTACGCGAGCGCGCCCGGCACATCGCCCACGTTGACCACCCGGGCGCCCGGCACGATCCGCCGCACCAGCCCGGTCAGCACCGCGCCCGGCCCGATCTCGACGAAGGTCTCCACGCCCGCAGCCGCCATATGCCGCACCGAGTCGATCCAGCGCACCGGGGCAGTGGCCTGGGCCTCCAACTCCGCCAGCAGGTCCGCGGCGGCCATCAGCGGCCTGGCGCTGGTGTTGGCCACCACGGGTACCCGCGCGTCGGCCAGAGGCGCCGCCACAAGCGCCGGAGCCAGGCCGGCGGTCGCCTGGCGCATCAGCGGCGAGTGGAACGCCGCGCTCACGCGCAGCGGGATGATCCGCCTGGCGCCGGCTTCCTTCGCCAGCGCGCCCGCCCGCTCCACCGCATCCGCCGCGCCGCTGATCACCAACTGGCCCGGCGCGTTATAGTTCGCCACCACCACCAGGCCGCCCGCGCTCGAGGCCTCCCGGCATACGGCCTCGAGCGGTCCCTCATCCAGCCCGATCACCGCCGCCATCGTCCCTTCGTGGGCCTGCGCCATCAACTCGCCGCGCAGCCGCACCAGGCGCAGCGCATCCTCGAAGCCGAGCGCGCCCGCGGCCGTCAGCGCCGTGTACTCTCCCAGGCTATGCCCGGCCACGAAGCGCGCCCGCGCCGCGACGAACCCCGCCACCTCGCTGGACTCGGCCAGCGCCGCCAACGCCGCGAGCGCCGCCGTCAGCAGCGCCGGCTGCGCGTTCTCCGTGGCCGTCAGCTTCTCCTCCGGCCCCTCGAAGCACAGCCGGGTGACGGAAAAGCCGAGCACGGCATCAGCCCGCTCGAAGATCGCCCGCGCGGCCGGGGACGCCTCATACAGGTCGCTCCCCATCCCCACCGTCTGCGAGCCTTGCCCTGGGAAGATGAACGCTGTGCTCACATGCTCAATTCGGTCGGCCCCAGCGGATCACCGCCGAAGCCCACGTCAGCCCGCCGCCGAAGGCCGTCAGCAGCACGTAGTCGCCGTCCCGGATGCGGCCCTGCTCCACCGCCTCCACCAACGCGATCGGCACGCTGGCCGCCGAGGTGTTGCCGTAGCGGTCCAGGTTCACAAACACCCGCTCCATCGGCATGTCGATCCGCTTGGCGGCCGCCTCGATGATGCGCAGGTTGGCCTGGTGTGGCACCACCAACGCCACCTGGTCCGGCGTAATGCCCGCCTCGCGAATCGCCCGCAGCGAGGAGTCCGCCATCTCGCGCACCGCCTGCTTGAAGATCTCGCGGCCCTGCATCGAGACGTACTGCTTGCCCTCCTCCAGCAGTTCCGGCGTGGCCGGCAGGCGCGTGCCGCCCGCCTCCACCGCCATCAGGTCCTCGTGCTCGCCCGCCGCGCCCAGCACCGAGGAGAGCTGGCCGAGTGGCACGTCGGACTCCTGCAGCACCACCGCCCCCGCGCCATCGCCGAACAGCACGCAGGTGTTGCGGTCGTGCCAGTTGATGTAGTGGGTGAAGATGTCGGCCGCCACGAACAGCACATTCCGCGCCGCACCGCCGCGCATCATATTGGTGGCCACGTTCAGCCCGTACACGAAGCCGCTGCAGGCGGCCGCCAGGTCGAAGGCCGGGATAGCGCGCAGCCCCAGGTTGGCCTGCACGGTGCAGGCCGTGGCCGGGAAGGGCCGGTCCGGCGTACATGTGGCGAGGATCACCATATCGATCACCGCCGGGTCGATCCCCGCCGTGGCGATCGCCCGCCGGGCGGCGGCGGTGGCCAGCGTGGAGGTGCTCTCCCCGGGGCCGACGACCCGGCGCTCACGGATGCCGGTGCGCGTCCGGATCCACTCGTCCGACGTCTCCACCATCCGCTCCAGGTCGGCATTGGTCAGCACGCGGTCCGGGACAGCCATGCCCCAGCCGGTGATCGCGGCGTAGTGTGCCATTATGTGTGTCGCCTATACAAAGAAAGGGTTACTGACGCGCCACCAGCGCATCAATAACCCTTACGAGGCCGCCCCAACGGCTACTCCTCGGTTGTGGCGGACTTGACCTCGACCACCTGGCGCCCGCGGTACGTGCCGCAGTTCTTGCAGACGCGGTGGGCGCGCATCAACTCGCCGCACTGTGGGCATGGCACCAGCGTCGGCGCGTCGAGCGTCTGGTGCTGGCGGCGGTTGCCCCGCCGGTGACGCGATACTTTTGTCTTCGGTACAGCGCCCATATGCTCGTATACCTCTCATGCTATCTTCGTAGCGGGTATGGGCCGGAGGCCCCAACAACATCCCCCGATCGTTCGACCGGAGGGGCTGTGCCCCTCCAGCCCTCCCCATCCGGGGGTGAGACCAGAAGTTCTGGAAGCCCCGCGGTTCTGCTGGAGGGGGCCGTGCCTCTCCAGCCCTCCCCATCCATCCAATCACTCTTCCGTCAGCAGCGACCGCAGGATCCCGAAGCGGTCATCCCCGCCGGTGTCAGCACAGGTGCATGGGTCAACGTTCCGGTCCTTGCCGCAGATCGGGCAGAGACCACGGCAGTCCGGCCGGCAGAGCGGCTGCATCGGGAGCTCCAGCAGCGTGTACTCGCGGATAGCCTCGCCGAGGTCCACCATGTGACTCTCGTCGATGTAGAACGGGTCCTCCTCGTCCGGCTTCGGCAGCGCCACGCCGGTGTTGACCTCGATCCGCGAGTGGAACTCGTCCTGAAAGTGGAACTCCACCGGCTGTGCCGCCCGCGTCAGGCAGCGGATGCACTCCATCTCCACCGTGCCGCCGCCGCTGACATCGCCTAGCACACCGCTCACCGTACGGATGAAGCGCACGCGGCCCGTGAGACCCCGCAGCTCCATCTCATCGTCGTCCAGCGGGAGCCGGTCCTCGGCGAAATCGTAGTCCCGCCGGCTGCCGACTTCCTCGCGGAGCAGTTGGGCGACGTTGAACTTCAAATCCGTAATCGACTTGTTTACGTGCATCGTCTTCGCGCCCCCGCGCACTCACAGAAGCGACATTATAGGCGAGGGCGGGCGGGCTGTCAAACGCTGCGCAGCTCTTTGAGGCCGTTCTGGACGCTGTGCGTCAGCTTCACCAGGCGCTGCTCGAGCTCCTCGAGCACCTGGCGCGCGTAATCGTCGGCCCCGGCGCGGATGGCCTGCGCGTCCTGCTCGGCCTGGGCCAGCAGGCGCTGCCGCTCGGCCTCGACCGCCGCGAGCAGCCCCTGTTCCTCGAGCGCCTGGCGCACGCGCTCGTGCGCCTCGCTGAGCAGCCGCTCCTGCTCGCCGATCACCCGCCGCGCCTGGCGCAACTCCTCCGGCACCGCCACGCGCATGCGGTCGATGATGTCGAGGACGCGCTCCTCATCGATCAGGAGCCGGCCGCTGAAGGGCACGCGCCGCCCCTCCGCCAGCACATCCTCCAGCTCGTCGATCAGCTGATCGAGTTCGATGGCAGATCACCCCCTCACGACGGCAGCTTCTCGCCGTAGGCGCGCCGCAGCGCCGCCGCCACGTGCGGCGGCACCATCCAGGAGACATCCCCCCCCAGCGAAGCGATCTCGCGCACCATGCTGGAGCTGAAGAACGTGTACTGGTGCCCGGCCATGAACAGCACCACGTCGATCTCGGGCGCCAGCGTCTGGTTGATCTGCGCCATCTGGAACTCGTTCTCGAAGTCGCTCACGGCGCGCAGGCCCCGGATGATCACCGAGGCCCCGACGCTGCGCACGTACTCCACCGTGAGGCTCGAGAAGGTATCCACCCGGACGCGCGGCAGGTGGGCGGTGGCCTCACGCAGCAGCGCCACCCGTTCCTGCGTGTCGAACAGCAGCTTCTTATTTGGCCGGTCGAACACCGCCATGACCACGGTATCGAAGACGCGCGCCGCGCGCGCGGCGATGTCCAGGTGCCCGTTGGTGACTGGGTCGAAGCTACCGGGGTAGACGGCGATCGTCACGCCCTTCTCCTTGCGGCAGTGGGGCGGGCTACACATCGGCGGGGGCGTCACCGTCGCTTGTGGCGGCCGTCAACTCGTAGATCGAGAAGCATGAGTCGCCCAGGCGGCGAAACTTGCGGCGCCGCAGCGGGCCGTAGGCGTCGGCCAACTCGACGCGCGGCGAGTGTCCGACGATCAGGAGCCCGTCTTCGGCAAGCATATCCGACGCGCACACGGCGCGGATGGTGTCCTCGATGGCCGGGTCTGCATACGGCGGATCCATGATGATTATAGCATACTTCTCCGGGGGCCTGGACTGCGCCAGGTAGCGCTCCACCGCCATCTGATGCACCCGCGCCCGGTCCGCCAGGCGGGTGTGCTCCAGGTTCTCCCGCATGATCCGGCAGACGTGCGCCCGCTGCTCGACGAAGTCGGCCCACGCGGCCCCGCGCGAGAGGCACTCGATTCCTAGCGAGCCGGTGCCGGCGTACAGGTCCAGCACCCGCCCGCGGATGGGGCCGTACCCCTCCAGCACCGAGAAGAGCGCCTCCTTGACGCGATCCAGCATCGGTCGCGTCCCGAGGCCCTTCGGCGCCTTCAGTTTGTGGCCTTTGGCTGTACCTGTGATCACGCGCATAGGTAGCCTTGCCGGACGGGCAATACGGAAAAGAGCTATTGCAGGGGCTGCGCCCTCACCCCCGCGCTGCGCTCCCGCGCAGTATGCAGCACGCAGCACGCGGCTACAGCTGCGCGTTCACCGCCTCCGCCACCGCCGCCTCGACCACATCGAGCGCCGCGCGCACGGTGCGCCCGTCGGCGTCCTTCTCGGGGTTCACCGCGGTGAGGGCCAGCGCGGCCAGGTTGCCCATGCCGGCGATACGCTGCACCGCCGCTCGCAGTTCCTCCAGGCGCAGCCCGCCCGCCGCCGGGTAATCCACCCCCGGCGCCTCCGCGGGGTCGAGCACGTCGATGTCCACGTGCAGGTAGAGCTGCGACAGCTCGCCGAGCGGCCCGAGCGCCCTTCCGAGCGTCCTGGCCCCACCCGCCAGCTCCGCGCCGCGCACCAGCGCCACCCCCGAGCCGGCCAGCGCCGCCTCCTCTAGCGGGTCAAGGTCGCGCGCGCCGATCAGCGCCACGTTGGCCTCCGGCACCGCGGCGGGCAGCCCGGCGGCCGCCCGCAGTTCGTCCAGGCCGCGCCCCACGGCGCAGGCCAGCGGCATGCCCCCTAGGTAGCCGCTGACGGTGATCGCCGGCGTGTTGAAGTCCCCGTGGGCGTCCAGCCAGGCCACCGCCGTGTCGGCCGGGTCCAGCAGGCCGGCGATCGTCCCCAGCGCGGTCAGGCAGTCGCCGCCTAGCACCAGCGGGAAGGCGCTGGCCGCCCGCGCCCGCGCCACCTCTCTGCCGAGCAGCGCCAGCAGCTGGCCGAGGCGCGCCTCGCGTGGCTCGCCGGAGGCCGGGATGCGCACCGGCTGGGCTGCGCGCACCGTGCAGCCGGCGGACTCCAGCCGCCCCACAAGCCCCGCCGCGAGCAGCGCCTCGGGCGCCTTGCCCATCCCAGTATCGGGGACATCGAGGCTATAGGGCACGGGGATGATCGTGAGGTTCATCAGCAAACTCCGTTTGCGGGGGCTACGGGGCTGCCGCCCCAGGAGAATCCTCGCTCTTTTTCGGAGGGGTTGCGCCCCTCAAACCCCCGCGGAGCGGATTCTCTACCGGCGCTCTAGGCACCCCGGTACTCTGCGAGCACATCGTCCAACGCCGCGGCGAAGACGCGCACGGTGGCGGCCACGTCTTCCTCGGTGTGCGCGGCCGAGAGGAAGCCGCTGCGCCCGCGCATCAGGTCGACGCCGTGGTTCAGCAGCGCCAGCCGCAGCAACTCCAGCAGCCGCCCGTTGCCGCCGCGCTTCAGCTCGGCGAAGGGCGTGTCGGGCGGCAGCTCGCCCGGCGCGAAGGGCACGCGCGATCCAGCCAGCAGGTGGAAGATCGACTCGTCGCCGTAGGCCGCCCAGCCGGCCAGTTCGCGCGAGCGGATCGCGTCGTTCATGCCGTCGATCAGGGTGCGGCACAGGCTGGCCGCTCGCGCACCCGGCGCGCCCGTGGCCACCAATTCCAGCGTTGCCACGCCGGCGGCAGCCGAGAGCGGGTTGGCATTGTAGGTGCCGTTGTGGCGAATCTTGGCGCTGCGGTTCCAGGCCGTGTCGCCGAACTCCAGGTGGCGCATCACGTCCGCCCGGCCGCCAACCGCGCCCCCTGGCAGGCCGCCGGCCAGGATCTTCGCCAGCGCGGTCAGGTCAGCGGTGACGCCAGCGCGCTGCTGCACTCCGCCGGGCGTCACGCGAAAGCCGGTCACCACCTCGTCGCACACCAGCAGCACGCCGTGTGCCTCGGTGAGGCGGCGCAGCTCCCGCAGGAAGTCATCCCGCAGGGGCGCTGCGCCGTAGGAGGCGCCGGTAGGCTCCAGGATCACCGCCGCGATGTCCTGCCGCGCGCGCAGCGTCTCCTCGACCCGATCCAGATCCGCCGGTAGCACCAGCGTCGAGTCCACCAGCGGGCCGTACAGCCCGGGCGCCGCGTCCGCGTCCGATTCGCGCGTCAGCAGGTCGTGCCAGCCGTGGTAGTGCCCCTCGAAGCGCAGCACCGTCGGGCGGCCGGTGAAGGCGCGCGCCAGGCGCAGCGCCAGCATGGTGGCTTCGGTGCCGGAGGCGGTGAAGCGCAGCCGCTCCATGCCCGGGAACAGCCGCTGCACCAACTCGGCCCAGCGCAGCTCGATCGGGTGCTCGGCGCCGTAGTGCGTGCCGCGCGCCACCTGCTCCTGTACCGCCGCCACCACCGCCGGGTGGCCGTGGCCGAGCAGCAGCGCCCCGTGGCCGGTCCAGTAATCGATGATCTCATTGCCGTCGGCGTCCCACTTGCGCCCGCCGGCGCTGCGCTCCACGTACAGTGGGAAGGGTGCGGCGAAGCGGCCGTCGTGGGTGACGCCGTTGGGGAACAAGTTGGACGCCTGCGCGTAGAGGGCGGCGGAGCGGGGGTGGCGGCGGCGGAAGGTGTCGAGAATCGTCATGGTCACATCCCGTACTGCAACCGCAGCGCCAGCGGCTCGGGGAGCTGCGCCGTGCGCATCTGCTGCTGAGTCCTGGCGATATCGTACGTCACGCGCCGGAAGGAGACCGTGCCCGCCTCGGTGTCCAGCACGGCGAACGCGGCGCGCGGGTCCTGGTTGCGCGGCTGGCCGACGCTGCCGGGGTTGATGATGTAGCGCATGTCGTCGCGCAGCGTGAGCGCCTCGCCGTCCTCGGGCAGCTGCGGGCCGTCGGCACGCGCGCCGGGCGCGCGCTCAAACACCAGCGGCACGTGCGAGTGCCCCACGAAGCACACCTGCTGGTCGAAGCGGTTGAAGTTCTCCTGCGCCTGCGCGCGCGTCAGCAGGTACTCCCACACCGGGTCGCGCGGGCTGCCGTGGGCCACCAGGAAGCGCTCGCTCACGTGCTGCAGCGGCGGCGTGGCCTCCAGCGCAACGCGGTGCTCGGGCAGCAGCTGGGCCCCGTTCCAGATGTTGGCCGCCCGCGCCTCGGGGTTGAAGTCGCTCAGGTCCACCAGGCCGAGGCAGGCGAGGTCGTGGTTGCCGGCGATCATCACCTGCGCGCGCGCGCGCATCTCAGCCATACACTCGTTCGGGCAGGGGCCGTAGCCGATGGTGTCCCCCAGGTTCCACAGCTCATCATAGCGGCCTGCTGCCGCCAGCACCGCCTCCAGCGCGACATAGTTCGAATGGATGTCCGAGACGATCACGACTCGCATGGGCCGCCCTTATTGACAGGAGGTGCGCGGTGGTACCGCCCCCGCATCCCTGTGAGGAGGCTTGGAGGAGCGCAGCCCTCCAAAACGAATCCCAGGGGGATGTTTCGGGGCCGCAGGCGCCCGCACCCACGCGGGGAGGCTTGGAGGGGCGTAGCCCTCCAAATAGGATCCGCGAAGGGGCTTTTCGGGGCCCACAGGCCCGTGGCCCCCGCTTGAGACGCCCGGCTGCAATGCAGATGTAAGCTATCGGTAATCGTAACCTTTTGCGCCGCGGTGTGGTGGTTCTTATAATACGGCTGAGCGTCGTACCACACCGCTGGCGAGGAGGCCCCGCACGAGCCATGGTCGAACCAACGGGCCACTGCCCATACCTGGGCCTGAAGCAAAATCGCGCGATCCGCTTCTCGTCGCCCACCCCCGAGCACCGCTGCTACGTTGGCGGCGAGCCGATCGAGATACCCGTAGATCAGGCCAGCTACTGCCTCTCGCGTGGCCACATCAATTGCCCATTATACATGGGTTTGATGGTCCCCACAACGAGCGGCGTGGCGGCGGGCGCGGCCGGGGCCGGCGTGGCCGCCGCGGGCGCAGGCGGCCTGCGCGGCTGGTACGCCACCCTCCCGCCGCGCGACCGGGTGATCTATGCGCTGATGCTCGGCATGCTGGCGCTG